>NZ_JAVIJB010000027.1:0-102344 GCF_033977165.1 Mesorhizobium captivum
GCTCGAAGTCGAAGATCCAGGTGATCATCCTCGACGCCTGCCGCAACAATCCGTTTCCGCGCAAGGATTATTGGCTGCGCGATCAGCTGATCGCCGCTGGCGGCGCCGGCCTCGCGCAGGTGAAGAGCTCGCTGAATACGCTGATTGCCTTCGCCACCGAGCCCGGCGCTGCCGCCTATGACGGAACCGGCGACCTCAGTCCATTCTCATCCGCCTTCTCGCGCCGCGCTCTGGCGCCGAACCAGGAGATACGCACCGTGATGGCGGCCGTGCGCCGCGACGTGGTCAAGGCGACCGACGGCAAGCAGGTCCCTTGGGAAAACTCCTCGCTGATCGACGAGGTGGTGCTGATGCGCCGCGCCAGCCGACCCGCGCTGCCGCCGGTGCTGGAGAAGGTCGTGCCGTCGGGCGTCGGGCCTGTCGCTCTCGACCTGCCGGAGCCGGTCGATGTCGATGGCGGCGCAATCACCGTCAGCATCGAAAGGCCGCCGGCGCTTGGACGCCTGATGCTGGACGGCAAGCCTGTCGCTACCGGCCAGCTGATCGCCGGCAAGGATCTGCCGCGCCTCGAGATGGATGTGCCAAAGGGTTCCGGCGCGCAGGAAGAGGTCGACATGCTGGCCTATGCCACGCGCGACAATTGGGGTGGCGAATCCCAGGGCATCCTCGTGTTCCGGGTCAAGAACGGCGAGGGCGCCGAAGGCCAGCAGCTCGTCGCCTCGCTCGAGGCAGAGCAGAAGCAAGCGGTGCTGGAGCGCGGCATCCACATCGCCGGCGCCGCCGAGGCGATCGAGAACCGCGACATCGCCGTCCCGGTCGGCGTCGGCCCCGTTCCGCTGAAGATCGATTTCCCGACCAAGGACCCCGCGGTCAGCCTGAAGCTCGCGAGCTATCCGGCGACGGGCACGCTGTCGTTGCCGGACCGGACCTTGTCTCCGGATTCCAGCCTTATGGCCGATGAAGTCGATCATCTGCGCTATGAACCCCAGATAGGCGAAGCCAAACCACTCATAGTCGGTGTCGAGATCAGGGCTGACAACGCTACGTCAAAACAGGCAACGATGAAGCTGTCGCCCAGCGTCGAGCCCTGCGACAGGGAGGCCGGCGAGCCTCTCGACCTGCAGGGCGTCGTCCCCGGCCTGCTGCCGAACGAAATCAGCAGCAATGCCGTGGACGTCTGCCGGGCGGCGGTGAAGGCCTACCCCGACGTCGCTCGCTTCCGCTACGAGCTGGGACGCGCACTGCTTGCGGTCGGCAAGGTCGAGGAGGCGAAGAAGGCGATCCAGGAGGCTGCCGACAAAGGGCACGTCCGCGCTGTGTTCGAGCTTGGCTACCTCAACGCGACCGGAACGGGGATGCCTGCCAATCGCAAGCAGGCCAACACCTTCTACGCGGCGGCGTCCGACAAGGGCGATCCCTACGGGATGACGTCATGGGGCCGTGCCTTGTTCAACGGCTACGGCGTCGAGCGCGATACCGGCAAGGGCCTGGACCTGCTGCTCAAGGCGGCGGCGATGGGGCACACCTATGCCATGAACGATCTTGCCGCGATCTTCACGGAAGGTCGCAACGGCGTGCCTGCCGATCCAGCCCGCGCCGTGGCCTTCCTCAAGGCCGGCGTCGAACGGCAGGACATGTATTCCATGAACCTGCTCGGTCGCAATTATCTCGCCGGCACGGGGATCGAGAAGGACCCGAAGCAGGCGCAGTCGCTTTTCCAGAAGTCCATGGATCTTGGCCAGCCCTACGCTCCCGGCAGCCTGGCGCGCATGTACAGGGACGGTGTCGGCGTGCAGCAGGATCTTGCCGAAGCGCAAAGGCTGTTCGAGCTGGCGACCGATCGCGGCGACCAGTCGGCTGCCTATGATCGCGCGGCTATGGAGATGCAGAGGGGCGACAAGGCCGACCAGGCGGTAGCCGTGCGCTATCTTGCATTCGCGGCCGCGCTCGATCTTCGCAACGAAATTCCCGACGCAAAGGCCACTCTGGCGAAATTCGGAGCGAAGGCGAAAACGGCGGCGCTGAAACAGCTGCGCGGGGAACTCAAATCGAAGATTTCGGCGGATGGCTCGTTGAACGATCAACTGGTCAAGACGGCCAGGGCGGTCTGGGAACAAGCCAATCCGCGCCGGGACTTGTTCTGATCAGCAAGGAGGCAATGCGGTGGGCTGGGCATCGAAACAGGCAATCGTCGCAACAATCCTATCCGGCGCTCTGGCTGTCGCGGGCTGCACGACCATGACGCCCACCGTCGAGCCGACCCCGACGGCGAAGCACAAAACGAAGGTCGTTCGCACGACGACCGCGCCAAAGGTCGTCACGCAGAAAAAGGTCGTCACGCAGAAAAAGGCCGCTGGCAAGAAACTGATCAAACCCGTTCAGGAAGAAACCACACCTGTCGTCGTGCCTCCACAGGGCGGCGGTGGCGGTGGCGGCGGCGGCAGTGGTGGTGGTAGCGGTGGTTGGGGATGAGCGTTTGACGGAAAGCCAGCCCGTCGCGACGTTGCTTTGACCTTGGCATTGCTCGCCATCGCTCGCTTGCCTCCGTCTTGTCAGCCATTTCCGCAGCCAGGATTTTAGACTTGGAGAGCGACTACTACCGCTCGCCAAGCAGGGGCAACTGCTCTATGCTCCGGTCACGTGCCGGTATCGATATAGGGTTGTCCTTGGGGGGCGTTCCATGGTCGAAGTCGTCGCATTCTGGCGGAATATGCGGTTGGAAGCCGCCGCACGGGCCGCGGGTCTCATCGTCGCCGCGCTGTTCGCTTTGCTGCTGTTCGGACCGCAAACCGCCAACGCCGCCCCGAACTGGACGCTTGATCCCTCCGCTTCGGTGCTCACCTATCAGTCGGTCAAGAAGAACACGATCGTCGAGACCAACAAGATCAGGAACATCACCGGCACGCTGAGCTCGGCCGGCGATGCCAAGATCAGCTTCGACCTCAATTCGGTCGATACGGGCGTCGACCTTCGCAACGTCCGCATGCGCTTCCTGTTCTTCGAGACATTCAAGTACCCGACCGCCGAACTGACGGCGAAGGTGGACCCCGCCGCATTCGCCGACCTGCCGACGAAACGCAGGATCAAGGCGACCTTGCCCTTCCGCCTCAGCCTGCACGGCGTCGACAAGGACCTCGAAGCCAGCATCTTCGTCACCATGATCAGCGACACCCAGGTCTCCGTCGCTTCGGAAGCGCCCGTCGCGGTCCATGTCGAGGATTTCGGCCTGCTGCCCAACGTCGACAAGCTGCAGCAGGCGGCCAATGTGACCAATATCGTGCCGACCGCGTCGGTGTCCTTCGACTTCGTCTTCACCGCCGACGGCAGCAAGCCGGCCGCGGTCCAGACCGTCGCGGCAAGTGCGGCCGACGTCGGGCCCGTCGCCACCGATGCCGCGAAATCGAATTTCAGCGACGAGGAGTGTCTCAACAGGTTCGCCGTGCTCTCGCGCACCGGCGCCATCTACTTCCGGCAGGCGAGCGCAAGGCTCGACGCGAAGAGCCGCCCGCTGCTGGCGGAGGTCGAAGGCGTCGTCGGCAAATGCCCGGCCCTCAAGGTCGAGGTGTCCGGCTACACCGACTCCGACGGATCGCCCGAGGCGAACAAGGCGCTCTCCGAGCGGCGGGCCCAGGCGGTCGCCGACGCGCTGGTCGCCGATGGCGTGCCGCGCAGCCAGGTCAGTGCCGCCGGCTATGGCGAGGATCGGCCGGTCGCCGCCAACGACACGCCCAAGAACAAGGCGCTCAACCGGCGGATCGAATTCTCCGCCACCAAGCTCGCGAACTGAGGTCGGGATGGTCTCCGGCCCAATCGCCCGTTGCGGCCGGCTGCTTCGAGCCGTCGGGCTCGCGCTGCTTGCCATGTTCCTGGCTTTGACCGCCGCCAGTGCCGAGCGCCGTGTCGCGCTGGTGCTCGGCAACTCGCAATACCAGCACGCGGCACCGCTCACCAACCCGGTGCGTGACGCTGAGGCCATGGCGGATCGCCTGAAGAACCTGGGCTTCGAAGTAGTCTCCGGTTTCGACCTCAGCAAGCAGCAGACGCAGTCGACCGTCGCGCAGTTTGCCAAGCAGGTGCGCGGCGCCGACGTCGCGCTGTTCTTCTACGCCGGCCACGGCCTGCAGGTCTCGGGCAAGAACTATCTGCTTCCGGTCGATGCCGCGCTGGAGGACGAGACCTCGCTCGATTTCGAGGCGGTGTCGGTCGATTTCGTGCTGCGCCAGATGTCGCGCGAGACCAGCATCAGGCTGGTGTTCCTCGACGCCTGCCGGGACAACCCGCTTGCCGAGGTGCTGGCCAGGACTGCGGGCGTCAAGGGCGCGGCCAGCGGCCTAGCCGAAATTCCGATCGAGAATGGCGGCGCCGGCACGCTCGTCGCCTTCGCCGCCAGTCCGAACCAGCTTGCCTTTGACGGATCGGGCGAGCACTCGCCCTTCACCGCGGCGCTGATCCAGCATATCGGCGAATCCAACATCTCCATCACCGAAGCGATGAACAGGGTGACCAGTGACGTCTTCAAGGCGACGGCCGGCAAGCAGCGCCCCTGGCTCAACGTCTCGCTGACCACCGAGGTCGTCCTGCACAAGGTCGATCTCAACGCGCCGCTGATCGTCGGCGAGGCGAGCGCCCCGCAGACCGAAGCAGGCTCCGATACGCGCAACACCGGAGCAGCGCCAGGCCAGAGCGACGACCAGCTTGCGCTCAACCTGCTGCGCCAGAAGATCCCGAAACTGGCGACGGACGAGCCGATCCTTTTCGATCACCCGGTCAAGTTCGGCGATCCGGCCATCGACGGCAAGAGCATCGCCCAACTGATCAAGGGCAAGCCGCTGTTCAGCCCGGTCGAGGGGCTCGACAAGTCGGCCTGGGAAGGCAAGCACTGCGACGGCTGCCATGAGTGGAACGAGGCGCGACTGTGCGAGCAGGCGAAGAATTTCGCCGCCAACGATGTCTCGGTGCTGCGCCTGCAGCACCCGCTGGGCACCCGCTTCAAGGTGGCGCTGGCGAAATGGGCGCAAGGCGGCTGCAAGTGAACGCGGGTATCTGACCGAGCTTGAGCCTAACTAAAAAAGCGCGTTGCCTTCGACGCGACGCGCTTTAATAGGCGTCGGCCGATTGCTGTTGCGCCTCCATCTCGGCCATCTGGATACCCATTTCGACGAAGGCTGAAAGCACGGCAAAACGGTCCGCGAGCGATACCCGCGCAAGCCCGGCCAGAATCCCCGCGCTGACAGCATGGGCGGTGGGAAATCCGGCTGCCTGGTCAATGACCGGACCGCTGTCGCGCCAACCCGCCGCAAGGGCGATCCAGGAAACGGGCGTCACCGGTGGCACCTCCACGGCCTCGGCCACCGCCGTGCGATGGTCCAGGTTGCCGGGCTCGCCGACCCAATCGCGGACAAGCGCCAGCAATTCGAGATCCCTGTCGCCGAGGAGTTCCGCAAGGTTGCTCAGACACTCATGCGCCCACCAGACCGCCGCCCGCTCGGGCAGGAGGTAGGCGCAGAAGGTGATTGCCTCCTCCGGCACACGCCCGGCCAGCAGCGCGCGGCAAAACTCGATCGAAGGCTGGTCGGTGGGGGCGGCCTTCATGTCCCGGGCGACGGCAGGGCAAGCGCTGAAGAGATCCCGCGCCGTCCTGAACCGAAGCCCCTTGGCCATGGCTGCCACGCCCTCACTAGGAAGAAGATACTGAAGCCCCAGCGCGGCGCTGGTCAAGCATTAGCTTAACAAACAGCGGCCGCGCCAAGCGTGTGTTTGTTCACAGACAACCGCCGCGAAATTTGGTATTTTCCGCCGCAGCGAGATCCGCTCAAACAAGGAGTAACGGTCATGCGGTTGGCCAGCTCAGCCTTTGCATTGGCGGCCGTGCTTTTTTCGACGCACGTTTCCGCTGATCCGCTTCAGAAATCCGAAGACATCGTGAAGTTCTTCACCGGCGCGGGCAATCTTGGCGCGTCGCGCGGGATCTGCGTCGGCACCGAGGAAGAATGTAAGAGCAAGAACGACAAGAACGCGGGGCCCAGCAAAACCGGGCTCGATATGATGATCAATTTCGGGCTGGATTCCGCCCAGCTCGACCAGACCGCGCGCACCGAGCTCGACGAGTTCGCCAAGGCGCTGAGGGACAACCGGCTGAGCACGTTCAGCTTTGTCGTCGAAGGCCATACCGACGCTTCCGGGTCAACGCGCTACAATCAGGACCTGTCGCAAAGAAGGGCGCAGTCGGTGGCTGCCTTCTTGACCGCGAACGGCGTTCAGGCCGCTCGGCTCGAGGCGATCGGCCTGGGCAAGTCGCACCCGCGCGTCGCCAATCCCTACGATCCGGTCAACCGCCGGGTGGAGATGCGGATCAGGACGGAATAGGGCCGGCGCAAGTCACCGACCTGCGCAAAGCAATCAAACGGAAGCCCAGCCTCAACAGGCTGGGCTTCCGTTTTCTGTTAGAGCAATTCCAGGAAAAGGGTGTGGCGGTTTTCCGTCCGGAATCGCGTGAAGACAATTAAATTAGGGCTTGTTGAGCACGCCGCCCACCGCGACACCGGTGCCGAAGATCAGCGCCTTGGTCAGGAAGTCGTTGTTGTCGTTCGGCGGCGGGCCTTCCTCGCGAACCACGGTCTCGCTGTTGCGCCTGCGCTGGACGACCTGCTGCTGTTTCTTGCGCGGCTTTTGGGCCACCACCGGCTTCAGCGTGCGGGTCTTCTGCGCTACCGGCTTCTTCGGCGCCGCCGCGCGTGCCTGGTCGGCGGCATTCTTGGCGCGGATAGCATCCATCATCGGGTCGGTCTGGATCACCAGAAACGCCAGTTGCTCGCCCGTCAGATAGGTGGTCTGCGGCAGGCCGTTCTTGCCTTGCCAGACGCCGATCGCCTGGCGCGTCCGCGGACCGATATTGCCGTCGACCTGGCCAAGCTCGTTGCCCAGCGCCTCGATGCGCAGCTGCAGGTCGATGCGGCCGTCGCGATCGAGCCCGATCGCGCCTTCCGTCTGCTCGGTGCCCGGCGTCTGCTTCATTGCGTCGGTGATGCCCACCGAAGTGCGCACGGCCGAACCGGCATTGGCGTCAGCCCCATTCGCATCGAGGGCCGCGACCTGCTTGTTGGCCTTCGGGTCCTTCAGTTGATCGATGTTGAGCTTGGCCACCGTGGCGAAGCGGCCGTTCGGGAATTGTTCGAGATAGGCCTCGTAGAACGGAATGGCATTCTTCTTCGAGGCCTCGTCCCACAGGCGCTGCTCGACTTCCCAGGAGGGCGGCTCGCTGGCCACGGGGGCAGGGGCGGCCGCCGCCGTCGTCTTGGCCGCATCGGCCACCGGTGCCGCGACTGGCGCGGCTTCCGCCGCGGGTTTGCCCAGGAAAACCTCGCGCCCCAGCGATGCGTTGTGCCAGGGCCGTTGCCGGCCTTGCGTGGCTTCCGTCACCTCGCCGCGCACGCGCGTCAGGGCGCTCTGGATCTCGATGCCGGGTTCGGTCAGGTGCTTGGCCAAAGCCAGCGAATAGGGGCTGTCGACGCCGTTGCCGTCGAAGGCGATGGCGCCGGGATCTGTTGCGTAGGCTATGAGCACGCCGCCGGTGCCGACGCCGTCCGCTTTCGCTTCGACCGGCGCAAGGCCGGCGCCGAGCGAGCGGCTCTTCGGCAGCGAGGCGGCCAGCGTCCTTGCCAGCGGATTGTCGCGGCAGGCATCGAGGATGATGACGCCGACGGCTGGATCTGGCGGCAGCGCCGCCATGAACTCGTCGATCTGCACGGTGCGGGTCTTGAGATAGGCGGGCGACGTCAGCTCGGCATCGACCGGGATCAGGTAGTTCTTGCCGTCGACCTGCATGCCGTGCCCGGCATAGAAGATGACGGCGAGGTCGGCATTGTAGGATTCCTCGGTGAACCGGCTGATCAGGCTATGCATGCCTTGATTGTCCTGGTCGACGCCTTCGATCACGTCGAAGCCGGCATTGCGCAGCGTCGATGCGATGAGTTGCGCGTCGTTGGCCGGGTTGGGCAACGGCACCGCGTTGACATATTTGCTGTTGCCGATGACCAGCGCGACGCGCTTGGCGGCTTCGGGCGTGGCGGCCTCTGCGCTGAACGCGGCAAGGACAAACAGGATAAATCCACTCACAAGCACGGCGAACGTTTTCATGGATCAGCCCTCCGCCCCACGGGGCGCGCTATCGGTGTCTGCGCATGCTAAATTTCGCTTCTGCCAAAAATGGCTCTTGGGCGTATGTGATCTCGAACACAGTTTTGGTTCACAAGGAGCCCGAAAAAAGAGCGCTATGATAACATCGGGCGGCAGCGACACCAATGGCCTGGCGCCGGAGCCCAGGCTTAAAGTGTAGTCTGGATCGAGTTTATGAGGGCCGTGACGGCCTGCTTGTATTTTTCGAACTCCGGCGATGTCTGCCGGATCTGCGTCGTGGTCGTCTGCTGGCTCTGATCGGATGCCACGCGGGTCACCTTCTGACCCATCTTCCGTTCGGCCCAGTCGACGACATAGCTGGCCGTCTTGCCGGTCAGGAAAGGGTTGGCCTGGATGACGGCTGATCCGAGCACGGCGCTCAATTGCGAAGAGCCCGGCGCCCCCAGCACCTGGGCCGCGCCTTCCATGCCCAGGAAATGGCAGAGATAGAGTCGCCCGGCGGTGATCTGGTGGCCGCGGGCGCGAAGATAGGCTTCGCCCTCGCGCGCCAGGTTGCGCACCATCTCGCGCGACAGCGTGGCGTCGTAGCGAAGCGCCAGCAGGTCGGCGGTCGACAGCGAACGGGCGAGATCGGGCCGGTAGGTGTTCATCATCCGGACCCACGTCTTGGTGATGAATTGCCCGGCGCCCGTCGCCGACGAAAGCGGGTTCTTGGCCCGCGCGCTGCCGCCGCTTTCGACATGGACGATGCGGTCGGTCAGCGTCTCGACGGCTGCATCGCCGGAACCGCCGGAACCACCGGAAGCGTAGGCGGCGACCGTGGTGACCGTCCCCAGCGGGTCGATCGCCTCGCCGCTCTGGTAGAGCTCGAAATGCAGATGCGGTCCGGTCGAAAGCCCCGTGGTGCCGATATAGCCGATGACGTCGCCGGCTTTCACCTTGGTGCCGACGCCGCTCGCGATGGCGAATTTTTGCATATGCGCGTAGCGCGTCTCGCGCCCGTTGGCGTGCGCGATCTTCACCAGGTTGCCATAGCCGCCGCCATCGCCCTGGAAGGTGATCTCGCCGTCGAAGGCGGCCACGATCGGCGTGCCGACCGGAGCGGCCCAGTCGACGCCTTTGTGGATGCGAACCGTGCCGAGGATCGGATGCTTGCGCGGGCCGAAGGTGGAGGTCATCACCCCGGCGACCGGCGTGACCATGCCGTTGGTGACGGTCAGCGAACGAACTTCGTCATTGCCGGTGACGCATGCATACTGCCCGTCGCTCTGCTGGAAGACGAAACAGTCGAGGCTCTTCTCCGTGCCCTGGACGCCGACATAAAGAACCCGTCCGGAGATCTCGCCCTGGCCGCGCGGCGTCCGCGAGTAGATCAGCACCAGGCGCTGGTCCTCGCTGGCGAAGGCGTCGAGATCCTGTCCCCGCGACAGATACATGATCGCCTCGCCGATCACGCTGGTCGGGACCTTGTTGCGGGCGGCCGTCGAATAGATCGCGTCGAGCAGGCGGTACTGCCGCTTGGGCCCGCCTTCGTCGGAAGCGCCTGAATAGTTGAACAGGTCCTCGCGCACCCAGGGGTCGACGCCCGACACGAATGCTGCCGCCGCGTTGCGCGTCAGCGTGCCGACATAGACGTTCCTGGCATATATCGAGATCTGCATGAGCGACATGGTCGCCGTCTCGCGGTTCGGCCTGAAGCCGCGCATGGCCACCACGTAGCCCGCCTGCAATCCGTCGCGGTTGAACAGCGACTTCAGCGCCTGGCCCGCCAGCTTCGCGTCGTCGGCGGAGAAATGCGCATCGGCGACGACGCCGTCCAGGCTGCGGTCGTTGAGGATTTTTACGAACGTGTCCTCGGTCGCCTCGAAACGCTGGTATTCGCTGGTGACGGTCGCGACGGTCGTATTGTTTTCGATCGCGGTCTTCTTGAAGGCGGGTAGGGCGGCTTCCCCCTGATCGACGGTCTCGCCCCAGCCGGCCTCCGGATCGTCGGCGTCTGCCTTGGGCGCTGAACCGGCAGGCGCTTCGCCCTCGTCTGGCGCCGGCTGCAGGTCGTTCTCCAGATCGCCTTGCTGATCGTCGGTTGCAGCCGGAGCTGGAGGCACGGCTTGCTGATCGTCAGGCGCCATAGCCGGAGGCTTCGGCGCGGTCTGCCGTTGCGCCTGGAAGAATGCAAAATCCTCCTGCGTCGACGGAATTGTCGTCATGAATTTTTCGCTGGCGCTCAGCATCGCGTCGGAGAGGATCTCGATCTGCGGCGAGGCGCCGGAACTGTCGAGCTCGGCAGGACGCGCGACCGTGCGGCCTTTTGTTGCTGTGTCGGCGTCGGGGGCGAGCGTGATCCACATCGGGTCTCCGGCGAGGTCGATGATCGCCGGCACATAAACCGAAGCGTCGGGCGGCACGTCTTCCATGCCCTCGACGGGGTGCAACTCCTCGTCCTCGTCGCCGAACGACCAGTAGTCCTTGGTAAGGTAGAAACCCGCCGCGATCGAAACGACGGCAATCGTGGCAACACCGGAAAGGACCCAGCGCCAGAGCTTGCGCCGGCGCTCGGCCAGGCGCGCCTGCTTCTTCAATTTGAAGCTCGTGTCGATGCTGTGCGTCACGGGCTGTTTCCGGTCAGGAAATAGGTCCAGCGCACCTGCTCGAGCGTGTCGACCTCGATGAAGCGCGCGGCGATATGGCCGCGTTGCCAGCATTCATCGATGCCGCGTATCGAGAAGCGGCGCCGGTCGATGCACATATCGATCGATCCGTTGAGGATCGCGTGACCGAAGACGTCGGTCGCATAGATGTAGATGTAGCGGTTGGTCAGCTCCTCGCGGATGACGTTGACGCATTGGTTGGCGCCGATCGTCCACCAGCCGTCGGTCTGGTCGGCATCGTCGACCTTCTGTCCGACGGCGAGATTGACGACGTCGAGCGTCTGGTTGCAGACGGTGAATTCGGCATGGGCCCGGTCGGTGAAAAAAAACGAGAGCAGCGCCGCGCCAAGAAACGCGGCAAGCCTCGCCCGGTGAGGCAGAGTAAGCCAACCACGCTTCCTGCGTAGCCGTAGTTGGGACAATGAACGCGGGCCGCGGAGTTCCATCGTCGTCCATGTCTATCCGCCAAGCCGGAAATACTTGGCGGTGGCGGAGAACTGGGAGCCGTCGGCCTCGATCTCCTCGAGGATCTTGGGCAACAGCTCCGAGGCCGGCGTCGGCCGCGAGAACATTGCGGCCTGGATGTCCTTGGGCCCGGTGATGACCAACATGATCTGCGGCGCGGCCTTGCCGGCCGCCTTGTCCGCGCCGCCGAGCCCGATCGGGATGCTGAACGTCGCCTTGTCCGCTTGCGCGACCATACGGTCGTCGAGGTTGAAGGCGATACCCTTGTGATCGATCAGCATCACGTTGGAAATGAGCCCGCCGCGCGTCGCCAGCGTGCCGCTGATCGGCGAGCCGTCCGGCACGGACATCCGGTCGAGAACGAGTTGCGGCCGCTCGGCCCCGCTCCGATCGAGAAAGCGCAGGAAGTTGGTCACCTCGCATTGCGGCCGGTCGATGAGGCGCACGCTGATGTCCGGCTCGAGATGGAATTTCGCCTGGAAATCATTGAGCATCTGCTCGAAGGGCTGCACGGCGGTTCCAAAACCTTCGATTGCCGCGGCGCTGTCCGTTGCCGATGTCAGGCTCGCATAGAAACAGTCGCCGCCGCTGAAGTCGCGCACCCATGAGGCGCGCTGAGCCAGCTCGTTTGTCGGCGGCGGAACCTGCGGCTTGGGCAGGTTGATGGCGACGTCCGTATTCTGAGGCTCCTTGGCTGCAGGCGGCTGCTGCGGCAGTGCGGCCGGTTGTGTCGACGCGCTCGGAGTTGCCGGCTGGCTGGCCGGCGCTTCGGGTGCGGTCGGCTGGGTGGGAGGCGACGCCTGTGCATGGTTTTCCGTAGGCGAGGGGGTCAGTGGTTTGGGCAGCTTGGACAGAGCTTCGATGATGTCCGATACCCTGGGCTTGGCGGCCGGCGGCTCGCCGGCCGGTTGCGCCGGTCTCTGGCTGTCCGCAGCCTTCGGTGCGGGAGTGGGCGGCGGTGACGTCTGGGTTGACGGTTTCGCAGGCTCGGTCTCAGCTGGCTGCGGCATCGGCGCCTGATTGTTGGGGAGGTTCCCCGACTGGGCCTCCGGTGGCGCTTTTTCGGCGGGCTGGACCTCTGCGGCCGACGGCTGAGGTTTCGGGGTCGGCTCGGGAATTTCGGCAGGCTGTGCCGGCGTCTGATTGGCCGCCGCATCCGCCGGCTTTTCCACGGGGGACACCTCGGCCTTTGTTTGTGATGGCGTAGTCTGAACAGGCTTTGCCGGTTCATTGGCAGTGGCATTGTCGGGGTTCGGTGGCAGGGGCTTCGCCAGCTCTGGCTGAGGCTTGGGTGCCTCCGTCACAGGTTCTGCCGAAGGCTTCGGCGCAAGAGGCGTGAGCTTTTCGGTCACCGGCGGCTGAGGCGACATGACGCCACTGAAATAGAGCCCGGCGCCCGCCACGATAGCCAGCGCCGCCACCGCGCCGACGGCGATGGCTGGGGTCCTCGAAGCTTTTTTCTGCACCGCAGCCGTGGCGGCTCGCGGCGGAATTGCCTGCGGCGAAGGCCGCGGCTCGGACAGAAGCGCCGGCCGTACATGCGGGACGAAGCGTGGTTCGCCGGGAACCGTCGAAGCCGGGGGGCTGGAATTCGGCAGCGAGGTCCAGCCGGCGCGCGGCAGGCCCGAGCGCTCGCGCGGCGCGAAAGATGCGGGCGGTGGCAAGGTCGCATCGAGATCGTCGTCGCGCGTTGCCCTGGCAATCTCGGCCATGCTTGCCGGCCGTTCGCGAGGATCCGGCTGCAGCATCGCTTCGATGAGCATGCGGAAGTCGGGGTCGATATCCGACAGGTCCGGCACTGTCCGGCGCTTCTCGACGACCTCATACTGCGAGCCGCTCATGTCGAGCGGCTTTCCGCGCAGCGCGGCGGCCAGCACCAGTCCGAGGCTGTAGATATCGGACTGTTCGCTGACCTCGCCGCCATAGAGGCCGAGCTGTTCAGGCGAGACGTAGTTGTATTTGCCGGCGAACTTCCCGCCGATCAGCGTCTCGCCGCCGACATTCGCCGAGCGCGCGATGCCGAAGTCGATGATCTTGGCGCGCTCGACCCGGCCACCGGGCAGGATGATGTTGTCGGGGGAGAGGTCGCGGTGGACCGCGCCGGCCTGATGCACGGCGCTCAATCCCGAGGCGAGGCGATGGCAAAGCCTGCGCACATCGGGCGGCGACATGGGACCGCGCCGCATGACATCGAATAGCGACTGGCCGTCCACGAACTCCATGGCGAGGTAGGGACGGCCGATCCCCGGATCGATGGTGAAGACGTGGTATCGCACCACCGCATCATGCGACAAATGGTTGAGGATCGACGCTTCCTTGCGGAACAGGGACAGGATCGTCTGGTCGCGGGCGAACTCGGGCAGCACGATCTTGATCGCGACATGATCGCCGGTCTGGATGTTGTGGCCGCGATAGACTTCGCCCATGCCGCCGGACGCGATCCGCTCGTCGAGCTCGTAGATGCCGCTGAGCTGCGTGCCGACGCCGGTATAGGCGAGGCTAGGCGAAATCCGCGTCTTATTGTCGTCGTCGCTCATCTATCTCAGCCTTCCGCCCTGGACCGACCTGCATGAAGCGGTCCGTTGCGCCCGTCGCCGACCTTGACCAGCACGATGGTGACATTGTCCGTCCCGCCGCGCGCGAGCACCGTCTCCAGGAGCTTCTCGCACGCCGCCTGCGGCGGCGCGGACTTGACCGCCGCCTCGATCTCGGCGTCGCTGACATGCGCGGTAAGCCCGTCGGTGCTCAGAACGAAAACATCGCCCGGCATCAATTCGCCTTGCTGGAAATCGATCTCGAGCTCGTCGCTGACCCCGACGGCATGTGTGATGACATTGCGACGCGGCCAGACCAGCGCTTCCTCGGCGCTGATCATGCCGCGATCGAGGAGTTCCTGGACTTCGGTATGGTCCCTCGAAATCTGCGAGATAGCCCCGCCGCGCACCAGATAGATGCGGCTGTCGCCGGCCCATAGGCCCGCGAACCGCCCGTCCATCGCGAGCAGGGCGGCGAAGGTGGAGCCGATGGTGATGCCGCGCGATCGCGATATGTTGCGGATCTCGGCATTGGCGCGGCTCAGCCGGTCCTCGAAACGCGCGCGAAGGTCCGGCGCCGAGCTTGCGATGCCGATCGTCGCGAGATGGTCGACGATGCTGGCAGAGGCGACCTCGCCGGCCTCATGCCCGCCCATCCCGTCGGCCACCACCCAAAGGCCCGTCCGAGGCTCGACAAGGTAGTTGTCCTCGTTGTGGTCGCGCACGCAACCCTTGTGGCTCACGCCGAAGCTCTCGATGGGAAGGGCGACAATGCTCAATTTGCCACCAAGCGCTTCGCGAGCGTCCTCTGTGACGAACCATGGGCCGCGTGCCCAGGCCACTCTGCCACAAGCGCATAGATTAGAGTACCGAAATGAAGGCCGCAGCCGGCGCAGGTCGGGGGCGGTCTGGTGAACCATGAGAGCGCCATCTCAGAACGCCTTCGGACAACTGAAGCCCGACAATGCCGGAAGCAGGAAGGGATTGGCTCCCGACCCGATCTCCATCTTGTAGGCGACGTCGCGTCCGCCGATCACGAAGCGCGCTTCGGTGTTGCCGCCATCGCCGGTGACCGTCGCCTTGTCCAGCAGCCGCTTCAAGGCCCATGGCCCCTCGAATTTGAGGACGGATTCGCGGCCCGGCATTTCCGGCGCCAGGCTGAGACTGGCCGATCCGGAAGCGGCACCGCTCGGCCATGTCACGATGCTTGGCGCGTTGCCGGCCTGCGCGCTTTGGACGGTCTGCCCGTCGACATTGAGCACCGCGCTGTCGGCCTCGCTGTTCAGCGAGGTAGGCGTGAAGGTGATCGAGACCGACGGCGCCGAACCGCCGGACGGGAAGTAGGCGTTGCGGATTTCCGCCGCCGACTGGAACGCTTTCAGGGTCGACTTGGCAAGGTCGCGGCCGGAGCGGGCATCCTGCTTCCAGGTCCAGTCCTGGCCCGTCATGTCGATCAGCGGCGCCAGGTTCTGCGCGAAGAACCGGTCCATCAGGCCGCCCGGCGCGAACAGCTTGGCGAAATCGGCAAGAGAGATTTCCTCCGTGCTGTCGCCGGCGAAGGGATAGTGACCGTTGACGGCCTCCTCGCAGGGGCGCGTGACCGCCTCATCGAGCGTCTGGTTGAGATTGGCCATCGAGGTTTCGGCAACATTGCCCTCGAACTCGTCTGCCGCTGCATCGACCATGCGCGCGAGCGGCTTGGGCAAGCGCGAAGCATTGGCGCGCATCGTCGAAATCTGCAGCTTCAGGTTCGCGTTGACGCGCTCCGTCTGCGAAGGCACGTCCGCCGCGAGCTTCACGCTCTGGTAGATGTCGTGGAAATTCTGCGTCAGCGCATCGAGCGGGCGGCGTCCGCTGGAGCCGCTCACCAGCGCCTGGAACGGCCTGAACTGTGCTTCCACAGTAGCGCCGGCGTTCTGCGTGGCGGACGAGCTTGTCCCGGCACGGCTCTGCGACTTGCCGCCGGCGATCTGCAGGCCGATGCGGGCCAGGCCCTTGGCCATGCTGGCTGGATCCTGCTGTGGTGCGCTGGTCTCGGAGACGGTGCTATCCATCGTCAACGCGGTTTCATCCGCGATTGCGGTGAACAGCCGGTCAAGCGGCGAGCCCGGCGAGGCGGCGGCCGAAAGTGCGATATATTGCGGCTTGTCCTTCAGCATCGCCTTGAACTTCAGCCGGTCGAGCGCGCCGTTCCAGGCGGAAGCGAATTCCTTGCCGTAGCGGTCGATGAGCTCGGGGCCGAGCTTGGGCAGGTCCTGATCGATGCCGCCCTGCTCGCCGCCACCGCCGAGAACCCATTGGTCGTCGACCAGCATTTGCGCCATGCGCGAGAGCTGCGGCAGGTAGAAGCCGTTGAAGCCGGCCCGGGTGTAGAGGCCGGGAACGCGAAGGTCGGAGAGCTCGCTGCCGTCCATGCGTTCGAACAAAAGCTGCGCCTCCGAACCGGCTTTCGCGGAAACGGAAAAGTCCTCCAGTCTTGCCGCGTAAACCGCCGACTTGATCAGCGCCGATGCGCGGTCGGCAAGGCTCATGCGTCCGAGCGAGCGCTGCGCCGCCTCGACCAATGGCTGGTTGAGATCGAAGACCGGGTCGTAGGCGTCGTCGAGCGTGAGCATGGCGCGCAGATGCTTTTCGAGCTGCGCGCGGCCCTCGCGGTTGTTCTCGCCTGGATAGCGGTTTTCCTCCCAATCCTGCTTCATCCAGGAGACGACCAACTCGTCGTCGACCTTCGGCGCCTTGCCGCCCAGCATCAGATAGATCTTCAACGGCTCGTAGAGCGCGATCGGATCGGCCATCTTTGCCTGGATCGTCCGTTCCGCCTGAACCAGGAGCCGGGAGCGGAAGCTTCGCTCCAGCGCCTGCCGGTAGGCTGTCTTGGACGCCGATAGAAGTCTCTCCCGCTGGCTGAGCCCAAAACTCTCCTCGACCGGCCTCGTTTGCCCGGCGGATTCATATCCCGCCGGCAGGTTGCGCAGCTGATCGAGCGGCCCGATGACATTCTCGAGATCGACGTCGGTCACCGTCGTGCTCTTGAGCAGCGAATCCGCGCTGTCGCGATACTGCGCCATCGCCTGCCTCGTGGAGGCGATCAGCGATTTGTTGGCCGAGAAGCTGAGACCGAGCACGCCGAGCGCCGCCAAAGCCGCCAGCGCGATAGCGGCGAGGCCGCCAAATCTGGCGAGCCTGGCGCGCCGCTCCGCGGCCCTGTCGAAGGAGACCCAGCCGGCCTCCGGGAAGATTACCTTCGACAGAAGATCATGCAGGAAGAAGCTTTTGCCGGTGCCGGAAAGATGCGCCTGGGAAGCGCTGCCGAAATTGCGGCCGATCGCGCCCAGCACCTGGTCGATCGGCGTTCCTTCCTGGGTGCCCGAGGAGAAATAGAGCCCGCGCAGGCTGACATTGACCTGGCTTCGGGACGGATCGAACAGGCTGGTGACGAAGCGCACGATGCGGGTCCGCAGCGCGCCGAACTGCGCTGGAAAACTGAAGATCGCGATGCGCGCTACCGGGTCGGCCTCGTCCTGCAGGCGGTCGGCGATCTCGTCCGCCAACTGCCTGGCCAGCGCGTCGAACTCGGCCGGAGACTCGCCGATCATGTTTCTGTTGCGGTCGGTAGTCTGGAACGTCGCGCCCCACACTTTGCGCCGGCGGGCTTCGTCGAAATCGCCGAAATAGTCCATGAAGCCGGAGATGAGATCGGCCTTGGTGAAGAGCAGGTAGACCGGGAACTGGATCTTCAGCGTCTCGTGCAGTTCCCGCAGGCGGCTTCTTATCTCGGTGACATGCGCGTCGAGCTGCTGGTCGTCGAGGCCGATGAGATCGGCAAGGCTGATGGCGAGGATCACGCCGTTGATCGGCTGCCTGGTGCGGTATTTTTTCAAAAGTCCCAAGAAGGCGAGCCAGCTCGCCTTGTCGCGCTCGCGATCCGACTCCTGCGTCGTATAACGGCCGGCGGTGTCGATCAGCACGGCCTCGTCGGAGAACCACCAGTCGCACGACCGCGTGCCGCCGACACCGGCCACCGGCTGGGCGTTGCCGGAGCCGGCGAGCGGGAACTTGAGGCCCGAATTGACCAGCGCCGTCGTCTTGCCGGCTCCCGGCGGGCCGATGATGATGTACCAGGGGATGTCATAAAGGAAATTCCGCTTGCCGCTCGACTGCTTCAGCGTCGCGATGGCCTCGCTCATGCGCGCCTCGAGCACCTGCGCATCGTCGTTCCGGTCGTCGCTGCGTACGATCGCTTTCTCGAGCGCCTTCTGCGCCTTGCGTCCTTGCCAGAGGCGGATGCCGTAGAAGAGCGCGAGCAGCGCGACGGTCACGCCGATGATCGTTGCCCTGAGCCAGATCGGTCCGAGCGGACGTGTATCGGCAAAGCGGATCAGCGGCCCGGCATACCAGACCGCCGCCGAGAAACCGGCGAGCGCCAGCAGGCTGAATATCCTGAGCATCCAGCGCATCAGTGCCGCTTCCCGCCGCGCCCGCTCACAACGTCTCCTCCCTCGGGATCATCACGTCGACGCGGCGGTTCTTGGCGCGGCCTTCAGCCGTCCCGTTGTCGGCAATCGGTTCGTCCTCGCCCTTGCCGTCGACGCTCAGCCGCGACGGGTCTTTCAATTGCTTGGCCATCATCGTTTGGACGGCTTTGGCGCGGGCGACGGAAAGATCGAAGTTGGATTTGAACTGGCTCGATTTCCTCGGCTTGACATTGTCGGTGTGACCGATGATCCGGATCGGTCCGGGCTCGGTATTCAGAGCCGTGGCGATATCCGCCGCGATGGGCTGGAACTCTGCCTTCAGCTCCGCCTGGCCGGGCGCGAACAAAAGCTGGTTGCTGACCTCCACGACGATGAAGTTGCCCTTGGTACCGACCGTCAGCCCGCCGCCGTCGATCTCTTTGGCCAAAGCTGCGCGGATGCGGTCGATCTGGGTGGTGGTGGGGACGGCAGGCGGCGGCGGAACGGCTTGCGCGGGTTCGGCCGGCACCGCAACGCTGGCCCGCTCGATGGTGACCGGCGTCGACGGGTTGAGCGCCAGCAATTCGCCGGCCGTCGCATCGCCCTCGTCGGTGATCAGCACCCGCAACCCGAAGAACGCCGCCGTCACCAGCGTCGCGGCGGCAGCCGCGACCGCCCATAGCGGCAGCCGCGCCCTCGGCTTCGACAGCGTCGCCGCCATGCCTTGCCAATGGGGCGAGATGTCGTCCCCCGCACGCGGGCTGAAGTAGCGGATCGTGTCGTGGACGTCGCGTCGGATGCGTTCCAGAGTGTCCCGTTCGCCGGCCCGTCCGCGATATTGGCCTTCGAACCCGAGCGACAGGCAGGCATGCATCAGTTCGAGCAAATCGTGATGACCCTCCGGGCTGCTTAGGATCTTGTTGAGCGCCTCGTAGAAACCGGCGCCGGTGGGTTTGGTGTGGAAGACCTTTGCCACCAGACTGTGGCCGCTCCAGGCATCGTCCTTCGGCCAGGGCAGGTTGCCGACGAGATCGTCGGCCGTCTCGCAAAGGGCGAATTTCGCGATTCTGCCGTCCTCCTCGGCGATGCCGGCTTTCGCCAACTCCGGGTCGAACGTCTCGATCGCTTCGGCGATATGTTCCGCCAACGGCGCCGCTTGCCTCTCGACCGGCATTAGACGCAACTGGCCGAACAGCACGAGCAGCGGCGCCGCAGCCGCGAGAATTGGATTTGCCGCGGCGTATTTCACGCCATCCGTGGCGTGGAGCAGCATTTCCTGTTGCAACGCGGGCGTTGACGCAGCAGCTGCGGCTGCCGATGCCGAACCTTGAACGACCACGGTTCCCGACGACCAGCCGGTCGGCATCTGCCGGCCGATGCCTGGGTCGAACACCGTCGATTCCCGGGCGGCCGGCGAAGCAGGCGCAACGCTGCCCGCAGAGAAGCTTTGAGGAGCCGCAGGCGACCGTTGTTTTGGCCTTGGCGCCCGGATGACGGTCTTGTCCGCCGGCCGGGAGGAATCGTCCTTCGAGCTCATCGGCGTTCCACCGTCGAGGTGCAGCGAACAGGTCTTCGGCGAGGAAAAAGAGCGGCTTCGCGCTTTTTATGCCAAGATTTGGCGGCGGGCCGGATGGAGAGGCTCATCTCGCCGAAACATGACATTGCTGCACACGCCCCAAGTCACGCCGCTTTGCCCGCCTGGCAAGCTTCCGTGCGCCATCCTAGCCGCCCAAGCACCTAATTGAAATCGGGCAGCGGATTGGAATTGGAAAGCAGGATGCTCAAAGCGGCGGTTTCTTCTGTGAGACCGGTCACATAGCGCCGGGGTGCTACTTCTGCTTGCCGGCCTTGGCGTAGGCCTCGCTGAAATAGGCCAGGAAGACATCGAGCATGCCGTTTTCGTGCTTCTCCTCCATAGTGCGCCAGGTGGCGACGAGGGCATCCCACGCCTGGCTTTTCTTGGATGAAAAAGAAGCCGGCGGCAGCTTCCTGGCGATCGCCTCCGGCGACAGATCGTCGAGCAGCCTGGAAAGCGCGGCCTGCATGGCGGCGTAAGTGGCCAATTCGTGCGTCTTGAGATCCCGGAAGGCGTCCTCGACGCTGTGCGCGGCGTCGAGGTAGCCGGCTCGGCGTTTGGCGAACATGATCTCCAGTATGTCGTCGGTGCCGGGAACGAATTTCAGCGGGTTGTTGTTTTCGGCGCCGATCATCGTGCGGTTCGCGCTTTTGGCCAGCACCTTGGCCGCTGCGCGTGCCTTGAGCAGCAGGGACAATTGCTCGACCGTAGTTCTGAGAACGGTGCCGATCTCGGCGGCCACTTCGTGTGGATCGCGCGACTGAAGCAGGTCAGGCGACATGCCGGCCGCCCTTGCGATATCCCGCAGCAGCCTGTCGGCTTCCTCGGGCCTGGCTGCCGACGCGGCCGGGGCCGGTTGCTGCAGCGCCGAGGACCTCGATACCGGAGCTGCCTGTCCGGTGCGCTGTTCCGTCGGAGTGAAGAACGGCTCGTTACCGAGGTCCAGCGGCCTGCCTGTCGATGGCGGCAGCTCGCGTTGCGTCGACCCGGTCCGGCCTTGCGGATGGCCGGTGGCAATGCGTTCCTCGTCGATCGAAACCGAAATGACATAGCGGCCGATCAGCACCCGGTCGCCAGAAGCCAGCCGGTGCGGGCCGGCCATGCGCTGGCTGGAACCGTTGATGAAGGTGCCGTTGCGCGAGATGTCATAGAGCCAGAAGGAGCCCGCCTGGAAGCGGACCTCGCAATGCCGGCCAGAGATGAACTTGTCCGGATCGGCGAGCGTCCAGTCGCAATTCTCGCGGCCGATCTCGAAACTGCGGTCGCGGGCGGCGTAGCTCGCCGCATTGCCCGCGGGCAGCCTGTCGACATTGCTGATCTGGAGCGAGATGAACATCCGCAAGCGTCGCCGAACTTGGTAAATAGATACTTATTCACGCAATTCCGGACGGAAGACCGCTGCGCGCTTTTCCCGGAATTGCACCGGCATTCTAGCAGCTTGCGGGAACGGTGGGAGAGGAGCGTTTCACACCCATGCGTGGGGTATGGTCAAGCTGTCCCTGTTATTTGGCCGCGGTCAAACATATGCTAGGCTGAACCCGTCCGGTGCGGTGAATTCGAAAACTTCCCGAAACGTGATGCACTTTACAGAGCGGGGGCTTCGATCCATCACACTGGCGGCCGCGTCCAGGAGGGGCACGACCCATGCCGAACGAACGTGCCACGGTTGTGCAGACGCCCGTTGCCGGCGATGTGCTGACCTTCACCCATCTCGTCGGGCGTGACGAGATCAGCCGTTGCTTCGCCTATACCGTTGGCTTCGTCTCGAAGAGCCATGAAGTCGATCCGCTGAAGATGCTGGGCGGCGTCGTCTCGGTGGAAGGCGAATCCGATCCGAAACGCTGGTTCAGCGGCCTCGTTTCGGAGTTCAAGCTCACCCGCATCGAGGACCGGCTGGCCTTTTACGAGGCCGTCGTCAGGCCATGGCTCTGGTTCCTCGGCAACACCACCGACTGCCGCATCTTCCAGAACATGACGGCGGTCGAGATCGTCGAGAAAATCTTCTCCAAATACGGCATCGCGAAATTCGAGAAGCGGCTGCAGGGGTCTTATCCCCAGCGCGAATATTGCGTGCAGTATGATGAGAGCGATCTGGATTTCGTGCAGCGGCTGATGGAGCACGAGGGCATCTTCTATTTCTTCGAGCATGACGAGGGGAAGCATACGCTGGTCCTCTGCGATGCGATGAGCAAGCTGAAGCCGGCACCTGGCTACGAGAAGGTGCTCTACAATTTCGAGGGGCAGGCTTCGCGGCGCGATGTCGAATACATCACCGAATGGATTCCGGGCAGTTCGGTGCGGCCCGGCGCCTATGCCCACACCGACTATGATTTCGAAAAGCCGGGCGCCGATCTGATGGCGAAGTCCGCCCAGCCATTTAGCCACAAGGAGGCCGCGGGCGAGAACTACCGCCAGCCCGGAGCGCATCTCGATGTCGGGCGAGGCGACGCGATTGCCGGGATTCGCCGCGAGGAACTTCAGGCGGTGCATCAGCGCAGCACGGCGGTTGGCACCGTGCGCGGGCTCTTTTCCGGCTGCAAGTTCAAACTGGAAAGTTTTCCGCGCGACGACCAGAACCAGGACTATCTGGTGGTCAGCGCCGAATACCGCCTGTTCGATCCTGGCTACCGGACCCAGAACGAGGCCCATAGCGAAAACTTCAAGGTGGTGCTTGGCGTTGCGCCCACCAAATTGCCCTACCGTCCGCCGCGCATAACGCCGCGGCCTGTCATGCGCGGGCCGCAGACGGCGACCGTGGTCGGTCCTTCGGGCGAGGAGATCTTCACCGACAAATATGCCCGGGTGAAGGTGCAGTTCCACTGGGACCGGCTTGGCAAGAAAGACCAGAACTCGTCCTGCTTCGTGCGCGTGTCGCAGACCTGGGCCGGCAGCGGCTGGGGCTTCATCCAGATCCCGCGCATCGGCCAGGAGGTCATCGTCGATTTCATCGAGGGCGACCCCGACCTGCCTATCATCACCGGCCGCGTCTACAACGCCGCCGAGATGCCGCCCTATGGCCTGCCGGGCAATGCGACGCAATCGGGTTGGAAGTCGAACTCCTCGAAGGGTGGCGGCGGTTACAATGAGCTGATGTTCGAGGATAAGGCGGGGTCCGAACTGGTCAATTTCCAGGCGCAGAAGGACCACCATCTGCTGATCAAGCATGACCGCAACAAGACGGTCCAGCACGACCAGTCCGACCGCATCGACCACGACGCCAAGCACTCCGTCGGCCACAACCTCGACGAGGACGTCGGCAACAACAAGACGGTCAAGATCGGCGTCGACCAGACCACCAACATCGGCAGCAACGACACCGAAACGGTGGGTGCGAACCGCTCGCTGACGGTGATGGCGAATGAGACGATCCACGTTGTTGCGAACTCGACGGAAAATATCGACGCCAACCATTCGCAGACCGTGGGGCTCAACCAGACAGTCACGGTGGGCGTCGCGCGCGTCGATACGGTGGGGGCCGCCGAAACCAGAACCGTGGGCGCGGCGCAGATTAACACCATCGGCGCGACCCGCGCGGTCAGTGTCGGCATCAGCCAAAGCCATGATATCGGGGCCGATGACAGCTGGAATGTCGGAGCCGGGCAGACCGTCAATATCGGCGCCGACCAAAGCGTGACCATTGGGAGCGCCCAGTCGTTCGATGTCGGTGCTGCGCGCAACGCCAGCATCGGCGCTGACGACTCGACGAATGTCGGTGGCGCCCATTCGCTGAGTGTCGCAAAGGACAGTTCGATCAGCGTCAGCGGGAATAGCTCGATCAAGATAGGCAAGAAGCTGGTCATTGATGCCGGCGACGAGATCCTGATCCAAACCGGATCGGCCAAGATTATGATGAAGAAGGACGGCACTATCGCGATCGAGGGCAAGGACATCTCGGTCAAGGGGTCGGGCAAGATCAGCATCAAGGCATCAGGCGATATCACCATGAAGGGCTCGAAGATTACGGAGAACTAGGAGGGCGTATGGCAAAGGTTCGTGATCGCATCGAAGGTGTTGTCATTGGCCAGTTTCTTGGCTTTGACGACGACGGGCCACTGGTGGTTTTCCCCCGAAATCCGCAGGACATGGCGTTGCCGGCGCGCAGCTTGGCCGAGTTGAGTTCCGACATGATCGGACAGGAGGTCGCACTGCTGTTCGAGGATGGCAACCCGCAAAAGCCGCTGATCGTCGGCTGCATTGTGGAGCCTGCCAAAAAATCTTCCGGGGCTCAGGTCTTTCGCGATGGTGAACGGGTGCGGATCCATGCGGACGAGCGGCTTGAGCTGCGCTGCGGCAAGGCGACAATCCTTATGGAAAAAGATGGTCGCATCACCATTCGCGGCACCTACGTCACCAGCCATGCGAGCGCCGCCAATCGTATCCGCGGCGGCTCGATCGATCTCAACTGATGTCGGCAGCAACCGGAAAGCCGAAACCAGAAGGTGCGCCGGAGCAGCGGCGAATAGTAGCGGATGTCGTCAGGCAGCATGCCGAGCAGGCCGCGTTCTTCTGGTCGCAGCGCGACACGCTGATGATGGACGATCCGCCCGACCTTCGCGTGATCGCTGGCGTTGACCGTCGCTTGGAAGCCCAAGGTCGTGCGATAGATCCAATCGGGTAGACGTCGCGATGTCGGGTAACTCATCACATAGTTGGCAGAGCGAAAAGAGACCCGCGATACCGGAAATCGTACGCGGCCATATCGAAAACGGGGCAAGTCTCTGGGTCCAATATCAGGAACTACGCGAAGCGCTTCCTGAAGATGACATCATCGTTCAGCGCGCCTGGCGCCGGTTGTCCGCAAACCTGCGTGGCGCCGAACTGTCCGGTGATCTTGGATGGGAACTGTCGCTCGCCCAAGCCGAAGATTTTCCGGAGGCTGGAGAATTCTTCATTCTCACATGGCTGGCCCTGGTGGTTTCGGACCGTCAGCGGGTCGGCAAGGTAATCGATCTGGTCGCCGACAATCCCGAATCGATTGTCGGTGTGAATGGTGCGGTCACCCTCGCACCGGCAAAATGGCTTTCGCCTTTCGTGCAGGGTTGGCTGGAATCGCCGCAATGGCCTGCGCGAGTGGCGGCGCTTGCCGCATGCGCGCGGCATGGGCAAGATTTGGGTTCCAGACTTCCTGTTCTGCTTTCAGACCGGCATCCGGAAGTCAGGATGCATGCAGTTCGTCTTCTCGCCCGAACAGGCGTTTTCGAGCCGCAGTTGCTAGCCGAGTTGAAGATCGACAAAAATCCGAACGTTCGGCTGGAGGCAGCTCTTTTGCTCTCTGAGTCCGGTGATCGCGAAGGGGCGCTGGAGGTCCTCAAGGCATTGGTCGAAGATCCGAAGACTGCGGACGCTTTGGCGCAACGGGCTCTCGACCGGGCGGCAACGCTGGCTGACGATGACGAAATCCAGGACTGGGTGCGCACGATGCTCGCGAAAGGCGAGCTCGATGCGCAGGCCATTCGTGTCGTCGGGATCCATGGCGATGCCGCGTCATGGCCGTGGCTGATCAGCCAGATGGAAAACGGGGCGACAGCCGAAATCGCGGGATTCGCCGCCTGCGACATGCTGGGTTGCGAGTTGACCATCGGCACGTTTTTCACGGACGATCCTATGCGGGTGTCCGATGAAGTCGCCGCGCAATATGATCTGGATTTCGCCATACTTCCGGACGTCCAGCAGTTTCGGATCGCGCTGGCTACCGAACGATTGTCGCCTCTGCTTGGCGAGGAGCGATCGCTGCGGGCGCGGACCCTCGATCGCTACCGCGCCGAAGCGCGTAGCGCTACCGCCTGAGCGTCTGACGTATGTGGATCCTCAACAACAATACCCCGTTCGCCGCCAACCATACTTTCCTTGCCGACCGCGAGGGCGCGGACAACTATGTGCTCTGCGTCAAGGCGACCTACGACATCGACGATGATGGCCTGTGCCAGCCTTCACGGGTGCAGGTGCCGCCCGACTATGCTCCTCGACACCTCGACCCGTCGAAGCCTTCAACCATGCTTGGCGACACCGACTTCGACTTCATGAAACCCGGAACCGACATCCTGGTGATCGGAAATGCGGTCAATCCCGACCCGGAGTCCCGCCGGGAGGTTGATATCGGCTTCAGCGTCGGGTCGGTCAGCAAGCGACTGCGGGTTGTCGGCGAGCGTATCTGGCTTCACGGCGCGGTGTCTCCCGTCCTGTCTGCGCCAGCGCCGTTCAGGGAATTGCCTGTAGTTTGGGAAAACACCTTTGGCGGCATCGCGTGGCCGGAGGACGGTAGCCATGTCGATTCACGGAACCCGATTGGCACTGGACTCGCAAGCGGAACCAAAGGAATTGAAGGCCTGAAGGCGCCGTCGGTTTTCGTTCTAGGCGAAGCTTACTCGAGTTGGAACCATCGGCCGCGACCTGCTTCCTTCTGTGCCATCGAAAGACATTGGATGCCCCGCCGTCAGTATGCGGGCACATACGACGATGACTGGGTCAAAAATCGCGCGCCGCTTTGGGCAAGAGATCTCGATGACCGCTACTTCATGGCAGCACCCGCGGACCAACAATGCTACCCCTACCTCAACGGCAACGAAGAGGTCCGGGTCATCAACATGACCACCTCCGGCTTTCTGGGCTTCAAACTTCCAGTTTTCCGCCCCTATGCCGACCTCACCATCAACAGATCCACCAAGCAGATGAGGCTGCATATCTCAACGCTTACGATATTCCCGACGCAGCGGCGATTTTCCGTCAGTTGGTCAGGATCGCTGAACTGTCAGGGATACCGCGAACGCATCTTGAGCATCGACGTCTGGGATAAGCCCGTCGTTCGTGCAATCTCCGTTTCCGGAAGCCGTTCATGAGCGAAATCGTCGCCATGGGAGCCTGTACCCCTATCGGTCTTTGGGCAGAGGCCGCCGCCGCTGCGTATTTCAGCGAGATTTCCAGTATCCAGCTTCACCCTCGCTTCATCGATGCTGGTGGAGAGCGCGTCAGCATGGCCTTCGTCGAGGCAGTCGAAAGTACACGCGAGGCGGATAGAATGGCGGAACTCGCCCTGGCCGCCATTCGCGACATGCTCACCCAACCGGATGGGGGAGGTCAGGAAGCGGACCTGCTACTGTCTCTGCCTGCCTACCGGCCCGGATTTGGTCCCGAAGACGCGCGTGCGCTCGTAGAGAAAATCAGAGGCTCGGTCGAATCTGCATTCTCGCTCGGAGAAGTGGTGACGGGCCAGTACGATCAGGCTGGCGGCGTCATGGCGATCGCCACGGCAATGAACCGGATCGCCAACGGCGGCCGGCGCCATTGCATCGTCGTCGCCACAGACAGCTACATCGGCGCCGACTCGCTGGACTGGATCGAGGCGCACCAGCGTCTCAAGACGGATACCAACCCCTTCGGTTTGATACCAGGCGAAGCGGCGGCCGCGATGCTTGTGGGACCCGCGACATCGCGGAACCGCGTGCAGGTAATCGGCGGCGGGCTGAGACGGGAGATCGCAGATGAGTCGCCGGGACCCTATCTCGGCCGGGCATTGTCGCGCGCCTTGCTTGATGCGACAGCCCCCCTTGCCCAGCGTGAAACGCCGATCCGACATCTGTTTGTGGATTTGAGCGGCGAGATCTGGCGTACGGACAGTTTCGGCAACGCTCTTACGAGGGCTTCTTCGCGGTTTGCACTGGGCGAAAGCTTCAATGTCACGGCAAATCGCGTTGGCGAGACCGGTGCGGCCTTCGGAGTGCTGGCAGGGATCCTAGCTGCAGTCGGCCGCAGGACCGGTATGCTTGAGGGACGTTTCGCCTGCATTTGCGGATCTGCAACGTCCGGCGGTGCAAGAGCCGCTGTCCTGCTGGACCTGGGAGAAAGACCAACAAAATGAGCGTGACAGTCGCGATCAACAATCTCAGCCTTGCGCATAAGGGCTCGAACGGCATTGCGATGGCCACGGCGCCCGATGTCTGCAAGACCCCCGCGCCTCCGGCACCTCCCGTTCCCCTGCCCTATCCGAATATTGCTCGGTCGGACTCGCTCAGCGGCGGCACGACGACCGTGAAGGCGGATGGCGGCAACATGTGTGCGCATCAGCCGTCGAAGTATGCGAGCAGCAATGGTGATGAGGCCGGCACCCTGGGCGGGGTTGTATCCAACGTCAACATGAAGGCCGCCGAATGGATATCCTTCTCGTTCGACGTGAACCTCCAAGGCAAGGGCGCGTGCAGGCTTTCGGACAAGATGACCAGCAACAACAAGAACACGGTCTGCCTCTAGGACGCTTCGATGCCAAACGTACAGATTCCGCTTGCAGGCATGACCGGGGAACAGATGATCGCATGCGTTATCTCATGCTGCGACGAGAAGGCATACCCGTTCAAAGCAAAGCGGGACGCCGCAGCAAGCTGCCAGCGAATGGCGAACAGAAAGCATTCCTGCGTTGCTCACCAGCTGCGCGAAAAGACGGAGTCTGGCAAGCTGACGACCAAAAATCGCGCCGCGGACAAGGTGCGCGCCTCGCCCCGGCAGGAAATCAAAGGGCAAATGCGCATCCCCGACACCGTGGTGAAGAATCCCAAGACCGGAAAGTGGGACATTGTCGACGCCAAATTCCCGTGCGACTCTAAAGCGCTCAACAAGAAACTGGATCCACAAGGCACCGGTCAGGCAGGCCGCGCTACAAAGTTGTCAATGAAATCCATCGGCAAATCGGGAAAATCGATGATGACCGCAAAAGAAAAAGGGGACTACAATGACTTCAAGGTCGACGGCCAGAAAGTAGACAAGGTGCGTTGTATGACGCCGCAGGACGCGCAAGCCAAAAAGGGCAATTGTGACTGCACCAATGTATAGTCTTTGCGGAAGGACGTAGGCGTGGAACCGTCAAGTTTGGAACTTGAATCCGAAGGGCTGCACGAAGTGCGCCACGTATTGGCTATGAATTTTTTCATTGCTGGTCCGTTGCGGGAACAGGCCTCCGCGTTTCTCGCCGCTTACCGGCGCTGGATTTCGGTCGTCGGCGAGAAACGCTTTCGGTTTTACGCGACCGAGACGATGAGCAAGCATGCCAAGGTTAACGCCAAGACCCTAGAAATGCTGCCTTCCTGGCTAGCGGAAGCTGGCGCCACCCGAGAATTCATATCGATCGAACTGAAGGATGGCGAAGCCTACAATGATACGCCGCGCTGGATGTTCAAGGTGCACTCGGAGGAAGCGCAATTTGCCGACCCGGAATTCGACCGCCTTGCGCTTCTTCAACTGACCGTGCCAGCTGATGAAGGGCTGCATGAAGTCATACAGGATTACTTTTTCGACACGTGCCATTCGCTGCCGGTTCGATATGCCGCCGCTGGACATGCTCTGCAGACGTCGCCTTATTTCGAAGAAGAGAGCCAGTCCTTCGCGTGGGCCAAATCGATACGCCATCCTGGTCTCGATCTGCTAGTGGGGATCAACGATCTCTGGGCAGTTGGCCGCGATGGCGTCAAAACTGTGAACTGGCTGACCATGATCGACACGGAGTTGGCCGGCGAGCTTGGGGGCACTTCCACGCTCGCCCGATCCGTTTCCAATCCGGTATCCGTGACCGAGCTTCCAACGGGGCTGGTGTTTCGAGCCGACAAGCTGCCGCAACTGGGCGACGTCAATCGGGGTGACGCTCTTCCCGGCTACAAACAGGTGGATCAGCTGCTGCGCCCGCTCATCGAGCGCGCTGAGTCACTTGCGAAGAGCTTCGACGTGGAAACCGACGACGGCACCGCCACAGAGCGCTGGTATAATCGGTTCAACACGGCAAGCTGATGCGCGTCATTCTCCCCGGTCAGCCCGTATTGGACGGACGTTTCCTGTTTCAGGCAACCGCCGCTGAAGCCGTCGATGGCGCCGAGATCCTTGAGATGTTGAGCGCCGTTGCCGACATCGGCGCGCGGGGTGGTTTCACTGCGGGAGCGATTGCGCCGAAGTTCGTCGTCCACAGGACGAATTTCGATACGCACACGTTTCGAGCCGATCTCGAAATGGCCGCCATCGACGGTCGTTTCCTGGAGTGCCTGCGTTCGAGCTTGGTGGCGTCCGGAAAAACTGATGCGTATATCGCTCTGGAATTACTGGCCGCTGCGAACGGCAACCGGCACGAATTGCCATATCCCGACGAGGTTGACGGTCGCCCGGTTTACCCGGCGCGTCGCATTAGGCTCCAGTTCGTGTTGACGATCGACGCTACGATAACGTCGCGAATGCGTCGTCTCGTGCTGACAATGAGAGGCCCTCAGTCCCCTACCGAAATAGCGGCCGTCGAAGACTGGATAACTCCATGGGCCAACGCTTTGGTAAACGGAGCGTTTGTACTGCCGCATATTGATCCGGAGATTGCCGCTAATGTGTTCGGCGGCGTCCAGCTCTTCGAAGAAGACTCGATTGAAATCGTCGTAGACAGGTTCGACTCCTCCGAGGAGGCCTTCGATGTGCTGATCAATATGCTCGATCGCTTCGCGAGCGATCACGCGGCCATTCGGCGCGTTGATCTATATTGACGTTACGCAATGCCGAGATTGAGCGGCTATGTCTTCATGAAGGCGTGGCATGACGGAACTTTTGGGGAGCGATATGGCATGATCGGACCTGCCTTTTTTCTCCGCGCTCCATCAGATTGGCACATCTTCAACAGAGGTCACACATGCTTAGCTTGGCCTTCCGTTCCAATGATCAGGGATGAGGCGATTTCTCGACGTCGCCAGTGAAGACTGTGAATTCTGGATCCCCGGATGTCTTCTCGCATGAAATATTGTGTGAAATGCATTCTGCAACTTCATCGGCCGTGCAGGGGCTTATCGACAAAGAAGTTTGCCGGGGATCATCGCTTTTAGAAAAGTACGAGAACAGCTCTTCGCAGCTGGCGGATAGCCCATCTGGTTCCAGATCTGCATCAGCTGGTCTCCCAACTCGTTGCGAAAATCTGCTCCACCGTCTTCTGCGGCTCCTGCGCATCGACATCGAAAATGTCCGAACGCGCGGTCCACATCACCAGATCGTCAATGAAATCGCCGTGTTCCGCTTCGACACCCGGCACTGAGAGAGCAGCCAGCGCTGCATCGAGTTCATCTGGCGCTAACTCGCCTCGTTGGGCGGCAAAGGCTGCTTGCTCGATGCCTTCGAACCAGGCATCGGCATAAGCCAGCTTCAGCGGCGCTTCGGCGAGCCGTGCGACGACGCTGAGCGGAAACCGCCTGCCGACCCTGTCGGCGCTCTGCACGATGATGCCTGCAGAGGCGCCGAAGGAGGCAGGGCCACTCAGGAAGCGCAAGGCAGTGTCCGGCGCCCAGGCGTCGAGACCAAACAGCGGGACGATGTGCTGTGCCAGCCAGCGGTCCCAGACGCGCACGTAATCCCCCGGCAGCCGCCGCGTCACGAAATCGCCGGTGGCGGGCATCTTTCCGTAGAAGCCGGGCATGTTCAGATCTGCGGCGGACATGTGAACTTCTTGAACATCTCGAGCGTGTACGGATTCTCGACGCTGGCCGCCTTGAGCTCGAAATCGGCGTACATGCCTTTCGTGCCGAGCCGCAGGGTGTAGACGTCGGTGAGCTTGGTCCCGGCGAATTTGCCGCCGCGCAGCATCCTCAGCCACGCCCAGCTGCCGGTCTCGTTGAGCATCACCTCGGGCGAGCCGTCGACCGGCTGGAAGGCGAGCGAGATCACTCCCGTCCCGTCCTTGCCGGGCCACGTCATCGGCTGCGGCCTCGTTGCATTGTTGTAGTAGACGAGGTTCTGGCCATCGAGGTTGAGCGTCACGCGCCCCACGTTGGGCGACAGGTCCTTCGGCTCCAGCGTGAAGTTCATCACCGGGCCGGTGCCGCCGGGAAAGAGGTCGTCGCGGATGTGTCTTGCCTGCTCGAACGCCGCCAGCGCCGCCGGGTCGAGGCCGAAATCGGCGCGCCATTTCCACGGCTGGCTGGCCGTGTCGACATAGTTGATCAGATGGTCGTTGATGAAGGCGTCGATCAGGCCGGCGGGACCGAAGAGCCGCTGGAAATCGCGCACATTCACGTCCACCGCGCTCTCTGGGCTGAACGGATATCGGTTGTTGAGCGCGGCCTGGCAGAAGGGCAGGATGTCGGCGCGCCAGATGGCGTTGAGCTCGTTGGTGACGGCCTTCTGCGACAGGCCGCTGGTGTCGCCGGCAATCCCGCCCAGCCAGTCGTTGATGGGCGAGGGCAGGATCTGCGCCTGCCGGGCCACCGCGCCCGTCAGCTCGGCGAGGCCTCCCTGCTTCTTGATGGCGTCCTGCGGGTCGGGATTGGCTGTCACCGTCTGCAGCACGTTGGACAGCGCCGTCAGCGCGACGACCGCTGCGTCGAGCGCCGGCGGCTGGCCGTCGACCTCCGCGATCGTGCCCTTCAGCGGCTTGAAGTGCTCGGCCACCAGGCTGCCGGTCATGTCGACCTGATCGGCCGAGCCAGCGCGGGGCAGGAGTTTCGCGCCCGTCTTCACCACCTTGCCCAGCTTGCCGAGCTTGGAGAGCAGCTTCGAGCCGGTCTTGGCGGCGGCGCCGCCCTTGTCATCGGCCGGCGCTTCGTCCGACCGGGTCAGGTCGGTCTCCTGCACCACCGCCGTCAGCAGCCGCTTCAGTGCGGAATCGGCGCTCGAAAGGTCCTTGAGGTTTTCGCTGGCGACATTGAGGTCGCTCAGCGGCGCCAGCCGCATGTCGCGCAGGAAGCTGTCCCACTGCGCGATATAGTCGTCGTAATAGAGTTTTAGAATGTCTTCGGACAGCGCCGAGACCGAGGTCTCGGAGTTCTCCGAGCAGCCGCCGGCGAATACCGCCCGATCGAGCGCCGCCTGCGCGGCCACATCTTCGACCCGGTCGAGGACGGCGTCGTGGAAACCGGCATAGGTGAAGGCGCCGGGAACGCCGACGCGCAGCGTCTTGTCGGACCGGCGCGCGAACACTTTCGCGCCGTTCGGTCCGGCGAAATTGGCCGGCACCCATTCCTTGACGGCCGCCACTTCCGGGTCGGCGAGCAACTGCTTGTAGGCGCGCTCCGGCAGCGAGATCGTGCACACCGTCTTCAGCGCCTCGGCGACCAGCTCCTTGTCCGGTGCGATGTAGCTGTCGTCGACCGCCATGCGGCGGATCGCGGCAAGCTGATGCTCTTCGGCGTCGGCGGTGGGGAAGGGCGGGGCGGACGCGAATTCCGGCAGGCTGTTCACCCACCAGTTCTGGACGAAGTCGGTGTCCATCTGCGACAGGCCCGTCATCATGCGATAGGTCTTGAGCGCCCCGAGCATGAAATCCGGATCGCGGATCTGCCGCCACATCGTGGCTTCCAGCAGCGCGACCATATGCGGCTCGAGCACGTTGCGCAGTGCGTGGTCGTAGGTGTCGGTCTGCGCGCGCACGAGCTCGGCCGAAGCGGTTGGCCCGACGAAGTTGTGAACCGCGTCGGGCGGCGTGGTGCGGGCCGTGGCCACAGCGTCCATCGCGGCCAGCGCTCCGTCCATCGTCGGCTGCTCCACCGACGCCGGCGTGGCAGCGACTTCCGTCAGCGGCGCCTGCAGCGCCTCGAACTGGCCGGCCTGCTCGGTGATGGCATTGCGGTTGTCGAGATAGGACCAGGTGAACAGTCCGCCGGCGAGCAGGGCGGCAAGCGCGCAGGCGGCCGCCGCGACGCGCCAGATCCAGGCGCGGCGGCGCTGCGCCAGCGAGTCGAACGTGCCCAAGCCGGCTTCCTTGAAGATGACTTCGGTCAGGAGATTTCTCAGGAAGAAGCTTCGTTTCTCGACGCGTGGAGCCAGCATCGCGCGGCGTGGCGGCAGCCCGAAGGAGGAGGACAGCGCTGCCGTCAGCCGGTCGATCGGCGCGCCTTCCTGGGTCGCAGACGTCAGATAGAGGCCACGCAGCCAGGCCGCCTCCTCGTAGCGGCTCTCGCCGAACATCGCCTCGACCAGCACCTGGACCGGTTCGGAGAGGCTTGCGAGCTGAGCCGGGAACCGGAAGATTTCGGCGCGAGCGCCGAGCTTGTCCTCGTACTCGAGGCGTGGCACCAGCCGACGTTCCAGTTCCGTTGCGAGCGCGGCCAGCTCCTTCTCGATGGTCTTGGCGTCGACGCGCGCGTCGAGCGCGAAGGTCGTTCCCCAGACTTGCTCGCGAGCGGCGGTCGACAAGCCGCCGAAAAAGGCTTCGAACCCTTTGATCAGGTCGGCCTTGGTCAGCATCAGATAGACGGGAAGGCGGATTTCCAGGCGGTCGTTCAGCTCCGCCAGCCGGCGGCGGATCTTGCGGCCATGCGCCTTGATCGCTTCGTCGCCTTCCGAGAGTACGTCGATCGACAGCGCGACGATGACGCCGTTGAGCGCCCGCCGCCCGCGATGCTTCTTGAGCAGATCGAGGAAGCCCAGCCATTCGGTCGCGTCGACATCCGGTTGGCTTTCCTGCTGGACATAGCGGCCGGCGGTGTCGATCAGCACCGCGTTCTCCGAGAAGAACCAGTCGCAGTTGCGCGTGCCGCCGACGCCTTGGAGATCATCGGTGAGGTCGATCGGGAAGTTGAGGCCCGATTGCCGCAGCGCCGTCGTCTTGCCGGTGGCCGGCGGTCCGACGATCACATACCACGGCATCTCGCGCAGGAATTTGCGGCCGCCGAGCTTGCGCCGCTTGAGCTCCGCCATGACCTCGCCGAACTTGGCGCCGACCGCCGCGACGCTCTCCTCGCCCGGGGTGAGCTGCTTTTCCTGGACAGGCGCGGCGATCTCGGCGACGAACATGCGGTTGGCGCGGATCGCGCGGCGCTGTGCGATGATCAGCCAGATCAGCCACAGGATGATCAGCCCCGCGATAATGGCGATGCGCACATTGTCGGATTCGAACGGTGCATAAGGGCCGACCTGAACGATCGGGCCGAACACCCAGATCAGCAGCGACAGCAGCGCGATGCCGATCAGCGTCCAAAGGAAGCGCGAGGTCAGCACGGCCCAGAGGAAGCGCAGGATGAACATCTCAGAGCCTCTTCTCGACCAGAACCTCGACACGCCGGTTGAGCGCGCGGCCCTGACGCGTAGAGTTGTCGGCCACTGGATCGGTATCGGCGCGGCCTTCGGAATGGATGCGCTCCTGCGGCACGCCGGCCTGAACCAGAAGGTTGGCTATGGTCTCGGCGCGCGCCTCCGACAGCCGCTGGTTGGACGAAAGCGGGTTGGATTTCTGCAGGCGCACATTGTCGGTATGGCCGACGACGGTGACGTTTCCGATTAGCTCCTGATTGGCGAGGATCACCTTGGCGATCGACTCGACCAGCGGTTCGTAGCCTTGTGTGAGCGTCGGCCGCGACGACTGGAACAGCTCGGGGTTGGAAGACTGGATGACCAGCTTGGCAAGCGACACGCTCTCGGTACCGCTCAGCGCCCCCTTGAGGCTATCCGGCGCCTCGGCCTTGAATTCCGGCAGCAACGCGAAATCGACCGGTTGCGGCGGTTCGGGTTCGGGTGCATCGGGCTTGGGCGCGGCGCGGGTAACCTCGCCTCGGGAGGGAGGCGGCAGCGTGCGCACCAGTGCGGTAAGCTCGACCGCCTGGCCGCTCAGTCCCATCGACAAGCCGATATAAGCGGCGGCCGCGATCACCACCGCCGCCAGCGCCATCACCCAGATCGGCACGATGAAGCGCTGCGGCTCGTCGGAAGCGATCACGCCTTTCCAGTTCGGCGACAGCGGCGCGTCTTCGGCGTCGGCATTGCGCAGGAAGCGGGCCGCCGCCACGCGAACGGCGTTGAGCGAGCGGTCGCCGGCGCGGCCGGGCACGCGATATTTGCCGCGGAAGCCGAGCGCCAGGCAGTAATATTGCAGCTCCAGCATTTCACGGTCGCGGTTCGGGTGCCGCTCCAACTCGTCGAGACGCGAGAAGAACTGCGTGCCGGCATCGACGTCGCCGCGCAGCATCACGACCAGCGGCTGGCGCGGCCATGCGCTGGCGCCGCCCCATGGCGTGTTGAGCGCGAGATCGTCGAGCAGAGCCGCCACCGCCCAGGCGGCCTGGTCGGCCCTTTCGAGCGAGGAGCCGGCTGCCATCGCGGCATCGCGCGCCCGGACCAGTTCGTCGAGCAGCCGCGTGCGCATCACTTCAGGGTTCTCGGGCGCGAGCGCGCTTTCGAGCTCGGGGGCGAATTCGAGCAACGGCGCGAATGTGTTGATCAGTATGTTGGGATGGGCGCGCGCCAGCTTCACCGGCGCGGTTGGCATCAGCGGCGCCATCGGCCGCGGCGACGCACCCGTCAGCCTGATGCGCGTGCGTTCGCGATCCTCCGACAGTCCGAAAGGATCATCCCGGCTCATGGCCTCACCTGTTCACCGAATAGCAGTCGACCTGCGGCTCGCTCGGCAGGACACCGGAAACGCCGATGACGAAGCCGGGGGCGTCGAGCAGCGAGGCCCAATGCTCGCTCTTCTGGTCCAGCTCCAGGCACAGCCGGTCGCCGTCATAGGGGATCTCGCGCGGCTGCGAATGCAGCGGCTTCAGCGGAATGCCGGGCAGGCGCGACTTCCACAGGCCTTCGAATTGGTCGGCGGCGCCGACGGTCGCCTGGTTGACGAAGATTTTTCGCAACGCCTCTTCGGACAATTCCGATCCGACCCGGATGACGATGCGGCTTGCGACCAAAAGCTTCGGGTTGTCGATGCGGACCTTCCAGACATTGGTCGCATGCCGCATGACCGGCAGTGCACGCGATTTCGGCTCGATGTAACGCAGGCTGAGGATCAGCGAACGCAAGGCGTCGGCAAGCGCCATATAGGCCGGGCCGGGCGCCATGTGGTCATAGGCCGGCAGTTCGCCGAGCCGGCGCGAGCTGGAGCCGTAGGTCGCCATCTCGCCGGCAAGCCCGGCAAGCTCAAGATAGAGCTCGGCCGGATGGAAGACGTCCTGCGCCAGCATATGCGCAAGCCGCGGCTTGGCCGCATTGGCAAGGTGGAGCATCAACAGGTCCTCGACGCTACGGCCGGGTCCGCCCATCACCATCTTGCCATGCGCCTCGGCGATCTGGTCGAGGCCGGTGACGACCTCCTGCAGCAGTTGCCGGTACCAGGCGACCGCGCCGGTGATCAGCGTCGGCGGCAGGAAGCTCTCGTCGAGCGAGACGCCGCCGTCGGCGCGAACACCCTTGATGTCGGCGATCGGCAGCGCAGTATAGCCGCCGACCGATTTGCCGGGTGCGAGCAGCACTGCCTGCGGCCGGGCGATCTCGATCTCTTCCGGATCGGCACCGCCCTGGACGGCATCGCGCACCGAAACGATCTTGCCGTGATAGCGCGCGCCGGTCGACGCGGCATGCGCCGGATCGAAACCGACGCCGCCGGGCGGTTCGAGCGGCAGCGCGACCAGCACCGGCCCGGCGCCGGTGTCGGCCGTGACCGGCAGCGGCTTCGGCGCGTCCATCAACTCCGGGATGGCAAAGGGCGTGCCGTCCGGGAAGATGCCCCGCGCCGACACGATGGAGACCTGGCCGGCGTCGAGCAGCGACTGGTCGAGCGTCAGTTGCTGGAAGCCGAACGTATGGAGCTGGCCGGCCTGCAACGCGCCGCGCACCATCCCCTCGAAGAACCGGTCCTGCTGCTGGAAGTGCTGGGTCCTCAAGAAGAGCCCCTCGGACCACAGCACCCTGTTTGCGTCGCTCATGCTGCTACTCTCTGCATTGCCATTCGTTGTCTCGCCGTCAGGCGGAAATACCGCCGCTGCCGAGCGAGACGTTGATGGTGAATTTCGACCCCGGCGATACCGATTTGGTCGTGCGCCAGTTGCGTCCGCCGGGCTCGCGGATGAGCGCGACGAAGCCGAGTGCCGTCGCGTTCGGCTCGACGGTGATGGTCTTGGCCGCGGTCTTTCCCGGCGCGACGGAGATCGTGTCTGATCCGATGAGATCGGCGCCGAGCGCCGAGCCCGCATCGCCCTGCAGCGCGAAATAGTCGGCCGAATTGAACTTGCCGGTGCTGCTCAGCCGCATCACCAAGACAGTAACCGGCCGATCGCCGCCGCCCGGTCCCGGATTCATGCCGGCGCCACCGGTCACATTGACCGAGATAACCGATGGTTTCGGCGGGCCGCTCTGGCAAGCTGCAAGCAGCCCCGTCGCGCCGAGGGCAACGATGAATTCGCGTCGATCGATCATGTCCTACTCCTCTTCGTAAGCATCCCTGAAGTCCGCGCCGATCTCGCCGAGAAAACTCGATTCCGCGCTTTGGGCGATGTCGCGATGGCGTTTCTGGTAAAGCTCCCACAGCTTGGCGTTGCGCCCGCCCGAAAGCAGGTTGCCGATCGCCGAATTCGATTTCAGCTCTTCTTCGATCGCGGCCGGATCGAAGCGGTCGATCATGCGCCGCAGCGCCGCCTGCACCCCGCGCCAGGCGCGCACATGGTGCTGCGCGAGATCGCGCACGGCGTCCGAGATCGCCGCTTCGCCGGACAGAAAGCCGGGACTGCGCTCCGAGATGATGGTGACGATGACATCCTCGACCGTCGGCAGGAATTTGAGCGGATTGACCTCCGAGGCCCCGACCATCGTCTGGGCGACGCGCGCGCTTCCCTTTTCCTCGGCGCGTTTGCGCAGGAGCTGCATCAGGCCGTCCAGCATCAGCCGGTATTCGCGGCCGAATTTCTCCATTTCGGCGATGGCATCGCGGCCGGGAAAATCGGCTTCCTCGACACCCATGCCGCGCAGGAACGCAGCGCGCAGCGCCATCTCCGTCGCAGGCGCCACGTGTGCTGGGCGGGACGGTCTGGGGGCCGGAGCGGAGCGCAGCGGAGGCTCGACCGCTTGGCTCGGCATATCCCAGGGATGAGCGGCCTGCGGCGGTTCGGCTTGTCGTTCGCGCTGATCAGCAGAGCCCGTGCCGTTGCTATGAGCAGGTGTCGACGCCGGCCCGAACCCAAAATCGTCATCGAAGCCGGCCGATTTCGACGCGGAATCCGCCGTGCCGCCACGAGACGGCATCTCATCGAAACCGAACGGATCCGACGGGCCGGGCGCTGCGGCATCGTTGGGCGCGGGTGTCGCCACCGGATCGAGGCTGAACGGGTCGTCGAAGGCGGGCGAGCTGCGCTGGTTGGAGGCGCGGTCGTAGGCGCCGGGCACAGGCTGCTCGAACGGGTCCGGCAGGTCGGCCGGACGCGGCCGCCGCGGCTCTTCCTCGACCTTGGCCGAGAAGAAGTCGTCGCCGCCGATGCTGGGCGGCGTTCGCGCTTCCGGCGATGACCATTGAGGTGTGGAACGGTTAGCTGCCGGCGCCTGACCGACCGACGTCTGGCTCGCTTTGGACTGGACCTCGACATAAAGCACGTAGTCGCCCATGCGGAGCCGCATGCCGCTTTGCAGCCGCGTCGACCTGCCGGTGCCGAGCGGGCTGTCGGAATCGTCTATGAACAGCCCGCTGCTCGATGTGTCGGTGACGAAGTAGCCGTCACGGCCCCCGCTGATCTTGCAGTGCGCGCGCGAGACGAACATGTCCGGATCGTCGATCTGCCAGCCGGCATCGGCGCTGCGGCCGATCACCAACTCGCCCTCGTCAAGCCTGGTCTGTCTCACCACTTGGGAGCGTGGACCCTGTTCGAGCGTCAGCAGCAGGCTCATCAGGCTGCCTCCGCCATTTCCGGCCGCCAGCCGACGATGGTGCGCAGCTTGAGGTCGTCGGCGTCTCCCTCCTCGGCGGGGCGCGCAAGCCAGGACGTTCGGCCGAGCTGGACGGTTCCGATCTTCGGCGGCGGCACGGCGTCGCGCGCAAGCACGATGCGCAAATCGACGTCAAGCGCTTCGCCGATCATATCGCACACCGCTTTCTTGAACAGGGCAAGGCGCCGCTCCCCGGGCAGGAACGACTTGAAGTCGTCGAGGCCGAGCGGCCCGACGCGCAATTCGATCCGGCTTTGACGGCTGAAGACGCGCGGGCCGATCGTGGCGCCGCGCCCGAGCGCGGCATAAGCCTTGCCGACGCGGCTCTGCAGCGCCGCCGGAATAGTGATCCAGGCAGCAACGAATTCCTTGATCTCTACCGGCACCTTGAAGGCTGTGGCGAGGAACAGCGTCAGCCGCTCGGCGCCGTCGACCTGGTTGGCGAGCGATCCGGCCTGGCGCAGCCGAACCATGTCGAGTTCTGAATCCTGGGTGCCGGGAAGGCCTATCCCCGCCATCGCTTCCAGCATGGCGCGGACGCGTCCGCCGACAAAACGTTCGACCTGCACCGCCGGATGAGCGTCGGCCCAGGCGCGGTAGTAAAGCGCGATCATCCGATGCTGGAGGATGTTGACGAAGTCGACGAAGGTTGTGTCGCTGGTCTGCTCGGCATCGGCGCCGCTGAACCAGCGCTGCGACAGCCGGTCGAGCACCCAGCGCGTCAGATACAGCGGCATCGGTCCTTCAGGTCCGAGCAGCCCGAGATTGGCGACGGTCACCCGCGCCGGAGCCTTTTCGCTCGCCTCCTGGAGCTTGACCACGTCCCTTGCCGAAAAGCTCAAGCGCACATGCTGGCCGAGCCGCGCCGGTTCGCGATTGGCCTGGCCGGAATAGCCGAACAGTCCGCCCCTCTGCTCCAGCCGGCGCATCAGCTCGAAAAAGTCGAAGCTCTCCGTGAGAGCGGCTTCGCTCTGGGCAGGCTTCGCTAGATCAGGTAGCGATTGCCGGGCGTCATCGGCCATGGCACATCCTCCTGCTTCTGCAGCAGCCGCGTGCGGGTCCGCACGAAGCCGTTTATTCCGGCATGACGGGCAAACAACCGCGCCAGCAGGGCCGAAAGCAGCAGCGTGCTTTGCCCCGCCAGCACCGACTGGTCGACATGCAGCGTCACCTCCGTGCCCCGTCCGAAGCACATCGGACCGTCGATCTTGAGCCGCTCGATGACCGGGCGCGAGTCGATGCGCGTGATCGAATGGACGTTGCGGGCAAGGCTCGGATCGCCGCGATCGGCATAGAGGTCGAGCATCGCATGCAGCGGATCGACGCCGCGGCCTTCCTTGGCGAGGCTCAGGAAGTTGAGCGAGAGCTGCGCCACCAGCCGCCAGGCGAGATTGTCGGCGCGGGATTCGCCTTCGGCGCCCGCCGGCAGAGACGCCGGGATCGCCGGCTGCGGCGGCCGCAGCGCGCCGAGCAGCCTGACCGCTTCGACCGGGTCGGCCGTCTCCAGCGTCAGCGTCGGGGTGTCGTCGAGGATCGGCAGGTCGCGGTTGGTGCAGAGCGCCATGACGTCGAGGCGCTTGAGCGGCCGGTTCGCCGGGCTCCCCGTAGGACGCGAGACAGCCAGGAAAACGTCGTCGCCCGTGTAGGAGGTGCGGGTCAGACCCTCGCGCCGCTCGTCTTCCGTTGCCCGGCGTGGGCGCCGCTCTGTCGAATAGACCCAGCCGCTGCCACGGTTCTGTCCGAGGCTGAACAGCTCCGGAATTGCCGCCTCGCTGCCTTCAGCGTCGGCATCCTCGACCCGGGTGACCCGAAAAATCTCGAAGTCTCGCGCCCGCGTCCGGTCGGTATGCACCACCTGCCGCGTCCTGCGCGGATCGATCTCGATGACGTTGCATTCCCGCTCGAAGAGATTGATGAGCGGCGTCACGAAGAGCTCGAAATCGGCCGGCGTCACATCGGCGAGCTCCGGCACCGGGCGCCGGAACAGGAAGATGATCTCGATGCCCGCATCGCATTTGCGCACCACGGGCTGCAGGCCGGCGACCCGCACATAGTGGAAGCGTTCGGGGATCATGAAATATTCGCGCAGCAGCCGGTATCCCTCGAAGGTCGGGCGGGTACGCGGCATCAATGCCTCGTCGTCGCGGATGCCGACCATTTCGGGCTCGGGCAGGGCCGAGAGCGGATTGGTCTTGCCTTCGGCCCGCGCGCCGACGGCCGAGCAGGCGCCGAAGATCGCGTCGAAGATGAGCGGCGCCTTGGTGCGCCCGGCGAAATAGAGGTCGAGACGGTCGAGCGACAATTCGCTGAGCTTGCCTTTTCCAGTCCGAGCGAACCCGATGCGAAAGGCCGCTTCGCCGCGTACGCCGCCGATCGGTGCGATGCCGGCGGCCGCCAGCGCGCTGCGATCCTGGAAATAGCTGACCGAGGTTATCGAGATCGGCCACAGCGTGACCTCTTGCGCGGTGGTGAAGGTTGAGCGCGTCGAAAGCCCCGGATGCAGGCCGGAGACCAGCCGCGTGCCGCGCGCGACGGCGTGGCCGGCGATCATCGACTGCACCTGCTGTCCAGGTTTCAGCACCGCCATTGCCGTTGCCGGCGCCGGCGTGACCAGGTCCGGATAAAGCACGTCGAGCACGGCGCGCGAGAAGCGCGAGCGCTCCGCATCGACCTTCAGCCGCGTGCGCGCGGCAAGGAAGGCCACGCCGTCGAGCAGCCGTTCGACATAGGGGTCGGGGCAAGGCACGGTGTCGAGGGAAAGATTGCGGGCAACCGCCGGATGCATGTCGGCGAATTCCGCGGCCAGCGCGCGGATATGGGTCAGTTCTTCTTCGTAATATTCCACGAAGACCCGATCCATCTCAGGTCTCCCTGAATTCGGTTCGCGCCAGGCCGTTGTCGAGGTTGATCGTGGTGCGCAGCCGCATGCGTTCCGGCGTCGGCGTCATGATCAGCACGGCATCGATCTCGATCTTCAGACCGACGCTCTTGTCGCCGAGGGTGACATTGACCGTCGTGGCGCTCTCCTTGAGACGCGGCTCGAAGGTGGCGAGCACCGCGCGGATCTCGCGCGCCAGCGCATCGCGGTCGAAGTCGCGCGACGAGCGGCCGGAAAAGGACGGCACGCCGTAGTTGACGACGCTGCGGCGCACCTCCGGAAAGTCGGCGAGCGGCGGCAGTTCGTCCAGGGGTTGTTCGTGCTCGGCATCGGAAAGCAGCGGCACGGACTCGAAGCGCTCGGTGTTGAACAAGGCCTCGATGTCGCGCCGGACGGCTTCCCTGAGCACGCGTGCCGACACCACCACGCCGCGGCTTTCGATCTCGGCGCGATGCTCGGTCTGGAAGATCAGCCGCTGCAGGCGCCGCTTCTGATCGGGGGTGAGTTCCGCATCGGCATCGATGGCGCGGGCGCTGCCGGCTAGAAGAGCCTCGACGCGCTCGGCGCCGAGTTCTTCTTCCAGCAACCGGCGCAGCCCGTCGATCTCCGAGGTCAGGCCAGGCAGGTCGTTGACGAGGCGGTCCCACAGGGAGGGCTGGACCGCCTCGCGCTTTGCCCGCGAACTGCCGGCAAGCTGCGCCTTGTTTGCGCCGGGCCGTTTGGCCTCACTTGCCGACATAGACATCCATTTCGATCTCGTCGTCCTTGTCGTAGACGAACTTGATCTTCTTGTAGGCGAAGCTGACTTCTTCCTCGATCAGGTCGGCCTCGTCGGCGGCCTGCCGCATGTCGTATTCCATGATCGAGGCGTCGGTCAGCGTCACGACCAGATAGTCGCTGGTCTCGCCGTCGATGGTGCGGCGGGCCGAAAACACCACTTCGTCGAGCGCCTTGTTCTCAAACAGCGCCTTCTTCAGGTAGGGGGAAGACTTGTCGTAGTGCTTGATGAATTTGATCATTCCCATCGAAACACGACCGCGCCGCGACAGCGAATTGGGGTCGTAAGGCGCGACCATCTTGTAGTCGACGCCATGGATTTCGATCTCGTCTTCATGGCCGTCGCGCTTGCTTGGGCCCTTGATGTCCGGCACTTTCAAAAAGCCATCGATCTTCGTCGAAGGCCCATCGGTTCTCACTGTTGTCGGCATTGTCTTTCTCCACCGCTTTCAAACGAAACAAAATGACTTTGCTTATGATTTCAGCCCTTCACTGACGGCAGTTCCGATACCAGCCGGAGCGAGGCGTTGATGCCTTCCAGCTGGTAGTGCGGACGCAGATAGAAACGGGCATTGTAGTAACCGGGCCGGCCTTCGACGCTGTCGACCTGGACCTCGGCCGCGGCAAGCGGGCGCTTGGCGCGCGCCTTGTCGTCGGCAAAGGCTGGATTGGCCAGCACGTACCGGTTGATCCATTCGGTCAACCAGATCTGCATGTCGGTGCGTTCCTTGAACGAGCCGATCTTGTCGCGCGCAATCGCCTTGAGGTAGTGCGCGAAACGCGACACCGGGAAAAGATAGGGCAGGTTGGCGCTGAGCCGCTCGTTCGACTGCGCGTCGGGGTCGACCAGCCGGCCGGCGCGTGTCTCGTCGTCCTGCAATGAATGCGCGCCGATGAAGGCCGCGAGGTCGGTGTTCTTGCGGTGCAGGATCGGCATCAGGCCGAGCTTGGCCAGTTCCGCCTCGCGCCGGTCGTCGATGGCGACCTCGGTCGGGCATTTCATCGCGATCGATCCGTCGTCGGTCGGGAAGGCGTGCACCGGCAGGTTGAGCACCGTGCCGCCGTTCTCGACACCGCGGATCTGCGTGCCCCAACCGTAAAGCTTGTGGCTGCGGTTGATGTTGACCCCCATCGGAAAGGCGGCGTTCATCCAGACATATTTGTTGTGGTCGCCGCCCACCTCTTCCTCGAAGGTGAACCCCTTCACCGGGACGGTCTCGGTGCCGTAGGGCAGGCGCGCCAGCACCCGCGGCATGGTGAGGCCGATATAGCGGGCATCCTCGCTCTCGCGCAGCGACTGCCACGAGGCATAGGCCGGGTTGTTCACGATCATCTGCAGGTCCTGCGGATTCGGCAGTTCCTGCCAGCTGTCCATGCGGAACAGGCGTGGCGAGGCGGCGGCGATGAAAGGCGTGTGCGCCGAGGCGCAGATGCCCGAGATGTTGCGCAGCAGGCCGACGTCGCGCGGATGGTTGGAGAATTCGTAGGCGCCGATGATGCAGCCGATCGGCTCGCCGCCCAGCATCGAATACTCGTCCGTATAGACCTTCTTGAAGATCGGGCTCTGGTCCCACATCTGGCCTTCATAGTCTTCAAGCGTATCGGCCAGCTGCTCCTTGGAGATGTTCATCACCCGGATCTTGAGTTTCGTATCCGTCTCGGTGTTGTTGACGAGATACCAGAGGCCACGCCAGGTGCCCTCCATCTGCCGCACTTCCGGCGCGTGCAGGATCTCGTTGACCTGCGTCGTCAGCATCTTGTCGATGCCGGCAATCAGCGACTTGATCGACTTGATCGCATTGGACGAGATCGTGGTGGTCTCGGAGCGCGATTGCGCTGCCAGCGCCAGGTTGCGCACCAGCTGCTGCAGCTTTTCGCTGTCGTCCTTCTTGACCTTGAAATCCTTTTCAAGGAGTCCGCTGAATTCGCCGAGGTCTATCGCTTCCGCCTCGGCGGTGGCGGCTGCGGTCTTTTGCTGTTCAGCCATGACTTACTCCTCGCCCTTGCCGTCATCCATCGCCTGGCTGGCGATCTTGCTCAGCAGCGGCTCATTGTTCAGAAGCTGCGCGATGCGCTTTTCGGCGTCGACGCGGCCGTCCATGAAGCCGAGCAGTTCCTCGAGCTGGCGGCGCATCTTGAGGATCTCGGCCAGTTGCGGAACCTGCTCGGCGATCTTGTCCGGCGCGAAATCGCCCATCTTCGAGAAGGTGAGATCGACCGCGAGCTCTTCGTCGCGTTCGGCGCCCTCGGCCTGAGGCAGCGTGTTCTTGATCCGCGCCTTTACGCGCGGCCCCATGGCTTCCATGAATTTCGGGAAGCGGTTGGCGTCGGTTTCGACCATGGTGCGGTCCAAAACCGACTTCATTGCTTCCTTGGTTTGTGAAGCGCCGGAAAGATCGGCCATCACGGCCATGACGAACGGCAGTTCGATCGTCGTCGGGCTGCCGTAGGTCTCAACGTCGTAGGCGATCTGCACGCGCGGCGCGCGGTTTCTTTCGATGACCTTCGCTTTGCTCTCTGCTGGCATGCTTGTTACCTTTCATCCTTCTGGGCCGGCTTCTTGGGATCGGGGACACCGGCAAGCAGCCGGAACTCCTTCAGCCCCGATGGGGCGAGATCTTCCATCAGTTCCACGAAATCCATGTGCACCATGCGGCGCACGCGGCGGGCGAGGTGCGGTATCGGGCTCGACGGCTCGGTGCGGTCATAGAAGGCGACGACCAGATCGAGGCATTTGACGACGTCGTCGCGCGAGGTGATCCGGTCCGGCAGCCCGGCGCCGGGTTCCGCATAGGTTGCGACATTTGCCATTGTCTCGGCTCCCATCGCTTGGGCTCCCATCCCATCGGCGCGACCGTTTCGGGCCGGCGCTGCCGGTTCCGCCGGTTGCGCGGACGGCTTTGTGGCGCCGTTCGCAACTGTGCCGGCGGCCGAATTCCGCTCCAGCGTCGTCTGCAAACGCTGCAGGAACCGTTTCAATTCCGGGATGGTTGGGCCGTTGCCTTCGATGCGCTTGTTGAGAGCGGCGTCGACCTCGTCGAGGGCGGTGATGGCCGCGCGGGCGTCGGCGAGCAGCGACGTCATAGCGTCGCCGGCCTGGTCGATCTGTGCCGCGCAGCCGCTGCGCACCCGGTTCAAGAGCTGGCTGTGGGCAGTCGCCAACGCCGCTTTTTCGGATGCGCCCAGTCCGGAAGCCGCTTCCTGCAGCATGACGCGCTCGTCGAGCGCGCCCTGTTCGAGATCGCGTCCGCTGATCGGTCCGACCTGACGCGGCGAAAAGAAGATCGTCTCCCGAAGGTTGGCCAGCAGGCCTTCCTGGCCGTTCTGGAGATCGAGCAGCGCATTGATGCGGCGCAGGGCGGCGTCGCGCGGCGTCGCGTTCGGCCGCAATGCCGGATGCATCGTGTCCCAATGCTGGTCGAAGGTCCTGGCGATAAGCGTCAGGCCCTGCGCCAGGCCTGCCAGCCCGTCTTCGTTGGCGAGCGCGCGCGCGACGATGACCAGCAGGCGCAAATCCCGGCCGCGGGCGCGCAGTTCTTCCGCTTTTTCGAGGACAGTCGCCCAGTCGACCGGACTGGATTGCGACGTTGGCTTGTTGTTGCCGTCGTGGACAACCTTGACTTGCGGTTCGGCCAGGCGCTCCAGCTCATGGAAAGCCGGGTCGTTGCGCAAGTCCTCTCCCGACGGATTCTCACCGTTCAGAGGATTCAGCCAGAGTGCGAGATCAATCACACTAACCCCCAGCCAGCGGCCCTGAGACCCCTATGTGACGCAACGTTATCACACGGTCTCACACTACCACAATTGAGCAGCCGCTCAAAAACTAACGGAAGCTAAACGCGACCGTCTTCTTCGGCGAAACCCATTGCGCGATTGCCGGGCCCGGTATGTGAAATGGCTCGCATAGCCCGGACGGTAATCCGGTGTTTGTTGGATGAGTTTGCAAGGCTTGTGTAACCGGGCGGTGCCGCCCGGATGGATCCAAACGCCTTATCCGTCACACGGCCCATCACACGGCTTTGTCAAGTAGCCGCTTATATGGCAGGGTACGGTCGGCAGGTTGCGGGAGCAGGTTCGATGGAACAGCGCCGGTCATCGCAGAGCTTCAAGCGTAAGGAACTGGTCGCCAAGCTCAACGCCACGGGGGTGCGCGCCTTCAAGGCCGCGGCCGACACGGCCAAGCTGCGCGGCAATCCCTATGTCGAGCTCGTCCATTTCATCCAGCAGCTGGTGCTTTCCGAGCGCTCGGATGTGCAGATGATCCTTGCCGATGCTGGAGTGGACTCAAGCCGGCTCTCGGCGGATATGACCCGCGCCATCGACAAGCTGCCATATGGCGCGACGTCGATTGAAGAGTTCTCCGATCATATCTTCCACGCCATTCAGGAAGCCTGGAGCCTGGCGGAGCTCGAATTTGGCACAAAGGACTTGCGTAGCGCCCATATTCTGCTTGCCTGCCTGAAGACGCCGGTGCTGGAAGGCCTGGTATCGAAGATCAGCGCCGAATTCGACAAGATCGATGCCGACGGCGTCATTTCCCGCTTCGCCGATGTCACCGAAGGCTCGCTCGAAGCCGGCTCACCTCCTGCCGCGGCCACCGCCGAGACGCCGATGAAGCGCGGTCCGGGCGGGGATTCGGCGCTGGCGAAATACGCCACCGACCTCACCCAGCGCGCCCGCGGCGGCAAAATCGATCCGGTCGTCGGCCGCGATCCCGAGATCCGGCAGATCGTCGACATCCTGATGCGACGCCGGCAAAACAACCCGATCCTGACCGGCGAGGCCGGTGTCGGCAAGACGGCGGTGGTCGAGGGCTTTGCGCTGCGCATTGCCCAGGGCGACGTGCCGCCGACGCTTGAGAACGTCAGCGTGCGCATGCTGGATGTCGGGCTGATGCAGGCCGGCGCCAGCGTCAAGGGCGAGTTCGAGAAGCGGCTGAAGGCGGTCATCGACGAGGTCCAGGCCTCCGAGGTGCCGATCATCCTGTTCATCGACGAGGCGCATACGCTGATCGGCGCCGGCGGTGCTGCAGGCACCGGCGATGCGGCAAACCTGCTCAAGCCGGCTCTGGCGCGCGGCGAGTTGCGCACCATCGCCGCCACGACCTGGGCTGAATACAAGCAGCATATCGAGAAGGACCCGGCGCTGACCCGCCGCTTCCAGGTGGTCAAGATCGAGGAGCCGTCGGAAGCGGTGGCCGTGCTGATGCTGCGCGGCGTCGCCGGCGTGCTGGAGCAGCACCACAAGGTGCAGATACTGGACGAGGCGATCGAGGCGGCGGTCGCGCTTTCGCATCGCTACATCCCGGCGCGGCAATTGCCGGACAAGGCGGTCAGCCTGCTCGACACCGCCTGCGCACGGGTGGCGATTTCGCAGCATGCGACGCCTGCCGAAGTCGAGGACATTCTGCGCCGCCGCCAGGCGCTGGAAGTGGAGAGCGGCATCATCGGCCGTGAGGCGGCGATCGGCATCGAGGTCGCCGACCGGCAGGCCAGGGTCGACGCCGGGCTGGCGGAAACCGAGACCACTTTGGCTGCCGCCCAGGCGCGCTGGGATCGGGAAAGGGCGCTGGTGGCCGAGATCCTCGACCTGCGCGCAAAACTGCGCGGCGAGGGCGTGCCGCTCGATGCGGCGGCGGCCGAGGAGGCAGCTGAGGAAACCGCAGCGGCCGAGCCGGCTGGGTCCGAAGCTTCCAAGGCGAGGGCGCCTGAGAGCAAGGCGGCTGACGCCAAGCCCTTGAAATCCAAAGGCTCGAAAGCCAAGGCAGCCAAAAGCGAAGCGGCCAAAACCGAGGCGCCTGTCGCAGAGGCGATTGCCGAGGGATCGGCGCGTTCCGCCGCCGACCTCGCGCGGCTGCGCGAACTGATGGCGGAACTCGTCGCGGCGCAGGGCGAGACGCCGCTGATCCTGCCGTCGGTCGACCGCAACGCGGTCGCCGCCGTGGTGCAGGACTGGACCGGCATCCCGACGGGACGCATGCTGTCCAGCCAGACCGAGAAGGCGCTCAGGCTCGCCGCCACTCTGTCCGAGCGGGTGGTCGGCCAGGACCACGCGATGGAGATGATCGCCAGGCGCGTCCAGACCAGCCGCGCCGGCCTCGGCGCCCCGGAAAAGCCGGTGGGCGTGTTCCTGCTTTGTGGTCCCTCGGGCGTCGGCAAGACCGAGACCGCGCTGGCGCTCGCCGAAACGCTCTATGGCGGCGAGCAGAACCTGATCTCGATCAACATGTCCGAGTTCCAGGAAGCGCATACCGTCTCGACGCTGAAGGGCGCGCCGCCCGGCTATGTCGGCTACGGCAAGGGCGGCATCCTGACCGAGGCGGTGCGCCGAAAACCCTATTCGGTGATCCTGCTCGACGAGGTCGAGAAGGCGCATCCGGACGTGCACGAGATATTCTTCCAGGTCTTCGACAAGGGGATGATGGACGACAGCGAGGGCCGTCGCATCGACTTCAAGAACACGCTGATCCTGCTCACTTCGAATGTCGGCTCCGACGTCATCATGGAGCGCACCAAGAATGGCACCCTGCGGACCGGGATTGACGACCTGGACACCGCCCTGCGCGCCCCGTTGCTGAAAGTGTTCCCCGCGGCGTTCCTCGGCCGCGTCGTGACAATCCCCTACTATCCGCTGTCGGATTCGATGATCGAGGCGATCGCGCGGCACCAGTTTGCCAAGATCGCGCGGCGCCTCAGGGCAACCAACGATGCCGAGCTGGTCATCGGCGACGGCGTCATGGACCTGGTCAAGGCGCGCTGCACCGAGATCGAATCCGGCGGCCGCATGATCGACGCCATCCTCACCAACACGCTGCTGCCGGAGCTCAGCCGCGGCGTGCTCAACCGCTCGCTCGAGGGCGCGAAGATGACGAAGGTGACTGTCGGCGCCTCGGCGGAAGGATTTACTTACTCGTTCGAATAGTGGGGCTTGGGGCGCAAAAAAATTCGGCGCCATGTCACATTGGCGGGTGCCTCGTTCGTCTTGAGGTCGGAACCAACGAAAGGAACCGACCATGACTGCCAGACTTGACCCCCTTGCCGCCGCCCCTTCGCTGATGAAGGAGTGGCACCGTGCCTCTCTAGCCATCGCGTCGAGCCTCGATCCGGCACTCGCCGAACTCATCGAGATCCGCTCCTCCCAGATCAACGGTTGCGCCAACTGCATCAACATGCACACGACCTATGCCCGCGAACGCGGAGAGACCGAGCAGCGCGTCTACCTGCTGGCGGCCTGGCGCGAGGCGCCGTGCTATACCGACCGCGAGCGCGCCGCGCTTGGCTGGACCGAGGCGCTGACGCGGATCAGCGAAGGCCATACGCATGAAGCCGCTTATGAGGCGCTGAAGGACCATTTCACCGAGGAGGAACGGGTGAAGCTCACCTTGATGATCAACATCATCAACGGCTGGAACCGCATCGCGGTCGGCTTCGGCGGCTTTGTCGATCCGGCGGCGGTGAAGGCCGGCAACGCGAAGGCCGTCAGCAAGGCGGCCGCCGCTTGACGGCGGAGCCGACATCTGCGGGCGCGGCGGCGGCTTTCGAGCCGCTGCGCCCGAAGCTCGTGCGGGTCGCCTACCGCATGCTGGGCTCCGTCGCCGACGCGGAGGACATGGTGCAGGAGGCCTTCCTCCGTTGGATGAGGGCCGACCGCGCCGCGGTGCGCGAGCCCGAGGCTTTCCTGCGCCGTACGGTCACCCGCCTCTGTCTCGATCAACTCAAATCCGCCCGCCGCCAGCGCGAGACCTATGTCGGCTCCTGGCTTCCCGATCCCGTTGTCGAAGACGACGAACCGGATGACGTCACCTTGCCGCTGATGCTGGCGCTGGAGCGCCTGTCACCACTCGAGCGGGCGGCCTTCCTGCTGCACGATGTGTTCGGGCTGCAATTCGAGGAGGTCGCGGCGGAGATCGAGCGTGACCCCGCCGCCTGTCGCCAGCTCGCCGCCCGCGCCCGCAGCCACGTCCGCGAGGCGCGGCCGCGCTTCAAGGTCGAGAAAGAGCGCGGTCTGGAGCTTGCCGAGGCCTTCTTCAACGCCTCGCGCAGCGGCGACATGAAGGCACTGGGCGCGATGCTGAGCGCCGATGTCAGCGCTTATGCCGACGGCGGCGGCAAGCGTCCGGCGGCTATTGCGCCGGTCTTCGGTTTCGATGCCGTGATCAAACAATACGAGACCGTTGTCGCCTGGCTTCAGGACAATCGCTCGCAGCTTGTCCGCTTTGGCTTCATCAACGGCTTGCCCGGTTTCGTCACCCTGGAGGCCGACGGCGAACTGCAGACGACCGCTCTCGACATCGAGGACGGCAAGATCGCGGCCATCTATGTGATGCGCAATCCCGACAAGCTGAGGCATCTGCATTAGCAACCAGCGGAGAGCCACCGGCAAGCCTGCGACGGAACCTTTGTTGCGCTGGCGATTTTGGCTATATCCTTGGTACCGGATGGGCAGAAGGGTTGCTGACGATGACGAAATACTTTGCGATCTCCGCTCTCGTTTTGAGCACGGCCGTTGCCGTGTCCGTCCCGGCATTCGCCGGCGACAGGCACCATCATCGTCCGGTCGAGCGTGAGCGCTATGTTCCGGCCGAAGGCGACCTCATCGACATCCTGTTCGGCGGTCCTCGTTATTATGACGCCATGCTGGTCACCACCGCGGCGGGCGCCTGCTCCTACCATCGGACAGGGCCGGACGCGAACGCGTTGAACAAGATCAACGACCATCACTGCGGGAAATAGGGCCGCCTGCGGCAGCTCTTTCATTGCGCGCCGCCGGCTCGATAAGTCGCGACCCTCGCTATTTTGTGATCCTGTAGATCCTGATCGGGTTTGCCGAGGCGCTGCGCTCGTCGGGCGGCCAATTTCTGGTTGCCGCCGTTTCCGGCCGGGCCATGGGTCATCGCACACATTCGGCTCAAACATTGTATACAAAACATAAGAAAGATGTTGACAATATGCCGCAGTAGGTTTCCCTTAGGCTATCCGCGCAGCCTACGAGCAAAACACAAAGCGCGATAACCAAAGGGGAACTGCAAAAATGATCAATCGACGCTCGACTCTGAAATCGATGGCGCTTGGCGCCGTCTCGGCCCTGGCCATCGCCGCCGTTGGCATGCCGTCCGCACAGGCCGAGAACAAGGAGCTGAAGATCGGCTTCGTTGGCGTCACCAGCGGCCCCGCCGCCGCCTGGGGCACCTCGAATGTGCGCTCGATGCAGACGCGCGCCGCCTGGCTCAACGAAAAAGGCGGTGTCAAGATCGGCGACGACACCTACAACATCAACATCGTCACCTTCGACGACCAGAAGGACCCCAAGCGCGCCATCGCCGGCATGGAGAAGATGGCGCAGGAAGGGATCCACTATGTCGTCGGGCCGAATGTCGATGACGGCGCCGCCGCGGTGCGCCCCGTCGCCGAGGCCAACGGCATCATCTATTTCCCCTATGCCTTCCCGAAGGCGCTCTACCAGAAGCCGGCCTCGAATGCCGTGCTCGGCATGATCGCCAACTATCAGTCGGGTCCGGCGATCTACAAATACCTCAAGGAAAAGAAGGGCGTGAAGACGATCGCCTTTGTCGCTGCCAACGAATCCGACCCGCTCAGCCAGCGTGACAGCGGTGTCGAGGCGGCCAAGGCGCTCGGGCTCGACATCGTCGCGCAGAACGACACCTACCAGAACGACACCCGCGACTTCACGCCGGTGCTGACGCCGATCGTCGGGCTGAAGCCCGACCTCCTGGTGCTGTCGGGCGTGGCGCCTGCAAATGCGCCGCTGCTCATCCGCGCCGCCCGCGAGCTCGGCTACGAAGGTCTGATCTCGACCGAGACTGCGCAGGATGCCAAGGTTCTGGAAGAGGGCGCCGGCGAATATGCCAACGGCTTCATCTCCGTCGGCGGCGCCTCCACGCCGGAGATCGCCTCTGACGAGATGAAGGAGTTCGTCGCCCGCTACACCAAGATGTTCGGCGAGTACAACGACGAGTCCAACACCAAGGTCTACGCGCTGGAATACATCCTCGACACGTTGAAGGCCAATCCGGCGGCAATCAACGACGTCGCGGAATTCAAGAAGACCATGGACACCTTCTCGGCGCCCAATCCCTTCCTGAAAGGCGACGCCAAGCTGAGCTATGTCGGCTCGACCTCGTTCGGCCAGAAGCGCCAGCTCGCCGTGCCGATGGTGGTCAACGAATATAAGGACGGTGCTTTCCAGACCCTATTCGTCGGCTCCGTCGACTAAAGCATGTCTCCCGAAAGTGGGAACCGGTTTCGGGACAAAGACATGCGTGAAATCAAAAACCTAAAGCGCATGAGCGAACATGAAAAGATCGCGACGCGCTTTAGGGTTAGTTCCTAAGGTTGCTTCCTCCCGAATGCCGGGGGTCCGGGCGATGCTCGGACCCCGCGGAAGATCGAAGGTGTCCATGGAACAGGTCATCGCCAACGGATTGTATCTCGGTGCCCAGTACGCGCTGATCGCGCTCGGGCTCACCCTGATCTTCGCCCTGATGAACGTGCTCAATTTCGCCCACGGGCAGATGTACGTGCTGGGCGGATTCATCGCCTACACCCTCTACGGCCAGCTCGGCCTGCCTTTCGTCGTGGCGCTGCTGGCGTCCGGCGCGACGCTTGCCGTCATCGGCGCGCTGATGGAGAAGTTTCTCTTTCGAACCGTCATAAGGCGAAGCCACCGCGAGGAGAGCACTATGCTGCTCGCCGCCGCGACGGCGTTCTTCTTCGACGCCGTCATCCTGCTTCTCTTCGGCGAGAAGCAGCGCGGCGTGCCCAAGATCGTCAAGGGCGTCTTCAACGAGGCCGGCATCATCATGCCTTACGACCGCCTGGTCGTCGGCGCTCTAGCCATAGTCTTCATCGCTGCCTTCGTCCTCTACATGCAATACAGCCGTGTCGGTCGCGCCATGCGCGCGCTCGCCCAGGACCGCGTCGCGGCCCAGTTGATGGGCGTCAGGGTCGACCGCTATTCGATGATCGGCTTTGCCATGGGCGCCATGCTGGCGGGCGTCGTCGGCGGTCTGCTGGTCACCATCACCGGCGTCAATTCCGGCATCGGCGGGCCGATCTCGATCAAGGCTTTCCTGATGGTGATGATCGGCGGCGCCGGTGTCGTCGGCGGCGCGATCGCCGGCGGCTTCATCCTCGGCATGATGGAGTCGGTCGGCCTGACCGCGCTGCGCGAATATGGCGACGTCACCTACCTCGTCATCTTCGCCGCCCTGATGGTGTTTCTGTCGATCCGCCCCAACGGGCTGATGGGCAAGCCTTGGGGTTGACCGTGCCATGACCCGCAATCGCAACATGAAAATCGCTTCGGTCGTCGCCTTCCTGGCGGTCGTCTTCATCGCCGTGCCGGCCGCGATCTCGTTGAGCGGCCGCATCGACCTCTACTATACGCTGACCTCGGTGGCGCTGCTCAGCATCGCCAGCGCCGGCGTCTGGCTCACCTTCTATATCGGCCGCATCAACATCGGCCAGGGCGCCTACGCGCTGATGGGCGGCTATGTCTCGGCCATACTGGTGATGAACCACGGCTGGTCCTTCTGGCTGACGCTCCCGGTGGCCGGTCTCTTCTGCGCCGCCGCAAGCGTGCTGATCGGCCTGCCGATCCTGCGGCTGCGCGGCGTCTATTTCGCCATGGTGACCCTGACGCTGACCGAGGTCGCGCGGCTGTTGGCGCTGGCGTTGCCGATCACCAACGGCGCCAAGGGCATCGTCAGCATCCCGCTGCCCGGCGCGTTGTCGGTGTTCGGCCTGACGATCATCCCTGATTTTTCCACGCTTCAGAATTCGCGGCTCGCTTTCTACCTGCTGGCAGTCACGATGATGGTGGTCTGCTTCGCGGTCATGTACAGGTTGGTCCATTCGCGCATCGGCAAGCTTTGCCAGTCGCTGCAGCAGAATGAGGAACTCGCCTCATCGATCGGCGTCAACATCGCCTATCTGCGCGTCATCGCCTACGCCGTCTCGTCCTTCTTCGGCGGTGTCGCCGGCGCGATCTTCGCGGCGATCTCCCAGTCGATCTATCCGTCGAGCTTCACGGTCACCGATTCCGTCAACTTCATGCTGAACTGCTTCCTTGGCGGCCTCGGCTACGTGTTCGGGCCGATGCTGGGCACCCTGGTGCTCTATTTCGGCTGGGACATGCTGTTCCAGACCGGCCGGTTCCAACTCCTGATCTATTCCGGCCTGATGATCGTGTTGATGCTGGTGCTGCCCAACGGCCTGCTCAGCCTCACGGTCCCGACCCGGAAGAAGGCTTGAGCCATGGCCGAAATGCTCGAAGTCTCCGGCATCACCAAACGCTTCGGCGGTCTCGTCGCCGTCAACAACGTCTCCTTCTCGGTGCGCGAGAAGGAGATCCTGTCGGTGATCGGTCCGAACGGCGCCGGCAAGTCGACGCTGTTCAAGCTGATCTCGTCGTTCCTCAGGCCGAGCTCGGGCGAGGTGCGCCTGAAGGGCGAACGCATCTCCGGCCTTGCGCCGCATATCGCCGCCCGCAAGGGGGTCGTCCGCACTTTTCAGGAAACGACGATCTTCAAGAACATGAGCGTGCGCGACAACGTCATCATCGCGCACCATCTGCGCTCGAAGGCGAACCTCGCCGGCTTCTTCCTCGGCACCGGCGCGGCGAGAGCCGACGAAGCGGCATTCGGGCAGTCCGCCGATGAGATCCTGGCGCTGCTTGGCCTGGCTTCGCTCGCCAATGAGATCGCCCGCAACCTGCCGCACGGCCATTTGCGGGCGCTGGGCATCGCCATCGGCCTTGCCACCGATCCCTCGATTCTGCTGCTCGACGAGCCCTTCGCCGGCATGAACCATGAGGAGACGATGCGCATGGTGGCGATGGTGCGGCGCCTGCGCGATCTCGGCCTCACCATCCTGCTCGTCGAGCACGACATGCCGGCCGTGATGAAGATCTCGGACCGCATCGTGGTCCTCAATTTCGGGCAGAAGATCGCCGAGGGAACGCCGTCGGAGATCCAGGCCAACGACAAGGTGATCGAAGCCTATCTCGGCAGCGAAGACGAGGCGATCGGCCTATGAACCAGATCCTGAACTTCGCCGGCGTGGAACTCTACTACGATCACGTTTACGCGCTGAAAGGCGTTTCCCTCGAGGTCAACGAGGGCGAGACCGTGGCGCTGATCGGCGCCAACGGCGCCGGCAAGTCGTCGATCCTGCGCGCCATCACCGGCCTCAACCGGATCAGGTCCGGCGAGATCCACTATCATGGCAAGCGCATCGACGGCGCCGCTCCCGACGCGATCGTCAAGATGGGCATCGCCATGGTGCCGGAAGGACGCCGCGTCTTCCCCTTCATGACGGTCAGGGACAACCTCCTGATGGGCGCCTTCACCCGTTCCAGCAAGGCCGAGATAGCGGCGACGATGGAGATGGTGCTGGGGCGTTTCCCCCGGCTCAAGGAGCGCTTCTCGCAGGCCGCCGGCACGATGAGCGGCGGCGAGCAGCAGATGCTGGTCATTGGCCGCGCGCTGATGGCGAAACCTAAGCTGTTGCTGCTCGACGAGCCGTCGCTCGGCGTAGCGCCCAAACTCGTCCAGGACATCGCCCGCTCGATCGTCGCCATCAATCGCGACGAGAAGGTCAGCGTTCTCCTGGTCGAACAGAATTCCCGCATGGCGCTGCGCATCTCGCAGCGCGCCTATGCGCTGACCACTGGCAGCGTCGCGCTGAGCGGCAACTCCGCCGAATTGCTGACCGACGACCGGGTCAAGCGTCTTTATCTCGGCGGCGAGATCTGAGGCTGATTTTAATGCGGATACTCGTCATCAACCCCAACACGACCGCATCGATGACCGCCAAGATCGGCGAGGCGGCGATAAGCGTCGCGTCAACGGGGACCGAAATCATCGCCGTCAATCCGACCGACGGTCCGCCGAGCATCGAGGGCTATTTCGACGAGGTCTTCGCCATACCGGGCATCATCGCCGAGATGGGAAAGGCGCCGGCGGCCGACGCCTATGTGATCGCCTGCTTCGACGACACCGGGCTCGATGCGGCGCGCTGCGCGACGGAAGCGCCGGTCATCGGCATCGGCGAGGCGGCCTTCCACCTTGCCAGTCTCGTTGCCGGCAGGTTCAGTGTCGTCACCACGCTTGCCCGCTCGGTTCCCGCCATCGAGCACAATCTGGCGAAATACGGGCTTGCCTCGCGCTGCGCCAAAGTGCGCTCTTCGGAGGTCGCCGTGCTCGACCTCGAACAGCCGGGCTCGAACGCGAGGCACAAGATTTCGGACGAGATCGCACGCGCCATTCGCGAGGATCACGCGGAGGCGATCGTGCTGGGCTGCGCCGGCATGGCCGACCTCGCGCACAGCCTGTCGCAGCAGCACGGCGTTCCGGTCCTCGACGGCGTCGTCTGCGCGGTTACCCTGGCCGAGAGCCTGTTCAAGGTGGGCTTGAGGACATCGAAGGTAGGCGGCTATGCCGCCCCGCGCGGCAAGCGTTTCGCCGGCATCTTTGCCTCGGCCTCGCCGATGGGCGTCGGTTCGTCAGGCTAGCACGGCCTGGGATCGGATCCGCGGGATTGACCGCCGCGCGAGTGACATTAGATTGAACGGGCTGCTGGCGATTTGGGGGCAGAACGGGCCGCGTCGGGCCTGCGCAGTGAAAGCATGTTGACGGTACTCAGGGAAGAAGATCGCGACGACAAGCCGGCAGCGCGCTGGTCGCCGATCTATTATGGGCTGAGGGACGCCATCGTCAGCCATCGTCTCGCGCCTGGCACCAAGCTCCCCGAGGACGAGCTGGCCTCGATCTATTCTGTAAGCCGCACCGTCGTCCGCGCCGCCCTGCAGGCCCTTGCGCATGACCGGCTGGCGCGGCTGGAGCCCAATCGCGGCGCCTTCGTCGCGCAGCCGTCGAAGATCGAGGCGCGCGAGGTGTTCGAGGCACGCGCGCTGATCGAGCCCAAGGTCGCGGCCCTTGCCGCCAGGACGGCGGTGCCGTCCGACATCGCGCAACTGCGGGCGCACCTCGAGAAGGAGCACGAGGCGCTGCATGATGGTCGCGACAGCGACGCCATCATGCTGTCGGCGCGCTTCCATGTCGGCATCGCCGAGATCGCCGCGCATTCGGTCTTCACCAACTTCGTGCGCGACCTCGTCTCACATTCCTCGCTGATCATCGCGCTCTACTGGAAGCGCCGCGACGCAACCTGCGAGAAGCACGCCCACCACGCGCTGGTCGACGCCATCGAAGCCGGCGACAGCGCCGATGCCGCCGCGCTGATGAACAGTCATCTGGTCGACCTCTTGTCCGGGCTCGATCTCACCGACAAGGTCGAGAAGTCGGACAGCCTCGCCGACTTGCTGCGGGCATAGCGAGCGGTGGTGTTGGTATCCGGCCGTGGACCGATATGATATCCGGGACGCATCCACCCATTTAACCGGGAAAGCTGCGCCGCCTCAGGCGCGAGCGGAGGCATTCCATGAATTTCGATCTCAAATGGTCTCCGTCCGAAAAGAAGGTTGCACGCCGCGCCTTCGATGCAGCGCTGGAGGTAGCACTCGGCAAGATGATGGCCGAACTCAAAAGCAAGGTCAGTGCCGTGACGACACCGGCGGCCATGTGTTAGATCGAGGACTATCTGCGGCAGCAACGGCGAAAGATCGATCAGCTTTTCGACTATCGCTATTCACAGCTTCTCATCGTCTTTGCCGGCCTGATCCGACAAGGCTATCTGGAGGAGAGCCAGCTTTCGGGTTTGTCGGAAGACAAGCGGGAGGAAATCCGCAGGTTCCTGTCCTGGCACGCCAAGGGGTAGCGCGGGGGGGTGGAGGTTTGACGATGCCCAGCCAGAAGCTTCCTCGATCAAACCAGTCTGATACCTCAGGCGCGCCGTCCCGGTAGTGGCTTTCGCGAAGCCTCGGTGTCGCCCTGGCGCCTGATATGATCGATGAACGCGCGCAGCTTGGGCAGGACCTGATGCCGTTCCGGGTAGTAGAGAAAGACACCCGGCGATGTGACGGCGAATGCCGAAAGCAGCGTCTCGAGGCGCCCTTCCTCGATCGCCGAGCCGGCAATCGGACTGGGCACCTGGGCAAGTCCGGCGCCCTGGATCGCGGCCCCAAGAAGCGTGGGGTAGTCGTGCGCGATGAGCGGTCCGGCGACGATTGCCTCGATCGCCTTGTTGCCTTTGGCAAAGCGCCACGGCGCGACTGAACCGTTCGATCGACGCAGGCGCAGGCAGGCGTGGTGGCGCAGATCCTCGATGCGCTCCGGCGCCGTTCGGTGGCGTAGGTAATCGGGACTGCCGACCACCACCATCGGGAAGGACGGCGCCAGTCGAACCGCGACCATATCGGGCGCGATCAAATCACCCATTCGGATGCCGGCGTCGAACCCCTCGGCGGCGAGGTCGACCAGCTCGCCGCTTGCGACGATCTCCAGCTCGATCTCGGGATAGGCTCGGCAGAAGGACGCGATCATCGGTTCCAGCAGGGTCGGCACCACCGCGGGCGGTACCGAGAGGCGCAAGAGTCCGGCCGGCCGCTGGCCGATTTCGCGCGCGGTCTCGCTCGCGGCTATCAATTCCTCGAATGCTGGCCGTGCGCGCGAGAAAAAACGCTCGCCGGCTTCGGTCAGGCCGACGCTGCGTGTCGTGCGTGTGAAGAGTGCGGCGCCTATGCGCGCTTCCAATGTCCGCACCGCCTGGCTGATCGCCGACGGCGTGACACCAAGCTCTGCCGCCGCTTTGCGGAAATTGCGGTGCTTGGCGACGCTCAGGAACGCCTCGACACCGTCAAGCGCGCCATGTCGGACTGTGAAGTTCTGTTTCATGACCTATCGACATTATCGCGGATAGTGGACGGCACAAAGCGATCGTATCTCTGTTGCGATTGGAAGCCTGAAGGGAAGCGGCAATGACAGACGATTTGAATGGCGTTCGCGATCACTACCGCGCAACCGGCCTGGCCGAGCGGCTGAAGGCGGCGCTGGCCGTCTTGGGGCCGGAGGAGCAGCGGCTGAAGCCCGAGCAACTGGCGACCCTCGACCAGTTCCACACACGCGGGCTCGCCGCGACCGCCGAGCTTGCCAAATTGGCCGGCATCACGGCCGACATGGCGGTCTTGGACGTCGGGTCGGGGGTGGGCGGGCCGGCCCGTTTTCTCGCCGCGACCTATGGCTGCAACGTCACGGGCGTCGACCTAAGCGAACCCTTCGTCGAAGCCGCTGTCTATCTCACTGAGCGGACGGGGCAGGCCGCAAAAGTGTCGTTCCAGGCGGGCAGCGCGCTGGCGCTTCCTTTCGGCGACGGCGGCTTCGATGTCGTGCTGCTGCAGCATGTGGCGATGAACATCACGGACCGGCCGCTTCTCTATCGCGAGATCAGGCGCATGCTGCAGCCGGGCGGGAAATTCGCCACCTTCGACGTCGTGCTCAACGGCGGCGACCCGCACTATCCGGTTCCCTGGGCGAAGACCCCGGCGGAAAGCTTTCTGCTGTCTGCCGCCGCGACCTGCGAGGCGATCGAGGCCGCCGGGTTCCGCATGCTTGTCCAGCAGGACGACACCGCGGACGCCAAGACCTGGTTCGCGGCGCTGCGCGCGTCCGGGCCGCCGCCTTCGCTGAACCTCGGCGTCGTCATGGGCCGGAGTTTCGCGGATTTTGCCGCCAATCTCGGACGCAACCTGATGGAAGGCCGGCTCGGCGTCCTGACGGCGGTGTTCGAAGCCGTTCAGGCCAACCGCTGACGGGAGAGAAAAAAATGTCGCCGGCGATGATTTTCAACATCCATCTCGTCCTGGGTTACGTGCCGTGGCTGCTTTGCTTCGGCGCCTATATCTGGCCAAGGCTCAAGCTCATGGACCGTATCGAGGCGCAGCGCGCCATCGCCACGCTGCACAGCTTCCGCTTCTTCGGGCTGGTCTTCCTGCTTCCCGGCGTGGTCGGCCCGAACCTGCCCGCAGGCTTCGCCGTCTTCGCCGCCTATGGCGACTTCGCGACCGGCTTGCTGGCCATGCTGGCGCTGCTGGCGGTGAGGAGACCTTCGATCTTCTGGCCGCTCGTCGTCGCTTTCAATCTTGTCGGAGTTGTCGACCTTGTCGTCGACTACTATCACGGCACTGTGCTCGATCTACCGGCCCTGGCGGGGCAACTAGGCGCCACCTACGCGATCCCGATCGTCTATGTGCCCCTGCTGATGATCACGCATGCCGCCGCCCTCTATCTGCTGGCGCGCCCGCAGTCCAAGGCGGCGCCGGCCGCCGACGATAGCGAAGCAGGAGGCGGCCTCAGTTCCCGCCGCTCTCCTTCATCCGCTCGATGATCTCGGCCGTTAGCGCGAGGGTCGCGGCGAGAGTCGGAGAGTCGGTGAGCGGTCTGGTTCTCGCCTTGATCGACCCGCAGCGCGCAGAATTCTAGCGGTTGGGCCTCTTGTTTATGAGCATCTCAACCTCTTCTATTAGATTGTTGAGTTTCTCAATAGCGGCTGTCAATTCGGCGACACGTTTGCGATCTGGTTTGATGCCGCGCTGACCGTAGTAATTAATTTCATTTTGAATATCGCGGCGCAGGCTTATTTTACCCACGCGAATAGCTTGTAGCCTACTCGCAGTTCGGAGGTTTAAACGCAAATCCTTGCCAAGCCGTGCAAAATCGATCTTATCGAGAGCCTCCTCCACGTTCCATTGCCTATCGTTAAAGCTACTCAGGACGGCTCTGATCCGATCGTCGCTAACGGGCAGGCCTTCGCTGACGTCCCGGAGGAACGAGAGCACACTATCGGGAACAAAATAGATGATACGGAGGGCATTGCATAATTCATCACCTAAAGAATGATCGACATCATCACTTTCTAAGTGATTCTCGATCGCCGATAGAATCTCGGACGCAGCTGCAATCGATTGAAGATCTATTGACATAAAGCCCCCACGGCAGTCTTCTGCCAATCAATAGTTTCCTATTTTATTGAACTATAAGCCTTTCCAAAGTCAAGTTAGTGAGAAGGAGATGTGCCCGGGCCCTCAGTTCCCGCCGCTCTCCTTCATCCGCTCGATGATCTCGGCCATCAGGGCCAGATCCCGGCGTGAATCCGCGAGGTCGGTGAGCGGCTTGGTGCCCTCGATGATGTGGCGGTGGAAAGTCTCGAGCTCGTTGGAGAAGGCATCGCCATAGAGCGGCCCGAACGCCTTCGTCACCGGACCGAGCGGGCCGGCCTCCGTCACTTCCAGTCGCGTCGGCAGGCTGCGGATATAGGGTGTGTCATAGATGATGCGCACCCGCTTGGTGTTCGAGCGCACCTCGATCATGGCGTCGAACAGGCCGAGATCGTCGACCACCGCGTCGTAGAGGCAGGCGAAATGGCCGTAGTCGAAGGTCACGCTTGTGTTGGCGCCGCCATTGGTGCGGTGCGCCGCCACCACGCGCTTCGGCTCGCCGATCAGCCCGCGCATCGCCGAAATGTGGTGCGAGGAAAGCGCCGTCAGCCCGCGATAGGCGCGCACAAGATCGGCGGAAGCATTCTCTCCCACCACCTCGCGGATCAGCGCGTCGCGTTCCTTGGCGCCGCGCGAAAGAATCGCCGGGTCGATGTCGTTCGGATAGAGGATGTTCTGGCTTCTTTTCAGGAAGTGCCGGCCCTCCGAGATGAGGTCGAAGATGCGGACATGGGTGACGTCGCCATGCGCCGGCAATTCTTCCCGCGCCGCCAGATAGGCCGGGGCGTAGCGGCGCATGTAGCCGATAAAGATCGTCTTGCCGTAGTCCTTGCTCAGCGCCAGCAGATCGTCGATCTCGCGCACCGTCAGGCAGGCGGGCTTTTCGAGCAGGATATGCTTGCTGGCTGCGATCGCGGAGCGCACGAAGCGGCTATGCGTGTCGTCGGAGGAGAGCACGAAGACCGCGTCGATGTCGGGCGAGTTGATCAGCGCCTCCGCGCTCTCATAGGCCCCGGCAGTCGGATATTCCGCCGTGATTAGCGACACCAGGTTCGGAGAGACGTCATGGACGCCGGCGATGACCCAGCGGTCGCGCTGGTCGGCCAGCACCGGCAGATGGATCGACTGCGCGACCTCTCCAAGACCCACAAGCCCGACACGGATCAGCGCCATAGCAACACCCCTATTTCACGCAATTGTTTCAAGTTCTGCGGCACCGCGCGTCACGCCGCCCCGGTCACCAGCGCCACGAGCTCGTTGCCGGTCGTTTCGGAGGCGCGCACCGTCGCCACCATCTTGCCGGCGCGCATCACCCAGATCTGGTCGGAGAGGCGCCGCACCTGATCGAAATTATGGCTGATCAGGATGACGCTCACGCCTTGCTCGCGCAGCTTGCGGATGAGCGCCTCGACATTGGCCGTCTCCTGCACGCCAAGCGCCGCCGTCGGCTCGTCCATCACCACCAGCTTGGCGCCCGAGCCGGCGGCGCGGCAGATCGAGATCGCCTGCCGCTGTCCGCCTGAAAGGCGCCGCACGCGCTGGCTCACCGAGGGCACGTTGATCGACAGCTTGGACAGCATCGCGCGTGCCTGGCTCTTCATCGCCTTGCGGTCGAGCAGGGCGAACGGGCCGATGTGGCGCACGATCTCGCGATTGAGGAAGAGGTTCTGCGCCACCGTCAGCTCGTCGATCAGCGCCAGGTTCTGGTGCACCGTCTCGATGCCGGCCTTGCGCGCCTCGTCCGGATTGGAGAACGGATGCTCACGGCCATCGAAATAGATCGCGCCGCCGTCGGGTCGGTGCACGCCGACCAGGCAGCGGATCAGCGTCGACTTGCCGGCGCCGTTGTCGCCGATCACCGCGGTGACCTCGCCGCGGCGCGCCTCGAAGCCGACATCGGTGAAGGCGCGGATGCCGCCGAAATGCTTGCTCAATCCCTGGCAGGCAAGGATCGCTTCGGAGGGCGGGGTGTGACTGGCGGCGCTCATTTCTGGTACCGCATGATCAGCGCCGCCAGCACCACGATGACGCCGACGGCAAGCGGTTGGTAGAAGGCCGAGACGCTGAGCAGCGTCAGCCCGTTGACGAGCGCCGTCAGCATCAGCGCGCCGATGGCCGGCCCAAGGATGCTGGCGCGGCCGCCGAACAGGCTGACGCCGCCCAGCACCACGGCCGCCACCGAATTCAACAAGAGGCTGGTGTTGATCTGCGGCTCGGCCGAGCCGATGCGCGCCACCAAGAGGATTGCGGCAATGCCGGCGCAGAAGCCCGAGATCGTATAGGCGGCGATCTTGACCCGGTCGGTGCGGATGCCGAGCGCGGCAGCGCTTTCGGCCTGGCCGCCGGTGGCCAAGAGATGCACGCCGAAACGGGTATGATAGAGCGCGACATGGGCGACGACGACCGCCGCGATCGCCACCCAGACGGGATAGCCGAACGGCCCGAAGGAGCCGGAGGCGAGCTTGAGCAGGAAGGTCGAGCCGACCATGGTCGGCTCTCCGCCGGAGATGATCAGGCCGAGGCCGGTGATGCCGGAAAGCGTGCCGAGCGTCACCACGAAATCGGGAATGCGGCCTGTCGTGATCAGCACGCCGTTGAGCAGGCCGATCGCGCTGGTGGCGACGATAACCGCCACGCAGGCCGCCAAGACACCCCAGCTGGCGGCGTGGACCAGGCCGAGGATGACGGCGCCGAGCATGACGGAGGCGGCGAGCGAGAGGTCGATGCCGGAAGTCGCGACGACGAAGGTCTGGCCGATCGACAGCACCACCAGGATCGCCGCCGCGAGCAGCAGCGCTTGCAGATTGGCGACGCTGAGGAAAACCGGCTGCGTGATGCCGAACAGGATGACGAGGCCGACCAGGCCGACGACGGATGCCCAGTCGGCCCAGAAGGAAGGATCGAGGAGGAGAGCCGCAAGGGAGGGACGGCTCTCCTCCATCGCGCCCGCCTGTGGGCTGGCGGGCGCGTTGTCTGTCGGAAGGCTCACTTCAGCATCTCGCGGAAGGGATCGGGATAGTCGCCGCCGGGCCGCGGGAAGTTTTTCAGCGATGCTTCGGCATTGTCCTTGTTGATCAAGAGCACCGGCGCCGGCACGTTGGCTGGCAGTTCCTTGCCGATCGCCGCCGCCTTGCAGGCCTCGACGCCCATCGCGCCGACAACGTAAGGATATTGGGCTACGGTTGCCGAAAGCTCGCCCGCTGCGACCGACTTCAGCGCGTCGACGATGCCGTCGAGGCCGATCACCTTGACGCCCTTGCCGGAGGTCTGCACGGCGCGCTCGACGCCGAGCGCCATGATGTCGTTGGCGGCGAAGAAGCCGGCGAGATCGGGATGCGCCTGCAGGATGTCGGTGGCCGCCGTCAGCGCCTTCTCGCGATCCCAGTCCGCACTCACCATCGCCACCACCTCCAGCTTGCCCTCGACGGCCTGCTTGAAGCGCTTGATGCGGGCGTTGGAGCCGACGTCGCCGACAATACCGGCGATCAGCGCGACCTTGGAGCCCTTTGGCACCAGCTTCAGCATTTCCTCGCCGGCCAGTGCGCCGGCGGCAACGTTGTCGGTGCCGATATAGGTGGAGACGGCGAAGCCCGCGGCCTTGGCCTGCTCGGCGTCGATGGTGCTGTCGATGTTGACGATCGGCTTCTTCTTCTGCGCGACCGGCACCAGAGCCTGCACCAGGTTGGAGACGCTGATCGGGTTGGTCAGGTAGCAGTCGTAATCCTGCATCGCCATGGCGGTCAGCTTGTCGGCCTGGCCGGTCGCGTCGCCCATGTTGGCGGCAGCCTGCACGGTGACGGCGACAGCGTCGGCTTTGGCCTGCTCCTCGATGCCCTTTTGCATGTACTGGAAGAAGGGATTGTCGAGACCTTTCACGATCGCCGCGACCTTCGCTTCTCCCGCATAGGCTGGCGCCGAGATGATGGTTGCAAGCAGGCCCGCGCCAAACGTCAGGCCGTTGAAGATGCGCATGGATATTCCTCCTCCGAATTTTTGGTTGTCGCCTCGTTTTCTGCGAGTGCCAATACCCGACGGGACACAAGCGACCCCGGCGCTTGTCTTGCGAAAGTGATGACCGGACGCCGACCGCGACCTGCGCTGGCTGCGACCCGGCTCGGGTTTTCCATGTCAGGCATTGCTCCTCCCAGAGCGCTGGCCTAGGCCTTGCCAGCATTTCCGCATGTTTTAGAAAATTTTGACACGCGTCAAGAATTAAAATGATGCGCTGTGCATTTTGATGTGTTGCGGTGTGGTAGGATTTGGAAGGAGGCGTCGCACCTTTTCGTCATCCTCGGGCGGAGCGGGAGCGAAGCGAGCGCGCAGACCCGAGGATCCATGCCGTTCCCTTGACGCGCCGCCGCGATGCAGAATTTTTGACCCTGCGGTTGAAGAGAACGCCTGCTCCGCAACACTCGAAAGCAGCAGCATGGATTCCAGGGTCTGCGCGACGGAGCTTCGCTCCTGCTCCGCCCTGGAATGACGAGGAAAGCCTAGGCCGTCCCAAGCGGCCTCAGCGCCGGCCCTTGCGGCCGGAACAGATGGCAGGCGGAGGGCGCGATATCGAGCGCGATCGGCGTGTGCAGCGGGGTCGCGTCGCCGCCTTTGGCCTGCACCACCAGCGTGACGTCGGGCGCGGTCTCGACATGGAAGATGGTCAGGCTGCCGAGCCGCTCGGCAAGCGCGGCCTGTCCCTTGAACGGCCCGTCGGACGCGACTTTGAGGTGCTCCGGCCGCATGCCGAGCAGCAGTTCGTCGCCGGCCTTGGTGCCCCCTGCCTCGACAGGCACAATGAGCGCCTTGCCGCCGCGCAGAGTGACGCTGACGCCCTCGGCTCCGGTTGACTCCACCTTCACCTTCATCAGGTTCATCTCAGCCATGGCTTGCCTCTCTGGCGCAGGGTTTTTCGCCGGCGTCATTCTTCGTCTCTTCGTTCTGTACCATCGCCAGCGCCGTGCCCGGCTCGCCCTCCCACAGGATGAGGCCTGCAGCGCCGACCAGGCCGGCGCGGTCGCCGAGTTCGGCCGGCACGATCGGCACGTCGCGATAGGCCTGCATGGCGCGTTCCTCGACCGTTGCCCTGATGCCTGGCGCCAGAAGGTCAAACCCGTTGGCAAGGCCGCCGCCCATTACGATCAGGTCCGGCGAATAGAGATGCAAAAGATTGGTGAAGCCGATGCCGAGCCACCGCGCCTCCGCCTCGACCAGCTCGCGGGCAGCCGCATTGCCGGCGCGCGCGGCCTCGACGACATGCCGGGCGGAGACGTCGCCGTCATCGGAAAGACGCCTGAGCAGCGAGCCGTCGCCGGGCTCGGTGAGGCGCGTCGCCCGGCGCCCGAGCGCGGTGCCGGAGGCGACCGCCTCGAAGCAGCCGACATTACCGCAGAAGCAGCGGTCGCCTTCGCCGGTGATCGTCATATGGCCGATCTCGGCCGCCAGCCCGCGCCGTCCATGATAGATATGACCGTCGGCGACCACCCCGCCGCCAATGCCGGTCGAAACGGTGACGAAGACCAGCGATCCCGCGCCGCGGCCAGCGCCGAAGCGCCATTCGCCGAGCGCCGCGGCATTGGCGTCGTTCTCCAGCCGCACCGGCAGGCCGAATTGTCGGCTGAGGATGTCGATCAGCGGCACATTATGCCAGCCGGCGAGCGTCGGCGGCCCGATGACGATGCCTGCCTTGGGGTCGAGCGGCCCCGGCGCACACATGCCGATGCCGATCACCTTGGCCCGCGGGTGCTCCTTGAGCAGTCTGTCCGCCAGGGCGATGATCTGGCCGATCACCGCTTCCGATCCGGCGCCGGCAAGCGTCGGCGCCGAAACGCGCGCGACCACGTCGCCGCTGCGCTCGACCAGCGCGCCGCGCAGCTCCGTGCCGCCGAGATCGAAGGCAAGTGCAAGCGTGCTCATCAGGCGGCGGCTTTCAGTCCGCGCAGCCAGGCCATGCGCTCGGCGAGGTCCGGATCGCCGAAGGCGAGCGAGCCCAGCACCACTGTGTCGGCGCCGGCGGCGCGCAGCAGCGGCACCGTCTCATGGCGGATGCCGCCATCGGCGGCCAGGATGATGCCGGCTTCGCGACCGGCTTTTCTCATCAGGGCGCGCGCTTCGATCAAGCGCGGGCAGGCTTGGTCCGACAGGCTCTGGCCCTTGACGCCGATCGAGGTGCCGAGAAGCGTCACGAAGGCGACGTCCGGCAGGAAGGGTTCGATGGCGGGCACCGGCGTCTCCAGCCGCAGCACCACGCCGGCCTCGGCGCCGAGCTCATGCGCCAGCTTGACCGCGCGCAGGCCGGCCTCGCCGTTCTCCGCATGGATGGTAACGAGGTCAGCGCCGGCCTCGATGAACTGGCGCGTCTGCGCCTCGACGATTTCCGCCTCGACCATCAGATGCACATGGATGGGCTTCACCGTCAGCCTGGCGATGCGCGCCACCATGTCGGGGAAGAACAGAAAGCCGGGGGTGAAGCGGGCATCCGCCACGTCGATGTGATGCAGATCGGCATGGTCTTCGATGCGCTTCAGGTCGCGCTCCATGTTGGCGAGATCCGCCGACCACAGCGAGAATTCGCCAATGAGCCGGTTGCGGGGCAGGGCTGCGATGGCGGCGGGTCCGGAGAGGGGTTTGGCGGTCATGACGGAATGAGGCTCCGGGTAATCGAGTGGGACTGGAGGAAGGAACTGATCTGCTCATGCAGTTCGCCGAAATGCTTCGCGCTGTCGCGCGCTTTGGGCGGGATCTCGGCGAAGACCGCGTCGGGTATCGCGGCAGCAATCGTGTAGGCGGTCGACAGCGGGTGCACGGCATCGATTTCGTTTCCGAAGACAAGTGCCGGAATGTCGAGCACGGCCGCGTCGCGTTCGGAAACGCCGGGTCCGTCGCCGGCGATGTTGGCCAGCACTTGCGCGAAGGCCTTGGCGTCCGGCCGGTCGAAATAGCCGAGCAGCGAGGAAAGATTGTCTGGCGCCTGGCGATAAAGCCGCGTGGCGGTCTCGGATTGCGCGAAGATCGTGCGCCCCTTGTCGGTCCCGTGCTCGAGGATGAGCCCGGCGACCTCGGCAATCGGCTGCATGTTCGGAGGCGCCGGCGAGAACGTCCATGCCGGCCGCACCAGGATCAGGCCAGCGACGCGCCGTGGATGAAGGCAGGCGAGGCGCAGCGCAATCGCAGCGCCCATCGAGACGCCGCCGGCGACGAAGCGGTCGAGGCCGGCCTCGTCGGCCGCGGCCAGAACGTCATCGGCGAACATTTCGAGAGAGAACGGCCGCCGATCACCGAGCCCGGAGCCGCCGTGACCGCGGCATTCCAGCGTGATGCGGCGGAAGCCGGCGGGAAAAGTCTGGGCGACTTGCGCCTCGCCGCCGCCCAGCCCGTGCTGGAACAGCACCGCCGGGCCCTCGCCCGTGTCGGTGGCCAGCAGCGTCGCGCCGTCGCGAAGAAGCGTTTGGCTCGCCATCACACCAGTCCCTTGAGGAAACGGGCGACGCCCGGCGCCTCTTCGGCCGAAAGCCCGTGCGTCACCAGCGGTCCGTCGAAACCGGTGGCCTTCAGGCGAGCGATGAAGTCGGCGAAGTCGATAACGCCCTGTCCGGCCGTGGCAAAGCGGCCGTCGGCAAAGCGATCCTTGGCGTGCGCCAGCGCGACGCGGCCCGCCGTCATCTCGACTGCCTCGGCAACGACGGCGCGCGCCGTCTCCGCATTCGCCTGTTCGAACAGATTGGCGGGATCGAGCACGATGCGCAGCCGCTTCGAGCCCATCTCGGAAATCAGCCGGACCGCGTCGTCGGCCGAGGTGACGATGTTGGCCTGCTCCGGCTCGATGCCGAGATCGACGCCGTGGCGCTCGGCTAGCTGAAGCGCCTTTTCCATCTCGCGCGCCATGTCGGCCCAAGCAGAAGGATCGGCATTGCCGGGGTGGTGTGCCCACTGGTCGTCAGGATTGCGCGTTCCGGTGCAGAGCGTGACGAGCGGGATCGAAAGCCTCGCCGCAGTCTCGCTGACGACCGCCAGCCGCCGCAGCCCGTCGTCGCGTACCCGGCTGTCCGGATGCGCCATGTTGTAGGTGCCCGACAGCGCAACGAGACCTATGCCCGAAGCCTTGGCGGCGCCATCGATGGCGTCGATCGCTGCGTCTGGAACATCGTCCGGCATTGATGGCAGGCCGGCGCAGGCCAGGTTGAACTGGGTGACCGCAAAGCCGGCACCGCGCACGGCGGCCAGCACGCCGGCCGGTTCGCTGCCTGGAAACGTCTTGGCGAACACCCCGACCTGCATCAGACCGCTCCCGTCACGCCGGCGAGCTCGACACGCTCGCCGCTTTCGACCGAGCGGGCGATCGTCACCATGGCGCGGATCGAGGCGAGCCCATCCTCGACATTGGCGCCGCGCTGCGGCTTGCCGTCGAGCACGGTCTCGGCGAAGCCTTCCAACTGGCGGCGGAAGAAATGGCCGTCGGCGCCGAGCGGCCTTCGCGACGTCGCGTCCTTCTCGTGGAAGATGTCGACCTCGCTGGCGCGGAAATACCAGGGATTGAAGGTCTTCGCGATCACCGAGCCGTTCTCGCCATAGAGCTGGAAGCCCTCGTGCCAGTCCATGCGCACGGCGACGGTGAGGTCGAGATGGCCGAGCGCGCCGTTGGCGAACTCGGTCTCGACGAACCAGCAATAGGCGCCGAAACGCTCGTTGAGGCGCGCGCGCACGGCCGTGATCTCGCCGCACAGGAAGCGCGCCGTGTCGACCAGATGGGAGCCATGCGCCAGCATGAAATATTGTCTGAGATCCGCCTTCGGATTGCCGCCCGGCTTCTTCGCCAGCCTGCTGGTGATGGGCAGCGGCTGCACGGCGTCGGTGTTGGTGTAGCGGTGGGTGGAATCGCAATACCAGGCCTTCAGCGCCAGGATCTCGCCCATCTCGTCACGGACGAAATCGCGCGCTGCTTCCAGCGCCGGATCGAAGCGCTTCATGTGCCCGACCTGCAGCACCTTGCCCGAGCGCTTGACCGCTTCGGCCAGCGTCTTGCCTTCCTCGACCGAAACGCCGATCGGTTTTTCGCACAGCACATGCTTGCCGGCTTCCAGCGCCTTGATCGACATCGGCACGTGATAGGCATCCGACGTAGCGACGATCACCGCCTCGAGCTCTGGATCGGCGAGCATCTCGTCATAATCGCCATACATCTTTTCCGGTTCGTAGGTGGCGCCCATGCGCGCGAGCAGGTCCGGCGCGGCGTCGCAGATCGCGTAGAGGTCGGCGTTGCTTGCCTTCACGCAGGATTCCAGATGCGCGAACTGCGCGATCGGGCCGCAGCCGAGCACACCGACACGAAGGCGACGGTCTTGTTTGCGGATCATCGTTCAGGCCCCGTAGCCGCGCATGGTCTGGCGGTTGGTCTTCACGGCCCCAGCCGGATCGGCGGCGGCGGTCTCGGACTCTTCCTCCAGCACCAGCCAGCCGTTGAAGTTGGGCGCGGCGCTAGCGATCTCGATCACCTTTGCCGTGTCGCAGACGCCCTTGCCAAGCATTGCCCAGGTGCCGCTGGCATCGACGTCCTTCAGGTGCACGTAGCGGATGCGGTCGCGATAGGTGGTGAGCGTGTCGGCCATGTCCTTGTGCCCGCGCAAGATATGGCCGGTGTCCGGCACCCAGCCGACCAGCGAGGCGTCGATCAGGGAGAAGATCCGGTCATAGTCGGCACGATCGAAGAGCAGCGTGTTGTGGTGCGAACTCGGATGCACTGCGACCTGGACACCGGCCTTGCGGCCGAGTTCACCGGCCTTGTTGTAGACGTCGGCGGCAATAGTGAACTTGTCGTCACGCGCGCCGTCGGAGACGACGGTCGCCGAGCCCATCGACACCAGCGCGCCGGGAAAGGCGGCGGCGAAATCGATCCAGCGTTTGGCGGTGTCGAGGTCGGCGTCGATCTTGTCCTTCAGCGTGAAGCCGCTCTTCGAGCCGAAAGCGAAGGAAACGAGCGTCAGGCCGCATGACCGCAGCGCCGCGGCGAACTCCGCCGGCTTGCCGGCATAGCGGCCGATCATCGTGTCGGTGATCTCGATGCCGGCATAGCCGCCGTCGGTGATTGCCTTCAGCAGATCGTCGGGGCCACCGGTGAAGCGGTCTCCCAGCATCTCCCAGGTGAAGGTCTGGCAGCCGACTTTGAGGTCTTTCACGTTCATCCTTTCATTCCTTGATGCCGCCCTGAGGCCGCGGCGATGGACATCCTACTTGACCGAGCCCGCTGTCATGCCGGCGAGGAAGAACCTCTGGGCAACGAGATAGATGAGCAGGAGCGGTAGCGAGCCGAGCACGCTCATCGCCATCATCTGGTTCCATTCGAAGGCGTGCTGCCCCATCAACAGCTGGATGCCGATCGGCACGGTGCGCATGGACGTTGACTTCGTCAGCGTCAGCGCAAAGAGAAATTCGTTCCAGCACAACAGGAAAGTGTAGACCGACGTCGCCACGATTCCAGGCAGTGAGATCGGGACGATCACCCGCCAGAGCGCTGTCCAACTGGTGCCGCCGTCGACAGCCACCGCTTCATCGAGATCGCGTGGCAAGGTGTTCAGATATCCCGTCATCAGCAGGATCGCGTAGGGCAGCGTAAACACCAGATAGGTCAGGATCAGTGCGACGTAGGTGTCGAAGATGCCGTAGGAGACGACAAGCCCGAAGAAGGGGATCAGAAGCGTGATCGGCGGAATCGTCTGCGTGCTGATGATGAGTGTGTTCAGGCTGCCCTTGCCGCGGAAGTTGAAGCGGCTGAACCCATAGGCCGCCAGCAACGCGATCAGCACCGTCAGCACGGTCACCGCTCCGGCCACGAAGTAGCTGTTGAAGAAGAAGCGCAGCTTTACCGGATCGCCAAGGATGGCTGCATACGCCTCCAGAGTGAAGGCCTTCGGCAGGATGGTTGGTGGCAGGGCAAAGATTTCGGTATTCGATTTGAACGAGCTGCTCAGCATCCAGTAGATTGGGAAGGCCGCGAAAAAGAGCCCCGCTGCAAGCGCTGCATGGAGCGCGACGGTGATCAGCCTGACTTTCGTCGTGTGCCTTTTCCTCATGGTGACTACCGAGCCTTTTGATAACGGATGTAGAACAGCGTAAGGCCGAGCGAGATCAACAAGATGACCACGGCGCTCGCCGACGCCTGCGACAGGTTGTAGCTCGAAAATGCCAGCTTGTACGTGTAGGTGCTGAGGACCTCGGTCGAGTAGATCGGGCCGCCGCCCGTCGTTATCCAGATCAACGGGAAGACCTGCATGGTCCAGATGAAGTCGAGCAGCGAGATGCTGATGATGATCGGCATCAACTGCGGGATGGTGATGAAGATCAGCTTCTGGTAGGCCTTCGCCCCGTCGATATCGGCGGCCTCGTAGAAATCCTTGGGAATGCCCTGCAGGCCCGCGAGCAGGCTGACCATGAAAAGCGGGTAGCCCGCCCAGATGTTGGCGAAGGTGACGGCGTGCAGCGCGGTCTCGGGCGAGGAAAACCACTCGACCTTGGAGCCGATGATGCCCAACTGCATGAGAATGCTGTTCACGACACCGTTCGGCTCGAGCAGCAGGCGCCAGATCACCGCGATGATCACCGCGGTGAACAGCCACGGTAGTATGTAGAGCACGCGCAGGACATTGCGCAGCGTCGGATTGATGCGGTCGCTGTTCAGCATGAGCGCGAAGACCATGCCGATGGTCATGTGGAAAACGACACTCATGCAGGTGAAGTAGAGCGTGTGCCACAGCGAGGCCCAGAACACGGGATCGGCAAAGATCGCCTCGTAGTGCTTCAGTCCGGCAAAGGACGGGTCGCGACGCAGCACCGCGCTGTTCTGGAAGGAATAGCCAATCACCGTCACCATCGGCAGCAGCATCAAAAGGCCGATGATGAGCAGCGAGGGCGACAGGTAAAGGTACGGTGCGACCGCTCGTTTCAGTCTGTGGCGGGAGCGCTTCTGCCGGGTCATATGCCAACCTTGCGATACGCCTTCAAGAGAAGGGGGGCTTCGGAACCAGGTCCATCTCAAATTGCCGATCCGTTGTTGCCGGGTGGCCTGGCCGAAGTCAGGCCACCCCGTCGAAGATAGCAAACGGGAAACAGGCCTATCAGAATTTCGCCATCCAGCCTTTTTGAGCGTTGGCTGCGGCTTGTTCCGGGGTCTGCTCGCCAGCCAGCACCTTCTGAGCCTGTACATCGAACTGTGTCATCAGGTCTTCGGCGACCGGCAGACCCGTAAACTCGTTCGCGAGATAACCGGTCTTGAAGATTTCGAAGGCTTTGCCGAAAGCCTTGTCGGAGGTCACGAAGTCCGGCTTGGCGTTGACGTTGCCCGGGAAGGCGTTTGCAAGCGACACGAGCTTGGCGTTCACCTTCTCGCTCATCAGGTACTGGACGAGTTTCCAGGCCTCTTCCTGATGTTTCGAGCCCGCTGAGATGCCGATGCCCCAGGAGGCATAGGGAAGGCCGCGCTTGCCGTTGTAGTTCTCCACGACCGGGACCGGGATGAGGTCGAAGTTCAGCTTGGGATTGCGTTTGCGGATGAGGTTCACATGCGCGAGCGAGTCGATCATCATCCCGACCCGGTCGTTGACGAATTCCTCGACCTTTTCCTGTTCGGTCTTGGTGGCGATGCCGGGCGAGATGGTGCCGGCGTCGTTGAGCGATTTGACGAAGGTGAGCATATCCACCACCGGCTTGCCCTCGAGGGCGGGCTTGCCGTCCGCCATCATGGATTGACCCGATGCCCAGACCCACGACATCATGTCGTTCTGGACACCGGACGGCGTTTGCAGCGACAGCGGCAGCACCCAGCCATACTGGTTCTTGTCGGCATGGGTCATCTTCTTGGCGGCTTCGAGGAACTCAGCGCGGGTCGACGGCAGCTTGGTGACGCCCGCCTGGGCGGCGAGGTCCAAATTCACGAAGACCGGATAAACGAACGAAGCCACGGGGAACATCACCGCCTTGCCGTCAACCTTGATGATATCCGCGACCTGGCTCTTGTCGAAGCCGCTCGCATCCATCATCGGGTTCATGTCGGCCAGCGCATTCTGCGCGTTCAGGTTGTTCACCCAAGCACCGTCGAGACCGACCACGTCGCTAAGCGTTCCGGTTGCAGCGCCAACCGAGATCTGGTCTCGCGTGGTCGCATAGGGGCCGCTGACCAGCGTCACCTTGATTCCGGGATTCGCGGCCTCGAAATCATCCATGATTTTCCGCAAGGAGCCTGCGGGCAGCTCTGGCTCCCACCATTGGGTGAATTCCAGCGTCGTGTCCGCCATGGCGCCGGTCGCGCCGAGCAACCATGCGGCCGCGGCCATTTTCAGCATCGTGGGTCGTATCCGAAACGTCATTTTCTCCTCCTTCTTTTGGGATCGACCGCACAATGCGGACGATCGTCTGGCTTATTCAGAAGTCTTCATTCGCAGGCGCCTCGCCCTCGCCTGCGGGCCTTGCCGCAATTCTTCAGATCGTCAGATGCGTCTCGGGATCGAAAAAATGGAGCTTGGTATCATCCAGCGCCAACCGGATTTCCGAGCCGGCGCGGACTTCGCTGACCGGTTCGAATTTCGCCACCGCATTCGACGCTAGGCCAAAATCCTGCACTGCGTCCGGGTCGCCGGAGTCCACCCGGACCGTGCCGATGTTCAGATGGACGATATGTTCGGATCCGAGTTCCTCGATCGAGGTCACTTTTGCCGGTATCGTCTGATACTTGCGGCCGGATTCCAGGTTGCTGTCATAGAGATCCTCCGGCCGGATCCCGAACACGATCTTGCGCCCCGTATACGACCTCAAGCCCGGCCTGCGCACGAAGGCTGCGTCCTGCAGCCGGATGGCGAAGGTGCCGCACGTCAATTCGTCGCCTGTCAGGGTCGCCTCGAAAAGGTTCATCGAAGGAGACCCGATGAAGCCGGCAACGAAGGCGTTCACCGGCGATTCATAGAGCCTCTTGGGTGTGTCGACCTGCTGCAGCATGCCGCCTTTCAACACCGCGACCCTGTCGCCCATCGTCATCGCTTCGGTTTGGTCGTGGGTCACGTATATGGTCGTTACGCCGAGCTGCTTTTGCAGGCTGGTGATTTCGGCGCGCATTTGCACGCGCAGTTTCGCGTCCAGATTGGAAAGGGGTTCGTCCATGAGAAAGGCGGCCGGCTCGCGTACCATGGCGCGGCCCATGGCAACCCTTTGACGCTGTCCGCCTGAAAGGTTCGCGGGTTTGCTGTCCAGCAGAGACGTCAGCTGAAGGGTTTTGGCGATCTCGTCCACGCGCTTCTTGCGCTCGGCCTTCGGCTTGCCTGCCAGCCGCATCGAAAAGGCGATGTTTTCGAACACCGTCATATGCGGATAGAGCGCGTAGCTCTGGAAGACCATCGCGATGTCGCGGTCCTTGGGCGGCATGTCGACGACGTCGACTCCGCCGATCCGAAGGCTGCCGCTGGTGACGTCCTCCAATCCCGCGATCATTCGCAACGCGGTGGATTTGCCGCAGCCGGACGGCCCGACGAGAATCAGGAATTCACCGTCCTCGACCGACAGGTTCAATTGGTCGATTGCGTGAAAATTGTTACCGTAGGTCTTGCAGATATTCTCTAGAATGACTTCTGCCATCTTCCTCCCTCCACAAGTCTAAGCCAATGATTTTTATAATTATGCTCGGCTTATGTTCGCCTGTGAAATATTTCCTCGGATAGTTTAAGGTTATGTGCCAGTATCGAGCTGCGCATATTTCAGTTCGACTGCTGACGGAGCGCTCGTCGATGCCAGGAGTTCCGTGACCTGGTCGTCGGTCGGAAGCGCCTCGCGCCCGCCACGCCCCGTTATCGAAAGGGCCGCCGCCGCGGCCGCGAATGCGACCCCGCCTGCGGTGTCGGCGCCGCGCGTCAATGCATGGGCATAGGCGCCATGAAAGCAGTCACCGGCGCCGGTCGAGTCGACGACGGCAACCCGGTGCGGGGGCAGGTGCCAGAGCCCTGTCTCGTCGCGTCCGCGATAATAGACGCCTCTACCGCCATCGGTCAGAACCACGGCGGACCGCGACGGCAACCACAATGCATCGAGCATCTCGGCGGGCGATTGGCAGCCCGTGGCAGTCCGCGCGAAGCCGAGGGGGAGAATGAGATGGTCGCAGAGCGCGATCAGCCTCTCGGTGGCTGGCCCGCCGCTCCATTCGACATCGCCGAGGATCGCAAGGCCGAGATCGCGGGCCCGAGCCACGACATCCAACGACCGGATCGCGTAACTATCGACGATCAGGACGGTGGCGCGGCCGAGGACCTCGTCCGGAAAGTCCGGCGCGGTGCCCAGCATCGCGTCGTCGTCATACGCGATGAACCGCTCCCCATCCGAGCCGACGGTGATCCGCGAGCGAACCGGGCGTGCGTGCGGGTGGCGCGGCGCGAATGCGGTTTCAACGCCGCTCGCAACGAGATCGCACAGCACGGCGTCGTCCGCGGCACTTCCCAGCCATCCGACGAACCCGGCGGTTCCGCCGAGCCGCGCGACGGCGGCAAGGGCCGTCGCGACATTTCCCCCGAAAGCGCGGGCACTTTGCAGAACCTTCCCCTTGCCCGCCGACAACGGCTGATCGACATAGACGATGTCGTCGATGGCAATAGCGCCGAAGCCGAGGATTGAAGGGACGGTGGGCATCGGTCAGGCGCCCGCCTTCGCCAGGGCGTCTTCTGCCGAAAGCCCATCATGGATGACGCCCCGGAAGGCAAGCGCTGCCTTCTGCGGATCGCCATGCCCCCAGAGATTGCGGCCCACCACGGCACCGCGCGCGCCGGCTCGGATGGCGTCCGCCGTCTGCTGAAGGGCGCCGAGCAGCGTATCGGTCTTCGGACCACCCGCGATCACAACCGGAACCGGGCAGGTCCGGACGGTCTCCCGGAACGACTCGAAATCGCCCGTGTAGCCGATCTTGATCACGTCGACGCCGGACTCGTAGCCGATGCGCGCCGCATAGGCGATCTCGTCGGGGGTGAAGACGATTTTTGCTCCGTCGGTGAAATCGCGAGGGTAGATATGCGCCACCACCGGCATGCCGTAGCGGGCCGCCGCATTCACCGAATCGGTCAGCCAGCGTATGTACTTGCCCTCGGTCGCGCCACGCACCGGAATGGCCACGGCCAACGCATCGGCGCCCGCGCGTACCGCATCCTCGGGCGTTGCAATCAACTCACTGATGCGATCGTCCGGGGTGAAGCAGCCAGCCTGGATCACCAGCGAAGCCTCGCCCGCGTATTGCGGCCACAGATGGCGGGCGGTGCCAGGCTGGATGCTGACGTAGTCGGGTTTGCCCACCATGACGCGCGCGAGCGCGCCCGGCAGGTCGGCAAGACCGCCTTTGCGCACGTCGCCATAGCCGACAAAGTGGTCGACCGCGCCGCCAAAAAGGTTGCCTGATGGATGCGAGAAGAGGCGTGCAAGACGCACCTTGGTTCCTAGGCTCATGAGTGCAAAATTCCCCAATCGTTTGATTTCGAAATCCCTGAACCCAGTGTTTGCGAAAGAAATGAGAAATGCAATCTTTCGAAAGCTTTCGAATTCGCGTATTTTTGGTAAGGTGAGCCGAGGAGCGGTTGCTTGGCGCAGGGAGGCAAAGGCAGGGCAATGTTGTCGGAGCAGAGACGCCAATCGATCCTGGGCGAGGTGCAACGCAGCGGACAGGTTCGCACGAAGGACCTGTCAGACGGTTTTGGCGTGTCGGAAGTCACGGTACGCTCCGACCTCGAGATACTGGACCGCAAGGGACTGCTGACCAAGACCCGTGGAGGGGCGGTGACCCGGACCACCGATTCAACCACGGCCGCGTTCGCCCGGCGGATGCAAACCAATCTCGATGCAAAGATGCGCATCGCCCGGGCTTCGGTAGCCCTGTTCGAGGACAACCAATCGGTCATCTTCGACGGCGGCTCGACATTGATGCAGGTTGCCATGCAGTTACCGCCGCTCAATAATGTCGTGGTCGCGGCCACGGCCATGAATATCGTGCAGCATCTGATGCATCGTCCCGGACTCGACGTTCACATGATCGGCGGCCGCGTCTATCCCGACACGGTGAGCACGCTGATCACCGATGCCGACACGGCTCTCGGCGGCTTGGTGGCGCATCAGGTCTTTGTTGGAGCGCATGCGATAGACTCGTCACTGGATGTGGTCGACGTGAACGAAGACATGGCGCGAACGAAGCGAAACCTCGTTCGCATGGCCCGGCGCGTCGTCCTCCTCGCGGATTCGAGCAAATGGGGGGTCAGCGGGACCTCCAAGGCATTTTCGCTGTCGACCGTCGATGTGGTGATCACGGACGATGGCCTGCCCGGTCCGATACGCAACCAGCTTGATAGGATCGGGGCCAAGGTGATCTATGCCTGAACCCGTCGCGGTCCCTGACCGCGGCGAGAAAATCCAATGCGCGCATGACCCACGGGCTTCGTACCGGCGGTCGGCCGTTTTTTCATGTCAGTCATTTTCTCCTCCTCAAGGCTGGCGGCCTCCAATGCTGCGCCAGCGTTTTCACATGCTCTATAAAAATTTTACGCGCGTCAATATTTAAAATGCGCTATAGCGAAGTCGGAAATTCGGCTGCTTGTCGATACAAGGGTAGGGCCGCGATGCGGCGGCGCTGGGAGGACATTTCGAAAATGCACGGGAAATCAAAGACAAAGCTCGGTATCGGCGTCATCGGCTGCGGTAACATCTCGATGACTTATCTGCGCAACGCGGCACTTTTCACCGGTGTGGAATTGCGCGCCTGTGCCGACATCTCCGCCGACATGGCGGCGTTACGCGCCGGGGAATACGGCCTGCGCGCGCTCGGCGTCGATGCGCTGCTCGCCGATTCGGAGGTCGATCTCGTGCTCAACCTCACCATTCCCTCGGCGCATTTCGACATCTCGTTTTCGGCGCTCTCGGCCGGAAAACATGTCTTCACCGAAAAACCCCTCGCGACCTCGGCCAGCGATGGCCGCCGGCTGGTCGCCGAGGCTGCCAAGCGTGGGCTTGCCCTTGGCTCGGCGCCCGACACCTTTCTCGGCGCCGCCGGGCGCCGGGCGCGCCGGCTGATGGACGAGGGCGCGATCGGCCGAGCCGTGACCGGCACCGCCTTCATGATGGGGCGCGGTATGGAGCACTGGCATCCCAATCCGCAATTCTATTATCAGCCGGGCGGCGGTCCGGTCTTCGATATGGGGCCCTATTATCTGACGACGCTCGTCAACCTGCTCGGTCCGGTCGCCCGCGTCATGGCGATGGCGACGCGCGGCCAGGAGGAGCGGCTGATCACCGCCGAGGGGCCATACAAGAACACCAGTTTCAGGGTCGGCACGCCGACCAACATCCTGTCGCTGCTCGAATTCCGCTCCGGCGCCACCGTCGCCTTCGGCGCATCCTGGGACGTCTTCAAGCATTCCAACCACCCGATCGAACTGCACGGCACGGAAGGCTCGCTCAGGCTGCCCGATCCCGACACTTTTGGCGGCACTGTCTCGCTATCGGCGCGCGGCGCCGACTGGAAGGATTTTGCCAGCGAGAACGAACTCTATGGCGCGCGCAACTGGCCCTATGCCGCGCCCGATCGGGCGAACTACCGCATGCTCGGCGTCGCCGACCTGGCGCGGTCGCTGTCGGAAGGCAGGAGGCCGCGCGCGTCCGGCGAACTGGCGCTGCACGTGCTGGAGATCATGGAAGCGATCCTGGCCTCCGGCGAGAGCCGCAACTCCGTCGCCGTCGTCGGCACGGTCGACCAGCCGCCGCTGCTTAGCGAGGACGAAGCGGCGAGCCTGCTCGCCTGAGGTAGCCGTCGCCGCTTGGCGAAAATTCGACTCTGGGTTCGGCGAAGCCTAAGCCGACTGGCGCATCACCAGCGTCGCGTCGAGCTTGACCTTCGGCGCGACGGTCGTGCCGTCTTCGTCGAGCAGGGCGAGCAGCGTCTCGACGCTGCGGCCGGCCATCGCCGCAAAATCCTGCGCCATGGTGGTGAGCGCCGGGCATGTGTAGCGGCTGAGCGGATGGTCGTCGTGGGCGGCGACGCGCAGGTCGCAATCGGCCTTGCGGCCCACCTTCAGCCCCTTCGAGAAGGCCGCCGCCATCACGCCGAAGGCGAGGCGGTCATTGGCGCACAGGATCGTCTTGCCCGGCAGGCCGCCATTGCCGAGCATCTTCTCCGTCTGCTCGTAGCCGATCCGTTCAAACTCCCACGTGTAGTCCTCGATGTTGCCGAACACGGCCGGCTCCTGTCCGAGCCGCCTCATGGCATCGATATAGCTTTCCACCCTCTCGCGCGAATTGTGGTTGACATGGGGGATGTCGAAATAGACCGGGGCGTCGCCTGACCGGCAGAGATACTCGACGATGGTCGACATGCTCTGCACATTGTTGTTGCCGACAAAGGGCGTGTCGCCCTCGAGATAGGTGTCGAAATAGACGATCGGGATGGCCTGCGTCAGCTTCTCGATCGCCCGTGGGTCGGAGCGCCGGCCGAGCGGTGCGATGAGCGCGCCGGAGACCTTCAGCGACAGGATGGTCCGCGTCGCTTCGGCTTCCAGTTCGCTCGATCCATGCGAGGAAATGACGATCGGCCAATAGCCTTCGTCGCGCAGCCTGAGCTCGATGCGGCTGACCATCTCCGAATAGAAGGGGTCGGTCACCGTCGGCACGACGATGCCGATGCTGCGAGTGCGCTTGCGGTTGAGATTGCGCGCAAACAGATTGGGCTGGTAGTCGGACGAGCGCAGCGCCTCCTCGATGCGTTTTCTCGTCGCCGGCTTGACGCTGGTCGGATCGTCGAAATACTTCGACAAAGTCGGCCTGGAGACGCCGCAGGAACGGGCAAAATCCTCCATAGTCTTATGCGTCATCGGCATTCAAATCCTCGCGACATGGAATCCTTGCTCCCATGCGCTGCTCCGGTGCCTAGATACGGTGCGTCGGCGCGCGACTGCAAGTTGAAACTTTACAGACAACTTTGCAAGTTTCAACGTGCCTTGTAAAATTATTCCACGCGTAAATTTATTAATTGACGTGAAAAACCCAAGGCCGTATTCAATTTTTGGTATCTGCGGTGATCCAGAGAGCGGACTCCGCGGACGAATGCCGGGAGGACGTGATGAAGAAGCTGGTCTCAGCCGGCGAGATCCTCGTCGAGATCATGGCCGAGCGCATCGGCCAGAGCTTTCTCGAGCCCGGACCGCTGGTCGGGCCGTTCCCGTCCGGCGCGCCGGCGATCTTCATCGGCCAGGCGGCGGCGCTCGGCCAGCCCGCCGGTCTCATCGGCGCCGTCGGCAAGGACGATTTCGGTCAAGTGAATATCGATCGGCTCAGCGCGCTCGGCGCCGACGTTTCGGCAATCGCGGTCCATGAAGGCCACGCCACCGGTACCGCCTTCGTCACCTATCGGCCCGATGCTTCCAGGCATTTCGTATTCAACATCCGCAACAGCGCCGCCGGCCTGCTGAAGATGGACGACGCGGCCAAACGGCTGCTTTCCAGCGCCGACCATGTCCATGTCATGGGCTCCTCGCTGTTTTCCGACCGCGCCACCGAAGTCGCGCTTGGCGCGATCGCGGCCGTCAAGGCCAAGGGCGGAACCGTGTCCTTCGATCCCAACATCCGCCGCGAGATCATGCAGGCTTCCGGCATGCGTCAGGCGCTCGACAAGGTGCTCGCACAGACCGATGTCTTCCTGCCGAGCGGCAACGAGCTGTTTCTATTTTCCTCGGCCGGCGACGAGCAGGGCGCGGTTGGCGAACTGCTGGGGCGAGGCATCTCCTGCATTGTTTTGAAGAAGGGCGCCGATGGCGCCGCCTATCACGGCCGACAGGGCACGGTCGCCTTACCCGGCTTTGCCGTCGAGGAGATCGATCCGACCGGCGCCGGCGATTGCTTCGGCGCCGCCTTTGTTTCCTTCTGGCTGCGCGGCGCAGCACCCGCGGATGCGTTGCGCATCGCCAATGCCTGCGGCGCGCTCGCGGTCACCCGCAAAGGGCCGATGGAAGGCATTCACCGGCTCGCCGATGTCGAGGCCTTTATCGCCAAGGCAGGGGCACGCGCATGAGCGCCGCAACGACAAGATTCGCAGGGATCGCCGCGCGCCGCGCGGCAGGCGGCATCGCCTCGATCTGTTCGGCGCATCCGCTGGTGATCGAAGCGGCGCTCCGCCATGGTGCAGCGCATGGCGCCGATGTGCTGATCGAGGCAACCTGCAACCAGGTCAATCACGAGGGCGGCTATACCGGCATGACGCCGGCCGCTTTTCGCGCTTTCGTCGAGGCGCATGCAGGCAAGACCGGCTTTCCGCTCGACCGGCTGATCCTTGGCGGCGACCATCTCGGCCCGAATCCGTGGAAGCACCTGCCCGCGGCGCAAGCGATGCGGAAGGCAGCGGCGATGATCGACGCCTATGCCGGCGCCGGCTTCACCAAGCTGCATCTCGACACCAGCATGGCTTGCGCCGACGATCCGGTGGCGCTCGCCGACGAGACGATCGCCGCGCGCGCCGCCGACCTTGCAGTGGCCGCCGAGGCCGCGGTCGCGCGCGCCGGCGGTGAAAAACCCGTCTACATCATCGGCACCGAAGTGCCGGTGCCCGGCGGCGCGCTGGAAGCGCTCGATAATATGCATGTGACCGAGCCGGCTGACGCGCTGCGCACCGTCGAGGTCCATCGCCAGGCTTTCTCCCGCCTCGGCCTCGATGCCGCCTTCGCCCGCGCCGTCGGCGTCGTCGTCCAGCCCGGCGTCGAGTTCGGCAATGCCGACATCATCGCCTATGCGCCTCAGAAGGCGACGAAGCTGGTGGCGTCGCTCGAGAGCATGCCGCAATTCGTCTTCGAGGCGCATTCGACCGACTACCAGCCGGCCGAAGCGCTTGCCACGCTGGTGCGTGACGGCTTCGCCATCCTCAAGGTCGGCCCCTGGCTCACCTTCGCGCTGCGCGAGGCGCTCTATGGCTTGAGTTCCATCGCCGACCAGCTGGCAGCCCACCCATCGCGCGAAAACCTGCCGGCCGCCATGGAGCGCATCATGCTGGCCTCGCCCGGCAATTGGCAGAAATACTATCCGGGCACGCCCGACGAGCAGCGCCTGCAGCGACATTTCTCCTTCAGCGACCGCATCCGCTACTACTGGCGGTCTCCAGACGCGCAGCATGCCACCGAAGCGCTGCTGGCCGCACTTGGCGACCGCGAGATTCCGCGCCCGCTAATCAGCCAGTATCTCGGGCATCTCGATGCCGAGGTCGGCGCCGGCCGGATCGAGCCGACCGCACACGAGCTTCTGATCGGCAGCGTCACGCGTGTCCTCGACATCTACCGCGACGCCACGAACCTGTAAGATCGGTCGGTTGTGGTAGCTGCGTTGGTCGTTGCGACGCTCGGCAAAGCACGCGCCCTCAAGGTCTTCAAAAAATCTTCTACGTCGCGTTCCGTATCGATCCTTCGGATCGTCCTTGGTGTGTCCGAACAGAAGGAGCACCACAATGGCCCGGATGGTCGTAATCTACCCGACACCGAAGGACGTGGAGGCATTCGACCGACATTACTTCGAAATCCACGTACCTCTCGCCAAGAAGATTCCAGGTCTCAGGAAATACGAAGTCAGCTACGGTCCCATCGCAACGCCGGTAGGAACTTCCAATATCCACCGGATTGGAACGCTGTATTTCGACGACCTTGCGGCGATCGAAAAGGCGTTCGCAAGCCCGGAGGGACGGGCGGCCGGGGCGGATCGCCGAATCTATGCACCTGATGACTCGGGCGTCCAAATGTTCCTTTTCGACAACAGGGAAGTCTGACCCCTGATCGTCTGACGGCAGTCTAGTACACCGGCGTCGCCATGTGCCGAGGCGCCGGCCATTCGGCCGTGATCTCGGGCTGCACCGGCCGTTCGAGATAGGTCGACAGCACCACATAGCTGCGCGTCGAGACCACGCCCGGCGTCTCGTAAATGCGCGACAGCAGACCTTCGAGCGCGCGCGTGTCCTCGGTGCGCACCTTGAGCAGCATGCAGGTGTCGCCGGCGACCGAATGGATCTCCTCGACTTCCGGGCATTCCGAAATCGCCATCAGCTCCGGTGTCTTGCCCCAGCCTCTTGTGTCGATATGCACGAAGGCAAGCAGCGGCTTCTTCACCGCCTTCGGATCGATGATCGCCGAGGTGGCGCGGATGGCGCCGCTGCGCCTGAGCCGCTTCACCCGCTCATGCGCCGCCGGCGGCGACAGGCCGACGCGCTCGCCGAGCTCGGCATAGCTGATGGTCGCGTCATCGACCAGCGCACCTAATATTTTTCGGTCGATCGGGTCGACATCGCGGGCAGGTTGCCTGTTCCGCTGAACGTCATCTGTTTCTGCGTCCATATGGAAGTTCTCCATTGATGCTGAATTTAATTCGGCCATTATGGAGATATGTCGAACAGTGATCAATCAGCAATTATGGCTGCGGCGTCGCGCGCGCCCATCCCGGCGGCCGCCTATCTGCTCACCGGCTGCATCGCCGTCATCGGCTCCAACTCGCTGGTTCTCGGACCGATCGCGTCCGCTGTCGCGGCATCGTTCGGGACAAGCGTGCCGGCGGTGATGACGGCCGCTGCCGCCTTCGGCCTTGGCACATCGGCCAGCGCGCTTTTTCTCGCCCGCTACATCGACAGGATCGGCGCGCGCCGCATGCTGCAGGGCGCTTTGCTTTTGCTTGCACTGGCGCTGGTGGCCAGCGCGCTCGCGCCGACGGTGACGGCGCTGGTCGCGGCCCAGCTTGTTGCCGGCGTTGCCGCTGGCATCGCCATGCCGGCGATCTATGCCAGTTCGGCGGCGATCGCGCCGGCCGGCCGCGAGAGCGGCACGATCGGCGTCGTGTTGACCGGCTGGACGCTCTCCATGGTCGCCGGCGTCTCGTTGTCAGCCGTGCTGGCCGATCTCGTCCATTGGCGCGCTGTCTTCGCCGCCGTTGCGCTTCTCGCCGGAACCGCCGTCGCAGGTCTGACGATGAGCTCGCTGCGCGACACCAGGAAGAGCGGTCCCGCACCTTCGCCGCTTGGCGCGCTCGCCGTGCCTGGGATCATTCCGCTTCTCATCGCTTGCGGCGCCTTCATGACCGCCTTCTACGGCGTCTACGGCTATCTCGGCGACCATCTCCACAAAGACCTCGGCGAGCCGGTCAGCGCCAACGGCCTCGCGGCAGTCGCTTACGGCCTCGGCTTCGGCGCGGCCGCATTGCTCGACGGCATCATCGACCGTCTCGGCGCGCGTCGCGTCATGCCCTTCGCCTATCTGCTGGTCGCCGCCGTCTATGTCGCGATGGCCTTGGTTAGCGGTGGCTTCGGCCCGCTGATGGCGACGATCGCCGCCTGGGGCCTGGCCAACCATTTCGGGCTGAACGTGCTGGTCATGCGCCTCACCGCGCTCGACCCTGCGCGGCGCGGCACCATCATGGGCCTGAACAGCGCGGTCACGTATCTCGCCGTGACCGTCGGCACCGCCGGTTTCGGTCCGCTCTACACAGGCCTCGGCTTCGCCAACTGCGCCCTGGTCGCCGCCCTGCTGATGCTGGTGGCTGCGTCGGCCGCGGCATGGCCATCGGGTGGTGGCCGGCAATAGGAGGCAATAGGCTTGCGTCTCTGTTCGCTCCTTCGCTAAGGCTGGCTTGCGAACCGCACCCGGAGCCACGATGAAGACCACGCTCGAGATTACCGCCGAGCCCTTGCCTCGGGACCTCGCTTTTCTCGGCGAGAGCCTCACCGCTTTCAATGACGGCGATGTCGGCGCTTCAGCCCGGAAGGCGCTTGCCGTCTTCGTGCGCGACGATGCCGGAGCGATCGTCGCCGGTATATCCGGTTACACCGCGTGGGGCTGGCTTTATGTGCAATGGCTCTGGGTCGACGAAAAGCTGCGCGGCCGGCGCATCGCCGCTGAAATGCTGGACGCCGCGGAGCGGGAAGCGCTGGCGCGCGGCTGCCAGGCCGCCTGGATCGACACTTTCAACCCGACTGCCGCCAAGGTCTATCAGCGCCAGGGCTACCAGCCGTTCGGTACGCTTCCCGACTTTCCGGTCGGCCGCAGCCGGATGTTCTTGCAGAAGAAGCTGTCCTCGTGATCAGTTTCTTGTTTTGACGATGATCTTTTCCGAACCGAAGGTCAGCGTAGCAAAAAATCGGCCTCCACTTTTCGGGATCATGGTCTAGCCTGCCAGCTTTCCGCCGCGCATCGGCTGCGGCGCACCTGTTGTGCTCGGAAAGCTGATCGGCAGGCCGCGCAGCACCCGCACCGCCAGGAACGCAAAGCACTCCGCCTCCACCGCGTCGCCCTTCCAGCCTAGCGTCTCGGCTTGCACGACTTCGACGCCGGCGCGGCGGCCAAGCATCGCCATCATTGTCGGGTTGTGGCGGCCGCCGCCGCTGACCGCCAGCCGCTTCGGCCGGCGCGGCAAGAGGTCGAGCGCCTTGCCGACGGCGGACACCGTGAAGGCCGTCAGCGTTGCAGCCCCATCCTCCACGCCGAGCCCATCGGCCATCGCCGCCGTGAAATCGAAGCGGTCGAGCGACTTCGGGTAAGGCTTGGTAAGAAAGGGATGCTGGAGCAACTGCTCGAGCCTTGCCTCGTCGACCGTGCCCGCGGCCGCGAGCTTGCCGTCGCGGTCCATCTCGCCGAGGCCCTTCGACTTGATGAAATCGTTGACCGGCGCATTGGCCGGTCCGGTGTCAAAGGCGACGATTGCGTCCTTGCCGTCCCACCAGGTGATGTTGCCGACGCCGCCGAGGTTGAGGACGGCGGTGTCGCCGCTGGCGTCCGCCTCCTTGAGCAGCGCCGTATGATAGGCGGCAGCCAGAGGCGCGCCTTGCCCGCCGGCGGCCACATCGGCTGAGCGGAAGTCATAGGCGACCTTGGTGCCGAGAAGCGCCGCCATCAGCTCGCCGTCGCCGAGCTGGCGCGTCCGGCCGATCCGTCCCGGCTGAGGGGCACGATGCAGCACAGTCTGGCCGTGGAAGCCGACGACGCCGATATCGGCCATGCTCATCCCATAGCTCTCGACGAGATCCCTGACCGCGGCCGACTGAGCGCGTGTCAACGCGTCCTCGGCCTCGCGGAAGATCGCCGGCTCCGGCCCTTCAAAATTCCAGGCGCGCGCCTGCCGCAGCGTCTCTTCGAGCAGGCTGCGGATCGATTGCGGGTAGGGCGCTAGCGCATAGGTGCCGAAGTCGGCGATGCGCTCGCCGTCGGTCTTGATCAGCGCCACGTCGACATTGCCGTCGAGCACCGTGCCGGTCATCAGCCCGACGGCCCAGATTGGTTCCATGGTCGCTCCTCGAATCGCCGTTGAACCACGTGTCGGACGGATCTGTCCGGCAGGCAAGTCCTTCGCCGCAGTCAGCGAAGCCTCGCATCGCTTCACGGCTTTTTGCGTCGAACGGTGAAAATCGAGCAACGCCGTTCTTGCCTCCTGCCGCGGAAGGCGCGAGCCTGTGCGACCGTCGGCACCGGCCGAACGTCACATCGCAAGGAGGAACGACATGGCAGCCAATGTTGCAGTAATCGCAGGCGCTGGGCAGGGCCTCAGCGCCTCGCTGGCGCGGCTCCTCGGCAAGGAGGGCTATCGCGTCGTCCTTGCCGCCCGCAATATCGACAAGCTCGCGGCGCTGACCCAGGAGACCGGCGCGCAGGCGGTGGAAACCGACGTCTCGGACGCCGCCTCGGTGGCACGGCTGTTCGAAGCGGCCGACAAGGCCGGCCCGCTCGAAATTGCCGTCTTCAATGCCAGCGGCCGCACGCGCGGCCCGATCGCCGAGCTCGATCCCGAGGTGGTCAAGCAGGCCCTGCTCGTCGGTGCCTATGGCGGCTTCCTCGTCGGCCAGCAGGCAGCGCGCCGGCTTGCTGAGCGCGGCTCCGGCTCGATCCTGTTCACCGGCGCTACCGCGAGCCTCAAGGGCTTCTCCGGCTCGGCCGGCTTCGCCATGCCGAAATTCGGGCTGCGTGGACTGGCGCAGTCGATGGCGCGCGAGCTCAGCCCCAAAAACATCCACGTCGCGCATTTCATTATCGATGGCCAGATCGAACCGCCCGGACAGGCGGCCGATCCCGATCGTCCCGATCGCCGCCTGTCGCCCGACGCAATCGCCGAGACCTATCTCGCGGTCCATCGCCAGCATCGCAGCGCCTGGAGCTTCGAGGTCGAACTCAGGCCATGGGTCGAGACATTCTGACGATCCATGCCGGGGTAGCGCGATCGGCGGACCTTGGACGGTGCTTGCGCGGCTCTCGATATATTAGAGCAATTGCATGTTAAGCGATGCCGGGGTTGCTGTGTCTGCTAGTATATTTAAAGCTTTAAAGGATACGTTTGTTTAACTTCGCCGTGCATAACTGCGAATTGGTCAGATCTGTTTGTCCGGCTCTCTTGCACGAATTGAGAACGCGCATGTCGCTTACACGTCGTACCTTGCTTGCGGCCGGAGGCGGCGGGTTGCTGATCGCGCAGGTGCGATCAGCTAACGCTCAGGCGGAGAACGCCCCGAAGCCTGCCACGGGCAACAATGCGCTGCGCATCGCCATGCCGGCTTTCGCTTCCGATCCGTTCTTCCCGGCCGATGGGTCGGGGGACAAGGGCATCGACATGGAACTGGCCCGCGGCATAGCCGCGGAGCTTGGCGTCGAGCCGGTGTTCGACCGATCCGCCGTAACCTTCGACGGCATGGTGAAACAGCTGATGTCCGGCCAGGCGGACATGGCGATCGGCAAGCTCAGCCGCACCCTTCAGCGCGGGCGCTCGATCCTCTATTCGCGACCCTATGCCATGCTGCATCAGGGGCTGCTCGCCAACCGCCTCAACCTGGCGCGCATTACGCAGGGCAAGCCGCCGGAACAGATCATCCGCGACTTCTCAGGCGATCTCGGCGTGATCGAGGGCTCCTCATTCGCCACCTATGCGGCCACGACCTTCCCGAACGCGCAGATCCGTCGCTTCGCGGGATGGAATACGGTTGTCGACGCGATCCGGAGCGGCACGATCGACATGGCCTATCGCGACGACTTCGAGATCAAGAAGCTGATGGTCGACGATCCGTCGATGACCGTCGTGGCGCGTTCGATCACGCTGACGGACAAGGTCGACACCATCGCGATCGGTGTGAGGCCGGACAATCCGCATCTCGCGGCCTTTGTCGACCTCTATCTCGATCTCGCGCGCGGTCAGCAGGTTCTCAACACCGACGAGATCATCGCGCGCTATCGCCAGGGGAGCAAAGCCTGACCATGGCCGTCTCCGAACTAGCCGCGCCCCTGCCTTTCGATTGGCGCCTGGCGGCGAGGCGCATATTGCGCTCGCCGGTGACGACGATCGCGATGATTCTGGCCGGGATCCTGTGCGGTCTCTACTACCCAGCCTTTTCCCATGCGATCAGCCCTGTCGCGCAGGTCTACTTGAATTTCCTCAAGATGGTCGTCCTGCCCTACCTGGTGTCGTCGGTCATCTTCTCCATCACGGCGATGGTCCAGGACCCGAAATCCGTCCGTTACCTGGGCAAGGTCGGCATAGCCGTGCTGGTCGTCTCGTTCCTGGCCGTGCTGGTGAGCGGCACATATTCGCTGATCCTGCAGCCCGGCCAGATCGAGAATCCGCAGTCGCGGATCGAGCTCGGCGAGTTCATCAATTCCCAGGGCAGCGTATCCACCGATCTCGCATTCCCGTTCCAGCCGCCGCCGTCCAACGGGAACGCAAACGGTGAGCATTCGATCCTGCTCGACCTGGTGCCGAACAACGTCTTCAACGCGCTCGCCTCCGGCCAGACCATTCAGGTCTTGCTGTTCTGCCTGCTTTTCGGCCTTGCAATGGGCAAGGTTCCCCAGCCCTCGTCCATGAGCCTGTCCCAGGCGCTCAATGCCGTCTACCGGGCCTGCACGGTGCTCACCAACTGGTTCGTCTGGGGACTGCCCTTCGCAACCTTCGTCCTGATCGCCGATCAGACCGCCTCGACCGGAACCAAGCCGCTCACGTTGATGGGCGGCTACCTGCTGGTGATGGGCCTGTCCTGCCTCACATTCCTCGCCGTTGCATTTGCAATTATCGCCATCCGGTCGCGACGCAGCTACTGGACCACGACCAAGACCCTTCAGCCCCTTCTCATGGTGGCGATCACCACGCGCTCCACGGTCGCCTCGTTGCCGTGGGTCATCAACCTGTTGAGCGAGCGGCTGAGGTTCAGCCTGGTGGTCGTCGAGCTGCTCGTGCCGCTGCAGGCGGCCTTGCTGCGGACCGGCCCCGCGCTTCTCTACACCTCAGGCACCCTGTTCATCGCCCAGCTCTACGGCCATCCGCTTGGCGTGCCCGACCTCCTGCTCGTCGGCATTGTTTCGGCGCTTCTCGCGCTCACGACCGGCGGCATGGGCAGCCTGCTCATCCTGTCCCAGATGTCCATCGTGTGCAGTTACCTGAAGCTTCCCTTCGAAGCGGCGTTCGCCCTGTTCGTCGCGGTGGACGCGGCCGTGGATACGCTGATGACGCTGTCCAGCGTCAGCACCGTCGCGGCGAGCACGGCAATGATCGCGCCCAGCCACAGGGAGGGGGCGCAGCCTGTTGAAGCCGTCTCGGAAGTGCCCGAAGCCGAGCCCGTCCGATGATCGACGACAGCATCCGTCCTGAGCTCGGCATCATAGGCGGTCTCGGCCCGCTTGCATCGGCGGACTTCTACTTCAAGCTGACCCGGATGACCGAGGCGCTGCGCGACAACGAACATGTGCCGGCCGTCATCCTCAGCGTGCCGCAGCTCCCGGACAGGACCGAAGCGATCCTCGCCGGCCATCATGGGCCGCTGGCGCCTCTGCAAGCCGCGGTCGCGACGCTCGATGCGCTCGGCGTCGCCTGCATCGCGATGCCGTGCAACACCGCCCACCATTGGTACGATCAACTGGCTGCGAACTCGCATGCGGAGATCATCCACATCGGCGACGCGGTGGTGGCGGAAATCCGTCGCAGCTTGAACCGCGGCCGGGTTGCGAACCTTGCAACCCGAGGCACGCTCGTCTCCGGTTTCTACCAGGACAAGATATCGGCGGCGGGGTTCGAGCTCTGCCTTCCCGCAAACGCGGAGTTTCAGGAACGCGTCGATAGCGCGATCGCTCTCGTCAAGGCCGGCTCGATCGCCGATGCGGCGGCCGAGACAGAGCGCGCGCTTCATCTCACGCAATTGGCCGGCGCCGATGCCGCGCTGCTCGGCTGCACCGAACTATCGGTGGTGGCCGCCAGCCTCAATGATACGAACGGATTGATCGTCATCGACAGCAATGCGGCTTTGGCGCGTGCCTGCCTGACACGATTGGGCTTCGGCGTTCAGGAAGCCAGAGGTCTGCCGACCGTATCGAGGCTGCCGGGGCATGACCCCTTGCCCTGGCGCGCCGCGCAACGGGCTTCATAGCGCTGCAGCTTCGACCTGTCGAAGATCGAGCATCTGCTCACCGGCGGCCAGCATTCTCCAAGTCACAAAATCTTTGAGAGAATATTTTCCACGTTCCGTTCGATAGGAAATGCGCTTCTTTGCCCAAGCGGGCAGCATTGGTGATGCTGATATCGAGGCTTCGCATTCCGCCAGGCCGAAATGATTTCAGGATCGCAAGGAACGCATCATGTCCGAACGCGGCAACGCTTCAAATTCTCTCGCTACGGCACTCACCAGGCGCGCCGGACTTGCCGCGCTTCTCGCCGCGACATTTGCCGTCATCGGCCTCACCGCGCCGTCGCCGTCCTTCGCCGAGGATAAGAAGGCGATCAAGGTCGGCATCATCAGCGGCGAAGACGAGGATGTCTGGCGGGTCGTCACCGCCGAGGCGGCCAAGAAGGGGCTGACGATCGAGACCGTGGTCTTCAACGACTACACCCAGCCCAACGAAGCGCTGGAGCGCGGCGAGATCGACGCCAACGCCTTCCAGCACAAGCCCTATCTCGACAACCAGATCAAGACGCAAGGCTATCACATCGTGCCGGTCGGCTATACCGGCGTCTGGCCGATCGGCCTCTATTCGAAGAAGCACGCCAAGGTCGCCGACCTGCCGGAAGGCGCCGTCATAGGCCTGCCGAACGATCCGTCCAACGAGGGCCGCGCGCTGCATGTGCTGGAGCATGAGGGCCTGATCAAGCTGAAGGACGGCACCGGCATCCTGGCGACGACCGCCGACATTGCCGACAACCCGAAGAAGCTCGAGATCAAGGAACTCGACGCCGGCATCGTCGGCCGCTCGGTCGACGATCTCGATGCCGCCGTGGTCAACACCGATTGGGCGCTGAAGAGCGGGCTTTCGCCCGAAAACCGCATCGCGCAGGAGGCGGTGGCCGACAATCCCTACCGCAACTTCATCGCCGTCAAGGCCGGAGCTGAGAACGAGCCCTGGGTGAAGACCCTGGTCGCCGCCTATCAGAACGACACCGTGAAGGCCGAGTTCGACCTGGTCTACAAGGGCACGGGGATCAGCGCCTATTGATCGGGGCTTGGCTGGCAGGAACGGGCGGTCCGCCGTTGAGCGGGCCGCCGTCGCATTTGCGCGGCGCTGAAACGGATAGAGAGATGAACCAGCATGTCACGGCCAAGATGGTCGATCCGGCCACCATCCAGCCCAAGGGGTTGGAAGATGTTGTCCGCCTCGTCGGCCTGAAGCGTCGCTTTGGCGCGACGGCGGCGCTCGATGGGGTCTCGCTCACGGTTCAGAAGGGCGAGATCCTCGGCATCATCGGCCGCAGCGGCGCTGGCAAGTCGACGCTGATCCGCTGCCTGAACGGCCTGGAGCGGCCGGATTCGGGCGAGGTCTTCATCGAGGGCCGCGAGATCAGTCGACTTGGCGAGCGCGACTTGCAGCCGCTGCGCCGCCGCATCGGCATGGTCTTCCAGCACTTCAATCTCTTGTCGGCGAAGACCGTTGAGGAAAACGTCGCGCTGCCGCTCAAGATCGAAGGCCGGCCGCGCGCCGAGCGCATGGCGCGCGCCGCCGAGCTGCTGCAGCTCGTCGGGCTGTCGGAGAAGGCCAAGGCCTATCCAGCCTCGCTCTCAGGCGGTCAGAAGCAGCGTGTCGGCATTGCTAGGGCGCTCGCCGCTCGTCCTGCGCTGCTGCTCTCAGACGAGGCGACTTCGGCGCTCGATCCGGAGACGACGCGCTCGATCCTCGCCCTGCTCAAGGACATCAATTCCAGGCTCGGCCTAACCATCCTGCTCATCACGCATGAGATGGAAGTGATCCGCTCGATCGCCGACCGCGTGGCGGTGATCGATGCCGGCCGGATCGTCGAAGAGGGCGCGGTCTGGCAGGTCTTCGCCGATCCGAAGTCCGACATCACCCGCAGCCTGCTCGGCGGCATCCGGCCTCAATTACCGCCCGAGATCGCCGGCCGGCTGGCCGCGGGCGAAGGCGCTGAAACGATCCTTAAGGTTGATGTGGCAGGTGAGGCGGCACGGGGTTCGCTGCTGTCTGATCTAAGCGCCAGCGTGCCTGGCCCATTCCGTCTCGTGCATGGCGGCATCGATCATGTCCAAGAGCAGCCTGTCGGCACGCTGTTCCTCGCCGTCTCCGGCGCCGACGCCGCGCGTCTCGCGCGGACAATCGCATTCCTGAAAAACCGCGGCGCGCATGTGGAGGTGCTTGGCCATGTCGCCGGTCCTGTTTGAACTCCTGCTCCGCTCGATCTGGGAGACCGTCCTGATGACCGGCGCTTCCGGCCTCATCTCGCTCGTCTTCGGCCTGCCGCTCGGTCTCGCGCTCGTCGCCACCGATCGTGGCGGCATCGCCGAAAACCTCTGGGTGAACCGCATTCTCGGCGCTTTGATCAACGGCTTCCGCTCCGTCCCTTTCATCATCCTCCTGGTGGCGCTGATTCCGGTGACGCGGCTGATCGTCGGCACCTCGATCGGCACCTGGGCGGCGATCGTTCCGCTGTCGATCGCGGCGACGCCCTATTATGCTCGCATCGCCGAAGTGTCGCTGCGCGAGGTGGACCATGGCCTGATCGAGGCGGCGCGCGCCATGGGCGGCAACCGTTGGACGATCGTCCGCGAGGTGCTGATGCCGGAGGCTCTGCCCGGCATCGTCGCCGGCTTCACGGTGACGCTGGTGACGCTGGTCGGCGCCTCCGCCATGGCCGGCGCCATCGGCGCAGGCGGACTTGGCGATCTCGCCATCCGCTACGGCTACCAGCGCTTCGAGACCAGCGTGATGATCGCCGTGGTCATCGTCCTGATCGTGCTGGTCTGCGGCTTCCAGTGGATCGGCGACCGGCTGGTGGCGCGGCTGGATCATCGCGGATGAGCGACGCGCAGCAAGCGGTGGTCGCATCGAACGTTATTTGCCGCAAAGCCCGTGAATTGAGCGCCGGCTTGCTCCGTTTACAGCGAGATTGGTCGGCGCGTTTCTTCACCCGCAATGCCGCGCATGTCATCGTGCGGCGGGATCGCCAGAGCAATTCCAAGAAAAGTGCGCAGCGGTTTTCCGTCCGGAATTGCGAAAAACAAAGAGTTGTCGCAAGAGGAGCCTGTCCATGGCCAGAATAATTCCGGTGCTCGATCTCGATCGCCTGGAACAGGGCGCGTCGGAGCGGCGGACTTTCTTGTTTGATCTGCGCACGGCAGCCCGCGACGTCGGCTTCTTCTACCTCAGCGGCCATGGCATAAGTCAGCCGGACATCGACGCTGTGCTCGATGCCGCGCGAAGTTTCTTCGTCTTGCCGGAGGCCGACAAGCTCGCCATCGAGATGGCGAAGTCGCCGCAGTTCCGTGGCTACACGCGCTCCGGCGGCGAACTGACCAAGGGCAAGGCCGACTGGCGCGAGCAGCTCGACATCGGCGTCGAGCGCGCGACACTTCCGCAAGGGCCAGATGTGCCGGCCTGGACACGGCTGCAGGGCCCGAACCAATGGCCTGCAGCGCTCCCCGATCTCAAGCCTGTGCTGCTTGCCTGGCAGGCCAAGGCGACCGAGGTGGCGATCCGCCTGCTCCAGGCCTTCGCGCTCTCCCTTGACCAGCCGGAAGACGCCTTCGATCCGATCTATCGCGGCGAACCGAACCACCGCATGAAGATCGTTCGCTATCCCGGTCGCGACGCTACCGGCGACGACCAGGGCGTCGGGGCGCACAAGGACGGCGGCTTCCTCACCCTTCTGCTTCAGGACGAGAACAAGGGGCTGCAGGTCGAGTATGACGGCAGCTGGGTCGATGTGGATCCGATCCCGCGGACGCTCGTGGTCAATATCGGCGAGCTGCTCGAACTGGCCTCGAACGGATATCTGAGGGCAACCGTGCACCGCGTCGTCACGCCGCCGGCTGGCGTCGAACGCATCTCGGTGCCGTTCTTCTTCAGCGCCCGTCTCGACGCGACCATTCCGCTGCTCGACCTGCCGGAGGAACTGGCGGCCGAAGCGCGCGGCCCGGCCAGCGATCCCGATAATCCGCTCTTCCGCAACGTCGGAACCAATGTGCTGAAGAGCCGGCTGAGATCGCATCCGGACGTCGCGCGACGGCACTATGCCGATCTGCTGGAAAAAGCAGCGGCCGCCGGCTGAACATTTGCACTGCTCGAGCGAGATTTTTTCGCATTTTGGACAGTTTTTGGAATTCTGTTCGTCGCAAACGGATCGGCCAAAGCCCACATAACGGGTGTCGTCCGGTGTTTTCCTCCCATTGCGCCGGACGATGTTCCCCTCTGAAGGTTATGACCTTCATTTCTTGGCCGGGCCGCTTTTCGCGCCCGGCCTTTTTCTTTCCAAAAGTGCGCGGCGGTTTTCCCTCCGGAACTGCGCAAAAAGAAGAGAAGATTAACGGGATCAGGCGAAGGCGATGCGGATTGCACCAAAAGGTCCGAAATCCGAGAGGATCTGGTCGCCATGTCCGCATTCGACCGGACGGATGAAGGAACCCGACAGCACGACCTGTCCGGCCTCGATCTGCATGTCGTATTGGTGGAGCCGGTTGGCGAGCCAGACGATGCCTTTGGCGGGATGATCGAGCACGCCGGCGCCGAGCCCTGTCTCCTCGACCTCGCCATTGCGCGACACGATGGCGCCAATCCAGCGCAGGTCCGCCTCGCGCGGTCCGGCCGCGCGGCCGCCGACGACGATGCCTGCATTGGCGGCATTGTCCGAGATCGTGTCGAAGAAGGTCCTGATCTTGCCGGTCTCCTTGTTCATCCGCTCGATGCGGGTGTCGAGGATCTCCAGCGCCGGCGTGATGTAATCCGTGGCGTCGAGCACGTCGTCGATCGACACGTCGGGACCGGCGAGCGGCGCCTTCGTGACGAAGGCGATCTCGGCCTCGATGCGCGGCTGGATGAAGCGGCCAGCAGGCACCGTGCTGCCGTCCTCGAAGAACATGTCGTCGAACAGGGTGCCGGAATCCGGGATGTCGATGCTGAGCGCCGACTGCATCGCTTTCGAGGTCAGGCCAATCTTCCAGCCCTTGACCGTGAGCCCCGATGCGACCTTCCGCTTCACCAGCGCCGCCTGCACGCGATAGGCGTCATCCATCGTCGCTTGCGGAAAATCGAGGCTGAGCAGCCCGATCTGCCGGCGACCGCGCTCGGCTTCGAACAGCCTGTAGGCGGCGTCCTCGACTTGGCTTTCCGTCATCATCGGCCGGCTCCTTCGTCGACGACGCCGTTGCGCAGAAGTCCGATGCCCTCGGCCTCGACCTCGATGACGTCGCCCGGCTTCAGCCAGATCGGCGGATCGAAACGGGCGCCGGCGCCGGTCGGCGTGCCGGTGACGATGACGTCGCCGGCAACCAGCGTGGTGAAGGTCGAGATGTAATTGATGATCTTGCGGAAGGAAAAGATCATGCGCCCGGTGCGGTCCTGCTGGCGCACCTCGCCGTTGACGCGGGTGGTGAGGCCGATATCGGCGATCTGCGCCTCATCGGTGAACGGCACCAGCCACGGCCCGATTGAGCCGCTGCGGTCGAAATTCTTGCCCTGCGTGACGTTGAATTTGGCGTGGCGCACCCAGTCGCGGATCGTGCCTTCATTGCACAGCGAAAGCGCCGCGATGTGGCCAAGCGCATCCACCTGGGCGATCCGTCGCCCGCCCTTGCCGATGACGATGACGATTTCGCCTTCATAGTCGAGCTGCGAAGAGTCCGGCGGCCGCACCAGCGGCGCGCCATGGCCGACGAAGGAACGCGGGAAGCGGATGAACAGCGACGGGTTCGAGGGCGCTGCCTGCCCGTCCTTGTACTCCTCGTTGCGGTCCGGATAGTTGACACCGACGCAGATGATCTTTTCCGGGGAGGGGATCGGGATCTCGTAGGCGATGTCCTCGACCCGGAAGTCGGCGGTGAAGCCTTCGGCCGCTTCGGCGAGTTTCACCAGCGCGCCGGCCTCGATCACCTGGCGCAATGTCGGCCATTCGCGATGGCGCGCAGAAAGGTCGACGACGCCTTTTTCGGTGATCGCGCCGTAACGCGTCTTGCCGCCGGCGGTGAAGGTGGCGAGACGTCCCGCGCTCATGCTTAGACTCCACATAGAAGCTGCCGATCTCCCCCCTTGTGGGGGAGATGTCCGGCAGGACAGAGGGGGGCGCGAAGGAACGATGCCATCGAAAGACTAGGGCGCGATGATCGGCGAGGCTGCCAGATCCGACTGGCGCGGCGTCACCCCGGCAAAGAGGCTGCCTTCCTCGAACCAGCTCCTGGGCGCCGGCGCGCCCCATAGTGTCTGGCGCTGCGGGTCCTTCAGGTCCCATTTGATCGGCTCGAGGTCCGGATCGACCGTCTGGTAGTCCGAGCAATAGATCTCGATGCGATGGTTGTCGGGATCGCGGATGTAGAGGAAGAAGGCGTTTGAGATGCCGTGCCGGCCGGGCCCGCGCTCGATGTTCGGCAGCCAGCCCGTGGTCGCCATCAGGTCGAGCAGGTCGATGATGTTGAGCGGCGTCGGCACCCAGAATGCGACGTGGTGCAGCCGTGGGCCAAGACCGTTGGTGAAGGCGATGTCGTGCACGCCGCCCTTGCGGTGCGTCCAGGCGGCCCACAACTTCCCGGTTTCAGCGTCCTCGGTGTACTCGGTCACGCGGAAGCCGAGCTCGTTGTAGAAGGCCACCGCTTCATCGACATTCGGCGAGAAGCAGTTGAAGTGGTCGATGCGCAGCGGCTTCACGCCCTTATACAGCGCGTATTTCTGATGGATCGGCGGCAGCCGCTCCATCTTCGAATAGAATTCGAGCGGAATGCCGTGCGGGTCGCGGGTGCGGAAGGTGCGAGACTGGTAGGGACGCTCGACCCATTCCACCGGCAGGCCCTTGGCCGCGAAGAAGTGCGCTGCCTTGTCGAGATCCTCGTCGGAAAACACCTTGAAGCCGAGGTCGCGCGCTTCCGGCGTCGTCGCCTTGCGCAGCACGATGCAGTGATGGCCACGCTCTTCCAGCGCGCGCAGATAGATCGCGTCGCTGGTCTCGTCGGTCACCTGAAGGCCGAGCGTGTCGACATAGAAGGCGCGGGATTTGGCAAGGTCGGTGACGGTTAGCTCGACATGGGAGAGCCGCACGATATTGAAGGCAGGGTGGAGGTTGGTTTGAGGCAGGGCCATCATGTGTCTCCGGTCAGCCGCCGAGCTTCTGGATCGAATGCGGCGCCGTGGCGAACGCGATGTTCTTGGTTTCCATGTAGAAGTCGAACGACCAGTCGCCGCCGTCGCGGCCGATGCCCGAACTCTTGACGCCGCCGAACGGCGTCGGCAGGTGGCGCACATTCTCCGAATTCACCCAGATCATGCCGGCGTCGAGCGCATCGGTGAAGCGCAACGCGCGGGTGACGTCCGAGGTCCACAGATAACCGGTCAGGCCGTATTGCGTGTCGTTGGCCAAAGCGAGCGCCTCGGCCTCGTCCTTGAACGGGATGGCGGTCAGCACCGGTCCAAAAATTTCTTCCTGGGCGATGCGCATCTTATTGGTAGCGCCCACGAACAATGTCGGGCTGACATAGCAGCCGCCGCCAGGGCCGGCGAACTTGCCGCCGCCGGCGGCAACCACCGCGCCCTCCGATTTGCCGATCTCGATATAGGACAGCACCTTCTCCTCATGCACCGGATGGATCAGCGGGCCGACTACGGTTTCGGGATCGAGCGGATGGCCGATCCTGATGCGCCTGGCCTTCTCTGCCACCAGGTCGGTGAATTTGTCGTGGACGGACGCCTCGACCAGAAGGCGCGACGACGAGGTGCAGCGCTCGCCGTTGAGCGAATAGATCATGAAGACGGCGGCGTCCGCGGCGCGCTCCAAATCGGCGTCGGCGAAGACGATGACCGGGTTCTTGCCGCCGAGCTCGAAATGCACCCGCTTCAGCGTTTCCGCTCCTTGGCGCATGATCATAGAGCCGGTGCGGCTTTCGCCGACGAAGCCGATCGCCTTGATATCAGGGTGTTCGGTCAGCGCCCGGCCGGCGTCCTCGCCAAAACCGTTGACCAGGTTCCATACGCCCTTGGGGAGTCCTGCTTCCTCGGCGATCTCGACCAGCAGCCGGGCGGTCAGCGGCGACAGCTCCGCCGGCTTGTGGACGATCGTGCAGCCGGCGGCCAAAGCCGGCGCGATCTTCCAGGTCGAGAGCATGAACGGCGTGTTCCACGGCGTGATCACGCCGACCGGGCCGATCGGCACGCGCGTCGTCAGATTGACCTGGTTGGGCGCCCTGAGCGAGCGGCCGTCGCGCGCTTCCGGCGCGCGGTCGGCATAGAAGCGGAAGTTTTCCGCGCCGCGCAGCGCAGCCTTGGCCATGAACTTCAACGACTGGCCGGTGTCCATGCATTCGACGAAGGCGATCTCCTCGGCGCGCGCGACGATGGCGTCGGCGATTTTGTGGAGCAGCTTCTTGCGGGCATCGCCGGAGATTGCAGCCCAGTCCTTGAACGCGGCCTTCGCCGCCTTGGCCGCGCGGTCGATGTCTGCGGCCTTGCCACGCGCAACCCTGGCGATCGGCTTCAGATCGATCGGCGAGATGGTCTCATATGTCGAGCCATCCGCCGCGGGCGCGGCGTCGCCGCCGATCTGGTTGAGCACGCCGTCCTTGCGGAAGCGTTCGAGATAGGCTCCGGCCTTCCTCAGATTGTCGTCCAGTGCCGCCATGGTCTTTCCTGTTCTCGATTATTTGCCGCGCCCGTTTACTTGCTACGGAGTCGCGGATGGATGGCGTTCTTCTTCCAGCTGAGCTCGGCGTCGATCTCGCGGATCTCCAGCGACAGCGCGAAATGCGGCGTGGCAAACAGCGACCCGAGATGATCCGTGACGGCCGCGAAGATCGCCTCGCCGGCGCGCTTCTTCTCCTCGGCGCGGCGGCCCTTGCCGATACGGAAATTCATGTCGATGAAGCCGTTTTCAGGCAGCCGGTCGGCAATCGCATAGGCTTCCGCGCGGAAGGCGCGCACTCTCACCGCGCCGGGCTCGAACAGACCGGTTTCGAGGACGGTGCGCGCGACCAGCGCGCAGAGCTCGGTCATGTCGACCTTCGTGTCGAGATTCGCCGAATATTCGATCGCCATGTGCGGCAAGGGTTTCCTCCGCCTTGTAGTTAACATGTGAATTACATCTTGACGGCCGAATGTCAAGCGTCGTTCTCTATGCGGACGCAGCTTCCGCGGGTGGGATTGCCGCTCTCGGCAAAATCGCGGATATAGCTGCGACCCGAGCCTTAATATTTGCCGCGAGTCGTACTGGATTTTTCGGAGACCTGATTTGCTACCGCCTAGCACTCGCCGTTCGCTGCCGATGGCTCTGCTTCGCGCCCGCGAAGTGATCATGGCGCATTTCCGGCCGATGCTTGCCCGCCACGACATCACCGAGCAGCAATGGCGCGTGCTGCGTGTGCTTGCGGAGACAGGGCCGTTGGAAGCGACCGAGCTCGCCAACCGCGCCTCGATCTTGCCGCCCAGCCTGACTCGCATCATCAAGGCGATGGAGGAGCGGGAGTTCATCACCCGCAACAAGGTCAAGGACGACGGCCGCCGAGCGCTGCTCGCGATTAGCCCGACCGGCGTGGCGCTGATCGAGGAACTGGCGCCCGAGCGCATCGCCATCTACGACGCCATCGAAAAGCGCTACGGCGCCGAGGAGCACGAGCGCCTGCTGGATATGCTGGAAAGCTTGATCCAGTCGGAGACGGTGGAGGGGTGAGCGCGACTTTCCCTTCTCCCCTTGTGGGAGAAGGTGGCCGAGCGAAGCTCGGACGGATGAGGGTGCTCCAGCGGAGTGAGACGTACGCAATCACCGCAGCCTCATTCCTTCCAACACCCCTCATCCGTCTCGGCGCTGCGCGCCGATCCACCTTCTCCCACAAGGGGCTAGTGTGCGCACAGATTTGCTTCGGGTTCATATTTGGGAGGCCAGAACGAAGCCGTCTACGATTGCGTTGAAGCGTCTGAG
>NZ_JAVIJB010000028.1:0-102185 GCF_033977165.1 Mesorhizobium captivum
GCTCGAAGTCGAAGATCCAGGTGATCATCCTCGACGCCTGCCGCAACAATCCGTTTCCGCGCAAGGACTATTGGCTGCGCGACCAGTTGATCGTCGCTGGCGATACCGGCCTGGCGCAGGTGAAAAGCTCGCTGAACACGCTCATTGCCTTTGCCACAGAGCCGGGAGCGGTCGCCTATGACGGCACTGGTGCCCTCAGCCCGTTTTCGTCCGCCTTCTCCCGCCGCGCGCTGGCGCCGAACCAGGAGATACGCACGGTCATGGCCGCCATTCGCCGGGACGTCGTGAAAGCGACCAATGGTAAGCAGGTTCCATGGGAGAATTCCTCGCTGGTCGACGAGGTGGTGCTGATGCGCCACGATGAGCCCGAGGGTCGGCAGGTCATGGTCGAGCAGACGCAGCCGGCGTCGGAGCGCGGCATCCACATCACCGGCGCCGCCGAGGCGATCGAAAATCGCGACGTCAGGATTCCGGTCGGTGTCGGCCCGGTGCCGCTAAAGCTGGATTTTCCGACCAAGGACCCCGCGGTCAGCCTGAAGCTCGCGAGCTACCCGGCGACCGGCACGCTGTCGCTGCCGGATCGGACCTTGTCTCCGGATTCGAGCCTCATGGCCGACGAAGTCGACCATTTGCGCTACGAGCCCCAGATCGGCGCGGCGGCTCCCGTCGAGGTCGGCTTCCAGATCCGCGCCGACAAGGCGTCCAAGCGAGCGACGATGAAGCTGTCGCCAAGCGTCGACCCCTGCGATCAGGCGGCGGGCGCGCCGCTCGATCTGCAGGGCGTCGCCCCCGGCCGGCAGCCGAATGAGATTGGCGGTGGGGCGGTTGAAGCCTGCGAGGCAGCGGTGAAGACCTATCCCGATGTCAACCGTTTCCGCTACGAGCTCGGGCGGGCGCTGCTGGCGGCCGGCAAGGTCGACGAGGCCAGGAAGGCCATTCAGGATGCGGCTGACAAAGGGCATGTGCGGGCCATGTTCGAGCTCGGCTACATCGCCGCGTCTGGAACAGGGACGGCCGTGGATCCCGCGAAAGCCAACGGCCTCTATTCGCAAGCGTCCGACAAGGGAGACCCCTACGCCATGGCCGCCTGGGGACGAGCCCTGTTCAACGGTCTCGGCGTCCAGCCCGATACCGGCAAGGGATTGGACCTGATGCTCAAGGCAGCGGCTATGGGTCATATCAACGCCATGAACGATCTCGCGCTGATCTTCCAGGAAGGCCGCAACGGCGTGCCCGCCGATTCGGCCCGCGCCCTGGCTTTTCTCAAAGCCGGCATCAAGCGGCAAGGCGCGTATTCGATGAGCATTCTCGGCCTCCCCGCGCGCAGCGACTTAACGGTCGCGGTGTGCAAGCCCAAGATCGTGCGAAAAATAGTCACGAAGATAAAGGTGGTCCGCATACCCACGCCAAAGGCCGTCGAGACACCGGTCAAGCCAAGACAGAAGGATACTGGTCCAGCGTCCTGGCGCGGCAATGGCGGTGATCATCCCGAGCCCCGCGGCCGCGGCGGCGGCGGATCTGACAGTGGCAGCACTGATGGCGGCACTGAGGGCGGCACGACCGGCGGCACTGACGGAAGCACGACCGGCGGCACTGACGGAAGCACCACCGGCGGCGCTGACGGAGCCACCGCCGGCGGCACTGACGGAAGCACCACCGGCAGCACGGACAGTGGCACCAGCGGCGGCTTTGACACCGTCAGCAGCGACGGGCTCTGACGGACAGCGGCAGCGACGGCATGCCCGGACCGACCGAATAGACAGCGTCGAGCTAAATCCTGGCGGAGCCGCATGAACGCGGACGCCGGCCCCTACTTGTCGGTGACGATCTTTACCTTGTCGCCGGCCGACACGGTCGCGCCGGGCGACATGGCGTTCAGCACGCGGAACAGGTCGAGCTTGCGGTCGACCCCGACCATCTGGGCCGCGAGCGTGCCCATGTTCTGGCCCGGCTGCACGGTGACCACCCTGATATGCAGCGGCTTCAGCGCCGCCTTCTCGGCCGCGCTCAATGTACGGAACGAACCGCTGACCGAACGCGCAACCGGCTCCAGCGCTGTGCTGGCCGAAGGTGCCGCGGTCAGCAGCCGGTAGACCTGCCCGCCGGCCCGGATGACCGCGATATCGAACTGCCAGCCTTGCGCGGTGGCATGGGCCATCGCGGCTTCGTTGCCGTTGACCGTTTCCTGGCGCACGCTTGAGTCTTCCAGTCCGGCGACCCAGCCGCTGCGGATGTAATCGGCCAGCGCCACCGACTTGTCGATCGCCACGCCGTCGAAGCGGATGGCGATGTCGCCAGGTCCGGTCGCTGTCACAGCCGCCGCCGAATTGTCGATGACGAAGCCGTCCGGCACCGAGAACGACACGCCGAGGCCGGGATGCATGAAGGTCTGGCCGCGCACATAGCCCTCTTCCGGCGTATCGCCGTAGAGCAGGCCGTCTATGCCGGCGAGGAAGGCGTCGCGATCGCGCCTGCCGACGCCCGGTGGCCCGAAGTTGCGGGCCAGCCGCTGCGCCAAGTCGATGCGCTGCGGCGTGTTGGGGTGCGTGGCCAGGAAGTCGAGGCTGGCGTCGGTGGCGCCGCTGACCGAGCGGAAATCGGTATAGGCCGACATCGACTGCAGGAAGCGGCCGGCGGCATACGGATCGTACCCTGCCTCGCCGATCGACTTGATGCCGATGGCGTCGGCCTGCAGTTCCTGGTTGCGGGAGAACTGCGCGAGCTTCAGCTTGCCGCGGATGAGCGCTGCCTTGGCCGTCGGATTGTCGCCGAGCACATCGGAGACCACCTTGGTCGCCAGACCTTCCTCGGCCTCGAGCTGCTGCCGCTGCAATCCGTGATTGGCGGTGACGTGGCCCATCTCATGCGCGATGACGGCGGCGAGCTCGGAGGAATCATTGGCCAGCGCGAGCAGCCCGCGCGTGACATAGAGATAACCGCCCGGCAGCGCGAAGGCGTTGACGTTGGGTGAATTGAGGATGGTGATGCGATAGGTCTGCGTCGGATTGGCCGACACCACCGTCAGGTTGCCGACGACCTTGGCCACCATGCGCTCGAGCTTCGGATCGGAATATTCGCCGCCATAGGTCGCCAGGATGCGCGGGTGCTGCGCCTTCGCCATGTCGGCGAGCTTGGCATTGGCAACGACATTGTCGACCGTGATCGGCCTGTCGGAGGGCTGGAAGCCAGATTCCTGGACATCCGGCGGCGTGAACATTTGGCAGCTCGCCAGCGCCACGGCAAAGCCGGCCCACGCGAAAAATCGCGTCAGCGGCTTCATCCACACTTTCTCCGCGCCGGTCGGCAGATCGGCTTCCTTTCGAACTCTTTCGGCAAATCGCAGCCCACCCGGACCAGCATGGCCGGACCTAGCCACACTCCCCCGGACAAGGCAAGCAAACGCCGGATCACCCGTTGCCGGTTTGGCCGTAAATTATGTCCGCTTCCGGGCAATATGTTGTGATCCGGCCACGCTGCCGCCTCGATCGCCGATATAGCGCCGGAAGGCGTCCGGTCCAGAGCGGTCGAAGAAATCGGCGGCCGGTCCCGTTGCCGCGACCCTGCCCTCGTCCACAAACACGATCCCCTGGCCGATGCGGCGCGCATCCTCCGGCTGGTGGGTGACGAAGAGTACCGTCATGTGCCGTTCGGCGTGGATGTCGGCGACCAGATCCAGCATGTCGTCGCGCAGCGCCGGACCGAGCGAGGCGAAAGGCTCGTCGAGCAGAAGCACAGGCCGGTCGCGCAAGAGCACCCTCGCCAGCGCGACGCGCTGCCGTTCGCCGCCGGAAAGCTCGCGCGGCAGCCGTTTCTCTTTGCCGTCAAGGCCGACGCGCGCCAGCGCTTCCGCGACCGCGTGGCGGTCGGCGGAGGTGAGCTTGAGCGATGGTGAGCGGCCGAGCCCGACATTACCCTCCACAGAGAGATGGGCGAACAGATTGTTTTCCTGGAACACCATCGACATCGGGCGCGCCGAAGGCGGCGCATTGTCGACATCGATCCCGCCGATCAGCACTTTGCCAGCGCTTGGCTTTTCGAAGCCGGCGACCAGATTGAGCAGCGTCGATTTTCCGGAGCCGCTCGGTCCCATGATGGCGGTGATCCTGCCGGCCGCGAATTCGGCATCGAAGCGGAACGATGCCTCGCCATAGCTGAACCAAACGTCCTCCAGCCTGACGGCCAGCCCGGTCCCCGCCACAATGCCGTTGTTGGTCGTCATCATGCCTTTGCTTCCCGCCCCAGCCAATCGGCAGCGACCACCAGCATCAGGCAGACGAGGCCGAGCAGCAAGGCCAGCCCCGCGGCGTCGGCGGTCCGGTAGCTGCCCATGCGCGCGAGCAGAAGATAGGGCAATGTCTGCACCGCATCGCTGCCGAACAGCGCGATCACGCCGAGATCGCCGAGCGACAGCGCCATGGCGAAGGCAAAGCCGGTGGCCAAAGGCCGCCTGAGCGACGGCCAGTCGACCAGGCGCAGCCGGTTCCAGCCGGAGATGCCGAGCGCTACGCAGAGCCGCTCATGGCGCTCGCTTGCCGCATCGTAGGCCGGACGAACGGCGCGGATGGCGAAAGGCATCGCCATCACCGCATTGACGGCGACGACCATGACGGGCGCGATGGCGAAGACATCCGTGATGCCGCGCAGCGCCAGGAACCAGCCGGCGCCGACCACGATCGGCGGCACGACGAGCACGAAACCGGCGCCGGTGTCGGTGGCATGCTCGAGCAGCGACATGGCGCTGCCCGCGCGACGGCGCAAGGCCAGCGCGCGCCGGGCCGCGATGAGCGAGAGCGACAAAATCACCGAAAGCAGCGCCGAGACGAAAGAGAGACCGGCGCTGGTGAGCGTCGCCAGGCGCACGGCGTCCTCGCCGGCCAGCCGGCCGAGATCCGCATCCAGCCCGGCGAGTACGGTTGCCGCCATCGGTCCGGCGACGAACAGCAGGGCAAGCGCGATCAAGCCGGCGTTCAGAACGGCCTCGACCTTGCCGGTTGCAAGATAGCGGCGCGGCGCCACCGGCAGATTGGCGTCGCCGACGGTGTTGGCGCCGAGCCGCATCAGCACGGCGACGACAACGACGGTCAGGCCGATCTGCAGCAGCGTCAGCACCACCGCCCGGGCCGGATCGAAATCGAAGCGCAGCGCCTGGTAGATGGCGACCTCCAGCGTCGTCGCCGACGGCCCGCCGCCGAGCGTCAGCACGATGGTGAAGGAAGTGATGCAGAGCATGAACACCAGGCCGGCGATGCCCGGCAATGCCGCGCGCAGCGCCGGCCATTCGATCAGCCGCAACGCCGGCCAGGCGCCCATGCCGAGCTGGCTCGCCAGCCGCCACTGGTCGGTGGGCACGGTAGCCAACGACTCCAGGAACAGGCGCGTGGCCAAAGGCAGATTGAAGAACACATGCGCGACCAGGATGCCGGACAGGCCGTAGATGCCGGGCCATTCCCCGCCGCCGAATTTACCGAGGATGCCGGCGAAATAACCGGCGCGGCCATAGAGTGCCAGCACGCCGAGCGCCGCGACGATCGCCGGCAGCGCCAGCGGGACGGTGAAGAGCTGCAGGATCAGCCGACGCCCGGGAAAGGTCGGATGCCTGGACAGGGCGCGCGCGACCAGCAGCGCCGGCGCGACCGACAACAGCGTCGACAGCAGCGCCTGCCACAGCGTGAAGCGGGCGACGCGCAAGAGATAGCCGTCGAAGGCAGCGAGAGCGCCGGACGGGTCGTGCGCGCCTTCGAGGATAAGCCCGGCGAAAGCGCCGCCGATAAGCAAGGCGATAGCGGCGAGGGCAACGATGCCGGCGGTGACGCGGGTGTCAAGCGCCGGCCTTCCACCCTCCCCCTTGTGGGGAGGGTCGGTGAGCGGATGCCGCGAAGCGGCATCAGCGAACCGGGGTGGGGGTAAGGAAATGCGCAACGCCGCTACCCCCACCCCGCTCCGCTTCGCGGATCGACCCTCCCCACAAGGGGGAGGGTGAAGGGCGCCGTCATTTGCTCATCGCCGCCAGCCACTCATCCACCCAGGCCTTGCGGTTGGCCGCGACCTCTTCGGGGCTGAACAGCAGGGTCTTGGTCGGCTTCACCAGTCTGTCGAAGGCCGGGTTGAGCGGCTTGTCGGTCTTGCCGGCCGGGAACATCCAGTTGGTCTCGGGGATGACGTCCTGGAATTTCGGCCCGGTCATGAAGGCGATGAATCTTTCCGCCAGCGGGTTCTTCGCGCCAGTCGTGGTGATGCCGGCAACCTCGATCTGCAGGTACTCGCCCTCCTCGAACGAAGCCGCCTGGTAGCGTTCGGTGTTCTCCGCCACCATGTGGTAGGCCGGTGAGGTGGTGTAGGACAGCACCATCGGCGCCTCGCCCTTGGTGAACAGGCCGTAGGCCTCGCTCCAGCCGGGCGTCACGGTCAGAACCTTGGACTTGAGCTTGGCCCAGGCTTCCGGCGCCTTGTCGCCGTAGACGGACCTTACCCAGAGCAACAGGCCAAGGCCCGGCGTCGAGGTGCGCGGATCCTGGATGACGATCTTGTCGGCGGCGCTGCCCTCGACCAGTTCCTTCAAGCTCTTCGGCGGGCTCTTCAGCTTCTCGGTGTCGTAGACGACGGCGAAATAGCCGTAGTCGAAGGGCACGAAGCTGTCGTCTTTCCAGCCGCCGGGGACGTTTATGTCAGCGACCGCGCCATGCGGCGCGAACAAGCCGCTCGCCTTGGCGTCCGCGGTCAGGTTGGTGTCGAGCCCGAGCACGACGTCGGCCTTGGTGCCGGCGCCTTCCAGCTTGACGCGGTTGAGCAAGGCAACGCCGTCGGCGACCGAGACGAATTCGAGATCGCAGCCGCATTCGGCTTCGAACTCTTTCTTCACCGCGGGCCCCGGACCCCAATCGGCGGTGAAGCTTTCATAGGTGTAGACGGTGAGCTTGTCCTTCGCCTCGACAGGCCCGACGCCCGCCAAAAGCGAAACCAGGCCCGTTGCGAGAATAAGCTGGGACAACAATGAGCGCATCGGCGCCTCCTTCGTTCGCGTGACAAGGAATTGAGGCGCCGGATGGTCCGAAACGTCTAATCCCTCCGCCGGTACAAACCGGATCAGGTTCAGCGGGTTGGCATTGTCGCCTCTCAGCCGGTTCGCAAAGTCAGCGTCCGGCACCCCGTTAGAGCGTTTCGAGACATAGGCCCGGCCGAAGTGCCGCGCAAGCGGAAGTTTGCCGGGCATCCAAGGCATCACGGCTTACCCGACAACGCAGCGCCCTTCGTTTGGATGCGCCAGGCTTCCGTTTCGCGGGCGGGGCTGGTAAGGGCGACGGCCATGGGCACATTCACCATCCTGCTTGGCGGCGAGCTCGTCCGCACGCCTCGGCTCGATCGCCAGATCGAAGGCTCGCGCATCATCGCCGCCGATGCCGGCATCGGCCATGCGCACATGCTCGGCCTCGTGCCCGAACTCTGGGTCGGCGATTTCGACTCGGTGCCGGCGAACCTGCCGGACGATCTCGCCGCCGTCCCGCGTAAAATCTTTCCGGCCGAAAAGGACATGACCGATGGCGAGCTCGCCATTGCCGAGGCGCTTGCGCGCGGCGCCACCAGCCTGGTGCTGGCCGGCGCCTTCGGCGGCAAGCGCGCCGACCATGCCTTCCTGCATCAGGCTCTCAGCGTGCGACTGGCCGAGGCGGGCACGACGGTGCTGCTGACCAGCGGCGCGCAGGAAGGCGTGCCCGTCCTGCCGGGCAAAGCCCGCTTCGACTACGCCGATGGCACGCTGTTCTCGGTGCTCGGCTTCTCCGATCTCGCCGGCCTGACGGTCACGGGCGCCAAATGGCCGCTCGACCGTGTCGAGGTGGCCTTCGGCTCCTCGCTCACTATATCAAACGAGGTCAAAGGGCAGCTTGGCATCGCGCTGGAGCGCGGCCGGGCGCTGCTGCTCGCCCACCCCTATCCTCTTCCCGAAAGCTGACATGGCGCCGCCACTCCTCAATCTCGACGGCATTAAACTGACCTTCGGCGGCACGCCGCTGCTCGACGGCGCGGCGCTGAGCGCCTCCGCCGGCGAGAAGATCGCGCTGGTCGGCCGCAACGGCTCCGGCAAGTCGACGCTACTCAAGATCGCCGCCGGCATGATCGAGCCGCAGGACGGCGAGGTGTTCCGCCAGCCCTCGGCCACGGTTCGCTACCTGCCGCAGATGCCCGACATGGACGGCTTCGCCAGCGTGCGCGCTTATGTGGAAGCCGGGCTCGGGCCGGCCGACGACCCGCATCGCGCCACCTATTTGATGGACCATCTCGGCCTCACCGGCGAGGAACAGCCGAACGACCTTTCCGGCGGCGAGGCAAGACGCGCCGCGCTTGCCCGGGTGATGGCGCCGGAACCCGACATCCTGCTGCTCGACGAGCCGACCAACCACCTCGACCTGTCGGTCATCGAATGGTTGGAAGAGGAGCTTGCCCGCACCTCATCCGCCGTGATCCTGATCTCGCACGACCGCCGATTTCTCGAGCGCGTCTCGCGCGCCACAGTCTGGCTCGACCGCGGCCAGACGCGGCGGCTGGACAAGGGATTTGCGCATTTCGAGGAATGGCGCGACCAGGTTCTGGAAGAGGAAGAGCGCGAGCAGCACAAGCTCGGCCGCCAGATCGTGCGCGAGGAGCATTGGCTGCGCTATGGCGTGACGGCCAGGCGCAAGCGCAACATGCGCCGCCTCGGCGAGCTGCAGGCCATGCGCCAGCGCTTTCGCAGCCATCGCGGCGCCGAGGGCACGGCCACCATGGTGGCGAGCGACGCTGCCGAATCCGGCAAGCTGGTGATCGAGGCCAAGAACATCGAGAAGAGTTTTGGCGACCTTACCGTGGTCAAAGGCTTTTCGACCCGCATCCAGCGTGGCGATCGCGTCGGCCTGGTCGGGCCGAACGGCGCCGGCAAGACGACGCTGTTGAAGATGCTGACCGGCGAGCTGGCCCCGGATGCAGGCTCGGTGCGGCTCGGCGTCAATCTGGAGATCGCCACGCTCGACCAGAAGCGCGAGGCCGTCGACCCGCAGGAGACGCTGGCGCATTATCTGACCGACGGACGCGGCGAGAACCTTCTGGTCAACGGCGAGCAGCGCCACGTCGTCTCCTATATGAAGGATTTCCTGTTCAAGCCCGAGCAGGCGCGCACGCCGGTGCGCGAGCTTTCGGGCGGTGAACGCGCGCGTCTTCTGCTGGCCCGCGTGCTGGCGCGGCCGGCGAACCTGCTGGTGCTCGACGAGCCGACCAACGATCTCGACATGGAGACGCTGGAGCTGCTCCAGGAGCTGGTCGCCGGCTTTGCCGGAACGGTGATCCTGGTCAGCCACGACCGCGACTTCCTCGACCGCACCGTCACCAGCGTGATCGCGCCCAACGGCGGTGGCCGCTGGATCGAATATATCGGCGGCTATTCCGACATGCTGGCGCAGCGCGGCGGCTCCAGGCTGGAGGACCGCAAGGCAAGGCCCAAGGTCGAAACCGCCGACGCAAGCGCCGCGCCGAAGGCCGAACAGGCCGCCCCGAAAGGCCCGGCGAAGAAGCTTTCGTTCAAGCAAAAATTCGCGCTGGAGTCCCTGCCGAAGAAAATCGAGGCAGTGACGGCTTCGATCTCACGGCTGGAGAACAATATCGCCGACCCGTCCTTCTACGAGCGCGACCCGGTCTCGTTCCAGAAGACCATCGCCGCGCTTGACAAGGAGCGCACCACACTGGCTGCGCTGGAGGAAGAGTGGCTGGAGCTGGAGATGCTGCGCGAGGAGATGGAGGGGTGACTGGCTTGCCCGCGAGCGTCCAGGCGTTTTACGATACGCATGATCGGAGGCTCCAACATGCTTCGACTCAGTTCCAAATCTCAGCGGAAATCCGTCAGAATCTCGATCGGTGCCCGGCTGATTGAAGACGCGAAGGCTCTGGGCATCAACATCTCCAGAGCTTCTGAATCGGGCATTGCGACAGCGGTCGCGGCTGAAAAGACGCGCCGATGGCAAGAAGAGAATAGAGAAGCCATCGATAGCTGGAATGACTACGTCAGGCGCAACGGACTACCCTTAGCCAAATACCGGCTGTTTTGATGCGGTAGAATCCGAGGGGCGTCCCTTCCTCAGCCCGACGTCTTCGTCGCCCAGGCCTTCAGCGCCTCATCAAAAACCTTCTCGCCGGGGATGCCCTTTTCCATGGTGAGCAGGGCGCGCCGTCCGGTCTTGTAGACCACCGGCACGTCGATCCAGGCCTGTCCCCTGAGCAGTGTCAGGTTGGCGTCCTCGTCGGCCTTGGTGTCGTTGAGCGCGACGAGGAAGAAGCCGTCGGCGATCTTGGCCGGGATGCCGATCAGCGGACTGCCGGCGTCCTGTTCGGAACTCTTCATGGCGATGCGCAGGATGTTGTCGACGCCGCCGCCGTCAAACCCTTCCGGCGTCAGGAAGATCATCTCGATGATGTGGCTGGCCGGCAAGGTCTGGTCGGTGTTGCGCCGGATCGTCATGCGCAGCTGGATGTCCTTGCCGGGAATGGTTGCCTCGGCGCGGATTGCCGGCTCCGGCGGCAGGTCGCCGCCCGGCGATTCCTGCACCAGCGACCAGACGATGCTGCCGGGCTCGGCGGTGCCCTGCTGCGTGCTGGTGCGCTCCTCATAGAAGATCGCCTTCTGGCCGACCGGCACGGTCGCTTGCGCCGTCGCGGGTGCCGGCGTTGCGCCAGCGGGGGGTGGCGTTGCGCCAGCGGCAGGCGGTGTGGTCCCCGCTGCAGGGGTCCCGGCTGCCGGCGCGGGCGGATTGGCGGCAGCACCGGAAGGCGGCGTTCCCGCGGCAGGCGGGGTCGCGGCCGGCGTTTGCGCAGCCGGTGGCGTGCCGGCAGGGGCCGGCGGAGTAGTCGTCGCCGGCGCGGCCGGCGGCGGTGTGGTCAGCGCGGCGACGGATTCGCCCTCGCCGATGGTGCTCTGCCCGCCGGCCGGACCGGGATCGGTCTCCTTGCCCTCAGGCGTCAGACGCTGGGTGAATTTCGCTGTTTCGGCTGGCTCATTGGCAGTCGTCGCGTTGTTGCCCGCGGCGGGCGGCGCGGCCGCCGTCTCGGTGGCCGGTTTTGCCGGAGCAGGCTTGACCAGAGGCTCGGTCGAGACCGTCTTGCTGCCACCGCCTTTCAAGCCGAGCATCGAGCTGAACGCATCCTTGTTCAGCCAGATGCCGTAACCGCCCCCGCCCAGCACCAGCAACGCGACAACGGTCGCGATCAACCCGCCATAGCTGCGCTTGCGTGGCGGCGGCCGCAGCCGCTGGAAAGTGTCTGCGGCCGGCTGCTCGTCATTGGCGAAGACATTGCCGCCGTCCTCCGGCTCGGCGGCGTTCATGCCGGGCATGCCGACATCGTCCTCGCGCGGCGAGGGCATCGGCGGTGGCGCCGAAGGCACTTTGTGCCAGCCGCCGGACTCCGTCTCCGTTGCCCCTTGCCAGCTCGGTTCCGTCTTTGATGCGCTTTGCCAGCTCGGTTCCGTCTTCACCGGCACCGGCGCCGGCTTGAACGGCTCAGGCTTGGCAGGTTCGGGCTTCGCTATCGGCGGCTGCCGGACATGGCTCGGCTGGTTCTTGTTGCGGTCGATCGACGAGAAGATGTGCTCCAGCTCCGCCAGCGGATCTTCCGCCAGCACGGGCTTGGGCGCCGGAGCGGGCTTGGTGTACTCCCGCTCGACGCTGGAAATCGCGTCTTCCAGCGAGCGTTTCTGTTTGCTGACGACATCGGGAGCCAACGGCGGAGAATACTCCGCGAGCTTCTTCACCAGTGCCGCACGAACGTTCTCGTAGATCCGCTTGCGAAGCTCGGACGAGGGCTCGACGTGCTTCTCAAGCTGCTTTTTCAGAACACTAACGAAATCTGCCATGCGTCAGTTGACCTGCATTCTTTCCCCGGCGCACAAATCAGCCGTTACGCCGGGAAGGGCTGTGAAACTAGTCTTGAAACGGATCGGTCACAAGTATCGTGTCGTCCCGCTCCGGGCTGGTGGAAAGCAGCGCCACCGGGGCGCCGATCAGCTCCTCGATGTAGCGGACATATTTGACCGCTTGCGCCGGCAGATCGTTCCAGCTCCTGGCGCCGGCCGTCGTCCCCTTCCAGCCTTCGAGCGTCTCATAGACCGGCTCGACGCGCGCCTGGGCGCCCTGGCTGGCCGGCAGATAGTCGATCATCTCGCCATCGAGGCGGTAGCCGGTGCAGACCTTGATCTCGTCCAGCCCGTCGAGCACGTCGAGCTTTGTGAGCGCGATGCCCTTGATGCCGTTGACGGCGACGGCCTGGCGCACCAGCACCGCGTCGAACCAGCCGCAGCGGCGCTTGCGGCCGGTGACGACGCCGAATTCGTGGCCGCGCGTGCCGAGGAACTCGCCGACCTCGTTCTCCTGTTCGGTCGGGAACGGGCCTTCGCCGACGCGCGTCGTATAGGCCTTGGTGATGCCGAGCACATAGCCGATGGCGCCGGGGCCGGTGCCGGAGCCGGCGGCCGCCTGTCCCGCCACCGTGTTGGACGAGGTGACGAAGGGGTAGGTGCCGTGATCGATGTCGAGCAGCGTGCCTTGCGCGCCCTCGAACAGGATGCGCTCGCCGGCGCGCCTTTTGTCGTCGAGCACCTTCCAGACGCGGTCCATGTAAGGCAGGATCTCGCCGGCCACCGAGGTCAGCTCCTGCATGATCGCCTCATGCGTCGCCTCGGCATGGCCGAGCCCGCGGCGCAGCGCATTGTGGTGCGTGAGCAGCCTGTCGATCTTCAGGGGAAGCGTTTCCAAATCCGCCAAATCCATTACCCGCACCGCGCGCCGGCCCACCTTGTCCTCGTAGGCGGGGCCAATGCCGCGGCGGGTCGTGCCAATCTTGGTTCCGGAATTCGAGGCGGCGTCTTCGCGGTATCCGTCCAGCTCCCGGTGCAGCGACAGGATAAGCGCGGTGTTTTCGGCTATTTTCAGGCTTTCAGGCGTCACGTCCACGCCCTGTTCCTTGAGCTTCTTGACTTCCGCGACGAAGGCATGCGGATCGAAGACGACGCCGTTGCCGATGATCGACAGCTTGCCCTGCCTGACCACGCCGGACGGCAGCAGCGACAGCTTGTAGACCTTACCGTCGACGACCAGCGTATGACCGGCATTGTGGCCGCCCTGGAAGCGTACGACCACGTCGGCGCGTTCCGACAGCCAGTCGACGATCTTGCCCTTGCCTTCGTCGCCCCACTGCGAGCCGACGACCACCACATTGGCCATGTTCTTTTCCCTTGAGATGCCGCCTTGGCGGCTTGAAACGACAGGCCTCTATAGCCTCATGTGCAGGCCGATGCGACCCTTTCTTTGCCGTCGAAACCGCCCTGTCTGCAACAGCCCAGGCACAACAAATTCCGGCTTTCGCATCATTTACTTGGCCTCGCCGACGCAATAGGCCGGCTTCGATCTTCGAACGCAGCTTCCGAGCCGGATTAAGCGATGCATCGAGCCGCCTATCTGTTCCTTCTCTCCACCATGCTGCTATGGGGCGGCAATTCCGTGGCCGGCAAGCTTGCCGTCGGCCATGTGTCGCCGATGACGCTGGTTTTCCTGCGCTGGGTGTTGGCGGTGCTGATCATGCTGCCCGTCGGCTGGCGGGCATTTCGCGAGGACTGGCCCGAGCTGCGCCGCCATTGGCCGCTCCTTGCCGGCCTGGGCGCCTGTGGCTTCACGATCTTCAACGTCATCTTCTACACGGCATTGAACTACACGACGGCCATCAATGTCTCGATCGAGCAGGCCGCCATACCGATCGTCATCATTCTTGCCAATTTCGTGCTGTTCCGGCTGCACGTGCAGCGGCTGCAGATCGTCGGCGTCGCGCTGACCATCGTCGGTGTCGCCCTCACCGCGAGCCACGGCGATCTCGGCCAGTTGCTGAAGCTCGATCTCAACTTCGGCGACGCGATCATGCTGGTCGCGGTTCTCTGCTACAGCCTCTATTCGGTGGGGCTGCGCCTGAAGCCGGCCATCCGCTGGCAAAGCCTCATGCTGGCTCTGTCGTTCGCCGCGCTTTTGACCTCGTTGCCTTTCTTTGCCTGGGAAGTGGCGGCGGGTCGCGTCATCGTCCCGGACGCGCGCGGATGGGCGGTCGCGTTCTACACCGCGCTCGGCGCCTCCGTCGTCTCGCAGATCTTCTACATCAGGGCCAATGAACTGATCGGCGCCAACCGCGCCGGGCTGTTCATCAATCTGGTGCCGATCTTCGGCACGCTGCTTTCGGTGCTGATCGTCGGCGAGCAGTTTCAACTCTACCAGGGCCTAGCGCTTGCGCTCGTGCTCGGAGGCATCGCGCTCGCCGAATACAGCGGCAGAAGGGCTCCCTTGCAGGTGTCGCGCTCGCCTTTGCTGAATTTATCAGGCAGTCGCCAGAAATAGCGACCTCGTCGGATAGGGATCTGATGTTATCAAAACGCCCCGCTTGCTGCAGCAGCCGGGGCGTTGCCATTTCAGACCTTCAGACGCCGCCGACATCGAAGTGCAGCGGCTTGGCCGAGTCGATCGACTGGTGCGCCCGCAATTGATCCAGCACCTTCTCCGGGAATGGCGCGTCGAGATAGAGCAGCGCGATCGCATCGCCGCCCGGCCGGTTGCGGCCGAGCTGGAAGTTGGCGATGTTGACGCCGTTCTCGCCGCAGACGGTGCCGAGCAGGCCGATGATGCCAGGCGCATCGGCATTGGTCGTATAGAGCATATGCTGGCCGACCTCGGCGTCGAGGTTGATGCCCTTGATCTGGATGAAGCGCGGCTTGTGGTCCGAGAAGCAGGTGCCGGCGATCGAGCGCGTCCTGTGCTCGGTCTTGACGGTAAGCTTGATGTAGCCGTCGAAGACGCCCGATTTGTCACGCTTGACCTCGGCGACGATGATGCCGCGCTCCTTCACCATGATCGGCGCCGACACCATGTTGACGTCGGAGACCTGCGGCCGGATCAGCCCGGCAAGGGTTGCACTGATCAACGCGCGTGTGTTCATCGTCGCGGTCGAGCCGTCGAACAGGATCTCGACTTCCTTGATCGGATCCTCGGTGACCTGGCCGACAAAGGCGCCGAGCACCTCGGCCAGCTTGACGAAGGGTTTCAGCCGCGGCGCTTCCTCGGCGGTGATCGAAGGCATGTTGATGGCGTTCGAGACGGCGCCCTTGATCAGGTAGTCCGACATCTGCTCGGCGACCTGCAGGGCGACATTCTCCTGCGCCTCGGTGGTCGAGGCGCCGAGATGCGGGGTTGCCACGACATTCTCCATGCCGAACAGCGCGTTGTTCTCCGCCGGCTCGACCTCGAACACGTCGATGCCGGCGCCGGCCACCTTGCCGCTCTTGAGCGCCGCGACCAGGTCGGCCTCGACGACCAGCCCGCCGCGCGCGCAATTGATGATGCGCACGCCGTCCTTCATCTTGGCGATCGCAGCCGCGTCGATGATGTTGCGCGTCTTGTCGGTCAGTGGCGTGTGCAAGGTGATGAAATCGGCACGGGCAAAGAGCTCGTCGAGTTCCACTTTCTCGACACCGAGCTCCTCCGCCCGGCTGTCCGACAGGAACGGATCGAAGGCGACCACATGCATCTTCAGGCCGACGCCGCGCGTCGCGACGATCGAGCCGATATTGCCGCAGCCGACGACGCCCAGCGTCTTGCCGGTAATCTCGATGCCCATGAAGCGGTTCTTCTCCCATTTGCCGGCATGCGTCGAGGCGTTGGCCTCCGGGATCTGGCGGGCCAGCGCGAAGATCATCGCGACCGCGTGCTCTGCCGTGGTGATCGAATTGCCGAAGGGCGTGTTCATCACGATGATGCCCCTGCGGCTTGCCGCGGGGATGTCGACATTGTCGACGCCGATGCCGGCGCGGCCGACGACCTTCAGCCTGGTGGCGGCGTTGATCAGCTTCTCGGTGACCTTGGTCGCCGAGCGGATGGCGAGGCCGTCATACTGGCCGATGACTTCGGCGAGCTTTTCCTTGTCCTTGCCGAGATCGGGCAGGTAGTCGACCTCGATGCCGCGATCCTTGAAGATCTGCACGGCGGTGGTTGAAAGTTTATCCGAAACGAGAACGCGGGGCGCCATGGCGGCCTCCTTCAAAAATGGAAATGATCCGTTAGGGGATCGGCGGCCCGAAGGCCGCCGTGAAATGATCTCAGGCCGCTGCTTTCAGCGACGCCTTCTGCGCGGCGAAGGCCCAGTCGAGCCAGGGCAGCAGCGCTTCGAGATTGGAAGTCTCGACGGTGGCGCCGCACCAGATGCGCAGGCCGGGCGGCGCATCGCGATAGGAGCCGATGTCGTAGGCGACACCCTCCTTGTCGAGTGCCGAGACGATGCCCTTGGCGAACGCCGCCTGACCATCGGCGTCGAGCGCCGCGACATCGGGATCGGTGAAGGACAGGCAGACCGAGGTGTTCGAGCGTGTCGCCGGATCGGCGGCCAGATGGCCGAGCCATGGTGAATTGTCCACGAACCGGTCCAGCACCGCGGCGTTGGCGTCGGCGCGGGCGATCAGCGCCTCCAGGCCGCCGATAGATTTCGCCCACTCAAGCGCATCGAGATAGTCCTCGACGCACAGCATCGACGGCGTGTTGATGGTCTCGCCCTTGAAGATGCCCTCGATCAGCTTGCCGCCCGAGGTCAGGCGGAAGATCTTTGGCAGCGGCCAGGCCGGCTTGTAGGTTTCCAGCCGCTCGACGGCGCGCGGGCTGAGGATCAGCATGCCATGCGCGCCTTCGCCGCCCAGCACCTTCTGCCAAGAGAAGGTCACGACGTCGAGTTTTTCGAAATCGAGCCTTTGCGCGAACGCCGCCGAGGTGGCGTCGCAGATGGTCAGGCCGCGACGCGCGGCCGGAATGAAATCGCCGTTCGGCACGCGCACGCCGGAGGTCGTGCCGTTCCAGGTAAAGACCACGTCGCGGTCGAAATCGATCTTGGTGAGATCCGGCAGTTCGCCGTAACCGGCCTCGAACTTGCGTATGTCGGCGAGCTTGAGCTGCTTGACGACATCGGTCACCCAGCCGGCGCCAAAGCTTTCCCAGGCGACCATGTCGACGCCGCGCTCGCCGAGCAGCGACCACAGCGCCATCTCGACCGCGCCGGTATCGGATGCCGGCACGATGCCGATACGGTAGTCGGCGGGAACCTTGAGGATCTCGCGCGTCAGCTCGATCGCCTGCCCGAGCTTCACCTTGCCGATCTTGGCGCGATGGGAACGTCCGAGCGCGGCGGCTTTCAGCGCCTCGACCGACCAGCCGGGGCGTTTTGCGCAGGGACCTGAGGAGAAATTGGGATTTGCCGGACGGAGTCCGGGCTTGGTAAGCGTCGTCATCGTGGTCTATCCTTCCAGATAGTGGCCCCTCGTTGGGGAGGGGTGGCCCACGGACGGCGATATGCTTTCAGCCTTCCGGCGTCAAGAGCAAAGTTTTTGTCGCTGGCGGGATACTGGCTTCAATCTGCACTTCGGCTCAAACGAGAACGACGGATCTCCCGGGATCCGCCGTCGGCATCTCCTGCTTGTGCTGCTCACCAGAGATCGTAGCGCAAGCCGAGCTTGACCTGGTGGTTGCTGATGCCTTTGTGGACCGGGAACGAATTCAGGCTCGCGGCGGTGACGTATTCCGCATCGGGGGCGGAAAAATACTGGTAGCCCAGGTCGATCAGCACATTCTTCGAGACCTGGTAGCCAACACCCGCGTTCAACGTATAGGCGAGCGAATATTTCGCCTTGGAGCTACGCTCGACAAAATCGTCGGTGTCGTCGCCGTTGTCGGTAAAATAGTTCGCCGAGAGCTCGTATTTGCTGCGGACGATGCCGACGCCCGCGCCAACGTAAGGCGTGAAGCCGACATATGTGCCGAGATCGACATAGCCGTTGAGCATGCCCGAGATCGCATAGTTCTTGAGGCTTCCGGATGCCACCGTTGCCGTCGCCGGCGGTGTGACCGTCGCGGTGTCATCATAGCTGAAGCTGAACTTGTTGCCGGGCAGATAGCCGAGGTTGAGATCGGCGCGGAGATAATCGTTGAAATGATATCCGAAACCGATGCTTGCGAAATACGCGTCCTCACTCTCGCTTTGACTGGCAGGCGTGAAGCTGAAGTCCTGGTCCCTGAAGCTCTTTTCCACCAGATAGGAGACATCGCCGCGCAGGTACCAGCCCGAGCCTACCTCGACCGGCTGATAGTCAGGGGCCTGGTCGACATAGATCGGCGGATCGTAGTCGGCCGCGAGCGCTGGCGTCAGCGGCAAAAGGGTTGCGGCAAGCGCTGACGCAATACGCGATTTGAGTGTCATGGTCCCCGGCTCCCGAAATTGGCGCCAGCCGCGAGCGCAGGCGCCGTTTCAAGGAGCCATTGTTAACCATAGTGGTTAAGTGCCGGTTAAGGATAACAGGCGGTTACCGAATTGATTTCGATGCGATTTTACCGGCCGCGCAAAAACGAAAACCGCCCGGGCTGGCGCCGGGCGGTCGAACTGTCGAATGCGGAAGGTCTACTTGGTATAGATCGGCTCCGGCTCGGGCACATAGGGTTCCGGCGGCGGGGCGCAATCGGACCTGCCGAACTGATAGCGCAGACCGCCGCGCACTTCATGCACGTTAATGCCGCGGTCATACCCCGGGCCGACATTGCTATCTGAAGCATATTCGAACATCTTGCCGCCATTGATGTGGCTGTAACGGTAGCCGACATCGAGCTTGACGCGATCGGTCAGGCAGTAGGAGGCACCGGCCATAAGCGCATAGGCAAAGCGCCAGCCCTTGCCGCCCTGATGGAAGAAGTCGCCGTCGTCATCGCTGTTGTGCAGCGTGTCCCACTTGACCCAGGCGCCGCCGATGCCGGCGCCGACGTAAGGCGTGACACCATGCCAGGTGCCGATGTCGACATAGGCGTTGGCCAGAAGCAGCAGCGCCGAATAGGACGAGGTATCGGTCGATACGCAGGGTACGCCGCCGCCGCAGAAGCCGACCGTTGAACCCCGGAAGTTGGACTTGCCCATCCAGTCTGCGGTAAGGTCGGTGCGGAAATACTGATTGACCTGATAACCGATACCGGCACCGGCGGAGAAGGCGCCCTTCAGCTTGCCGCTGTCGAAGCTGCCCTGGGTCTGAGGCGCCGCGCCGTAGGTGATGTAGTCGCCACCGCCGAAACGCGACCAGTGATAGTCGATGTCGCCGCGGATATACCAGCCGCCGACATCGATCGGCTGCTGTTCGACGATCGGCGGCGGAGCCTCCTCGACCGGCGGCGGTTCCGCGAAGTCGGCGGCGAGGGCCGGCCCGGCCACCCCCGCGAACAGCGCGGCAAACAATGCCATTCTTGCTGTATTGAACATGCTGTCACCCCTAAGAAGCCTCGGGACGACACCGCCCGAAGTTGAACCTCGGCGTGGATAATGAATTGCAAAGGTTAAAAGCCGTTTAACCGTACCGATTAACCACGAATCTATACAATTTTAGAGGGTAGGCCGTTGCCCCGCCGCGACGGCGCATGAAAAAGCCCGCCAGGGGGCGGGCTTCCGAACGCAGTGGGCGGTTGCCTGTTTTACGCAATTCCGGACGGAAAACCGTTACACTTTTCCTGGAATTGCGCTTGCGGCTCCGTCAGGCGGCGCTGCGGGTTTCCGAGATGATCCCGACAATGTCGTTGACCACGGTCTCGACCAGTTGCGGATCGTCGCCTTCGGCCATGACGCGGATCAGCGGCTCGGTACCGGAAGGCCGGATGACGAGGCGGCCGGCCTTGCCCAACCGGTTGCGAGCATCCTCGATCGCCGCCTTGACCGGCGCTTCCTCCAGCGGCTTGCCGCCGGAGATGCGGACATTCTTCAAAAGCTGCGGCACCGGTTCGAACTTCTTCGACAGTTCGCTGACCGGCCGGTTCTGCCGCTTGATACAGGCCAGCACTTGCAGCGCCGAAACCAGGCCGTCGCCGGTGGTCGAGAAATCGGAGAGCACGATATGGCCGGACTGCTCGCCGCCGACATTGAGGCCGTGCGCGCGCATGTGCTCGACGACATAGCGGTCGCCGACCTTGGTGCGGTGCAGTTGCAGCTTCATGTCACCGAGGAAACGCTCGAGGCCGAGATTGGACATCACCGTGGAGACGACGCCGCCGCCGGCAAGCCGTCCGTTCTGGTGCCAGGATTCGGCGATCAGCGCCATGATCTGGTCGCCGTCGACGATGGCGCCGTTCTCGTCGACGATGACCACTCGGTCGGCGTCGCCGTCGAGCGCGATGCCGATATCGGCGCGCACCTCATGCACCTTCTTCTGCAGCCCGGCCGGATGGGTCGAGCCGCACTCCTTGTTGATGTTGAAGCCGTTGGGCTCGACATTGATGGCGACCACTTCGGCGCCGAGCTCCCATAGCGCCTCGGGCGCCACCTTGTAGGACGCGCCGTTCGCGCAATCGACGACGATCCGCAAGCCCGAAAGCGACATCGAGCGCGGCAGCGTGCGCTTGGCGAATTCGATGTAGCGGTCATGCACGCCATCGACGCGCTTGGCGCGGCCCAGCCCGTCTGAATCGGCAAGCGCAAGCTCGATGTCCTTGTCGAGCATGCCTTCGATCCGCTCCTCGATCTCGTCGGAGAGCTTGTAGCCATCGGGGCCGAACAGCTTGATGCCGTTGTCGTAGTAGGGGTTGTGCGAGGCCGAGATCATCACGCCGATGTCGGCGCGCAGCGAGCGCACCAGCATGGCGACCGCCGGTGTCGGTATCGGTCCGAGCAGGAACACATCCATGCCGGCGGCGCACAGGCCCGACACCATCGCGTTCTCGATCATGTAGCCGGAAAGCCGCGTGTCCTTGCCGAGCACGACGCGGTGCCGATGATTGCCGCGCTGGAACGAAAGCCCGGCGGCCATTCCGACCCGCATGGCGACCTCGGCCGTCATCGGAAACTTGTTGGCGCGTCCGCGGATGCCGTCGGTGCCGAAATACTGCCCTGCCATGCTTGCCAATGTCCCCGTCGGTTTTTCAGCCGCCCGTATTGCCACAATTGGGCCGCATCCGATCATCACATTTCATGATTATATATTACCATTCCTTAGAAAATCATTGTCGCGGGCGGTTCAAGTGATTCGACAGCCTACCACGACCCCTCACTGTAGCGGCAATATACCAGCTAGGGCGAGCTTTTCTGCCCAAAACCGCCTGGCAAAACCTTGTTTGCGCGACCGACGCCAAGCAATTCATCACCTTATCGGGAGGAACACACTTTGTGAGGGCATCCGCGCCGGAAGCATCTGGCGCAGTCTGAAGTTGAGAGCTATTGATTTGGTATAGGGACACCACCTGGCGGCAGCAAGGGAGAAAACGCCATGCTTATTCATAGACTTGCAACGTTGACGGGCATCGCCGTCGCAACATTGTTTCTGGCGGCGCCGGCCAACGCGCTGACCATGGCCGAGTGCAGCACCAAGTATAACGCGGCCAAGGACGCCGGAACGCTCGCCGGCCAGACCTGGAACCAATTCCGCAAGGCGCAATGCGGCAGCGACGCCTCCGCCGCGACCGACACCAAGGCGGCGACCGATACCAAGGCGGCTGACACCAAGCCGGCCAAGAAGGCCAAGGACACCACCGCCGCGGCCGACGACAGCTCGGCCAAGGGCCTGACCGCCAAGGAATGCAGCACCAAGTATCAGGCCGCCAAGGCCGCCGGCACGCTGAACGGCATGAAGTGGAACGACTTCCGCAAGACCGAATGCGCCGCCGGCGCCACCGCCGCTGCGACCGACACCAAGCCCGCCAAGGCGACCAAGACCGAGTCCTCGACGGCGGCTGCAGCCGACGGCGGTAAGGGCCTCAGCATGGCCGAATGCAGCACCAAGTATCAGGCCGCCAAGACCGCCAACAAGCTCAACGGCATGAAGTGGAACGACTTCCGCAAGGCCGAGTGCGGCGCCGGCGCCGCCGACGACGACACCGTGCCGGCTCCGACGGAAGCGACTTTCACCAAGGAACCGGCGAAGCCGACTGCGGCCGCCCCGAAGGGCGTGACTTTCCCGACCGCTATCTCGCCGAAGTTTGCCACCGAGACCCCGGCCAAGGGCCGCATGCACACCTGCCTCGAGCAGTACTACGCCAACAAGGACGCCAACACGCTGAACGGCCTGAAGTGGATCCAGAAGGGCGGCGGCTTCTACAGCCTCTGCAACGCCAAGCTGAAGAGCTGATCCGTAGTAGCATCCGAAGATCGAAAGGCTCGCGAACTCCGGGGTTCGCGGGCCTTTTGTTTGAACTTGGTCAATCCCGCGTGGCTTGCTTCGAAAGCTGCAAGAGCCCGACCAGACTTGAAAGATCGGCATTGGCCTTGCCGGCGGCCACACCGCGCCTCATCAGGTCTTGCATCGGCAAAACGAGTTCCGTGCTTATGCCCGCGGCCGTGCTGGCGTCGATCAGATTGACATAGGCATCGGCCTGCATGCCGAGGTTGGACACGACTGCGCTGGTATGGTCGTCACTGTCGATCCGCTCCGCCCATTTCGGCAACGCACCTTGCATCGCGTTAAGCCATGACATCAGCAACGGCATGAATTCGCCGGCACGGATTCCGACGGCTCCCGTCAACGACAATGCCTGCAGCACGCCTGCGAAGAGCCCGTACATGCCGGCCAGCAGCGAGATATCGTAGAGCGGCGCGAGGCCTGCGTCCTCGCCAAGATACATGCTGGTGCCAAGCGCATCGAGTTGCCCGGCATGAGTGTCGAACGCTTGCCTGGAGCCGCTGTAGAGGATCAAGGCGTGCTGCCCGCCGATCATCGGCGGCACCGCCATGATGCCTCCGTCGATGTAGTTGGCGCCGTGCCCGACCGCCCAGTCGGACATCGCTCGCGCCTGCTCGGGCGTGCCGTTGGTGAGGTTGACCAATGTGCGGCCGGAAAGCGCCTCCTGCGCCGCGGCGAGCGCCTCGTGAACCGTATCGTAGACGAGAAGGCACACCATGATCAGTTGGCTCGACCTGACAGCGTCCTCGAGGCTCGCGGCCACGACGGCGCCCTTGGCCGCCAGGACCTGCGCCTTTGCTGGCGATCGATTCCACACCGTCACCGAATGTCCCTTGTTCAGAAAGGCTTCGGCAAGCGCCGTGCCCATGGCGCCAAGGCCGATTACTGCAACATCGCTCATCTATATCTCCTACATCTCCAGTTTCAGATTTGGTTCCGGCTCACGCCGGCAAGGGGCTCAGATCCTGCCCAAGGCCGCCATCGACGGTCAGCCGGGCGCCTGTGGTGAAGGTGGCATCGAAAGCGAGGAACAGCACCGCGCGCGCTACCTCTTCGATCGTGCCATGGCGCTTCATCGGCGTGACCGCGTCGCCGATCGCCATGAAGGCCGCCCGCTCCTCGGAGGAGGCGTCGGCCACACCCATGGTCGGCGTATCGATGAAGCCGGGACTGACGACATTCACGCGGATTCGGCGCGGCAGAAGTTCGGCGGCCAGCACTTTGGCGAAAGCACGAAGTGCCGCCTTCGATCCGGAATAGACGCTCATGCCGCCTGTACCGGATTCATCGGCGATCGACGAGGTGAAGACGATCGCGCCACCATCCGTGATGAGGGGCAGCAGGCGCTGCGCGGTGAAAAAAGCGCCTTTGGCATTGATGTTGAAGATGCGGTCGTAACTGTCTTCGGTGACCCGTTCCACCGGCTCGAGATTGGCGGCCCCGGCATTGATGTGAAGGAAGTCGATCTGGCCGAGCTTCTGTCCCACTTCGGCCCCGAGTGTGACGATTTCGGCCATGTCGCTGATATCGCACCGCACGACATGAGCTCGCGAAAACAGCCTGGCTCGCGCGGCTTCGATGTTGCGCTGGTTACGGCCGGAGACCAGGACCTCGGCGCCGCCTTCGATCAGGGCTTCTGCAACGGCGAGCCCCATGCCGTGCGTCCCGCCGATGACCACGGCCTTCTTGCTTGCGTATCGTGTCATGATCCATTCCTTCTTGACAAAATCCGGCCGCCGACGGCCTTTGCAGGTCGAAGCGAGGTACCGATGTGATGTGGTGGTGTTCGCCGTTGCCGGCGATCTGGCTTGAAGCTATGGACCGGCTTGGTTTTTCTCAAGTACCGACAAAAATGTAAGCTACCCACCGATTGCTCAGAATTGGATGAAACATGGGAAAGAAACAGCCAGATAGCTGCGGATTGGGGCCAGCGCTGGAGGTCATCAGTGGCAAATGGAAGGCGTTACTGCTCTGGCAGATTCACAAGGCGCCGGCCCGATTCGGTGAACTGAAGCGTCTGGTGCCTGACATCAGCGAAAAGATGCTGATCCAGCAACTCCGCGAAATGGAGGCTGACGGTATCGTTCACCGCGAGATATTCCCCGAAGTGCCGCCCCGGGTCGAATACTCGATCACCGAATTCGGTGTCGAGCTGGACAACGCCCTGATCCCGCTCGCCAGATGGGGCAAGCAGCATGCCAGGCGGACTGACAGGCAGAGCCCGCGCCAGGCGCGCGAGCCCGCGTCGCACAGCCTGTAATCAGCCGGCAAACAGCAAAACGCCGCGGTCAAGCCGCGGCGTTTTCAATCAATCTCTCGCGAGAAGCCTCAACTTGAGGGCTGCGGCTCCATGCCGCCCTCGGGCTCGGGGCCCTTCTTGCGGCGGCCGCCGGTGCCGGCCTTCGGCACGGCCGAGCCGCGGCTGGGCGGCGTGTCGTCGCCAAGGTCGCGGGCGGGCTTGTGGCCGGCGATCAGCTGCTTGATCTCCTCGCCAGTCAGCGTTTCGTATTCGAGCAGCCCTTCGGCCAGCGCGATCCAGTCCTTCTTCTTCTTGGTCAGCACGGTCTTGGCGGTCGAGTAGGCTTCGTCGATCAGCCGGCGCACCTCGCCGTCGATGATCTGCGCCGTCTCTTCCGAGATGTTCTGCTGGCGCGCCACCGAATGTCCAAGGAAGACCTCTTCCTGGTTGTCGCCATAGGCGACATGGCCGAGCTTGTCGGAGAAGCCCCAGCGCGTGACCATGGCGCGCGCCAGCTTCGTCGCCTGCTCGATGTCGGAGGAGGCGCCGGAGGTGATGTTCTCCTTGCCGAACTTGAACTCCTCGGCGACGCGGCCGCCCATCATGATCGCGAGCCTGGAGATCATGTATTTGTAGCTCATCGAATAGCGGTCGCCTTCCGGCAGCTGCATGACCATGCCGAGCGCGCGGCCACGTGGAATGATGGTCGCCTTGTGCAGCGGGTCGGCCGTCGGCACGTTGAGCGCCAGGATGGCGTGGCCGGCCTCGTGATAGGCGGTCAGCTCCTTCTCGGCCTGCGTCATCGCCGACGAGCGGCGCTCGGCGCCCATCATGATCTTGTCCTTGGCATCCTCGAACTCGGCCATGGTGACGAGCCGCTTGTTGCGGCGCGCCGCCATCAGCGCGGATTCGTTGACGAGGTTCATCAGGTCGGCGCCGGAGAAGCCCGGCGTGCCGCGCGCGATCACCTTGAGATCGACATTGGGCGCCAGCGGCACGTTGCGCACATGCACCTTGAGAATCTTCTCGCGACCGACGATGTCGGGGTTCGGCACCACGACCTGGCGGTCGAAGCGGCCGGGCCTCAGCAGCGCCGGATCGAGCACGTCGGGCCGGTTGGTGGCGGCGATCAGGATGATGCTCTCGTTGGACTCGAAGCCGTCCATCTCGACCAGCAGCTGGTTCAGCGTCTGCTCGCGCTCGTCATTGCCGCCGCCGAGGCCGGCGCCGCGGTGACGGCCGACCGCATCGATTTCGTCGATGAAGATGATGCAGGGCGCGTTCTTCTTGGCCTGGTCGAACATGTCGCGCACACGCGATGCGCCGACGCCGACGAACATCTCGACGAAGTCCGAGCCGGAGATGGTGAAGAACGGCACGTTGGCTTCGCCGGCTACGGAGCGGGCGAGCAGGGTCTTGCCGGTGCCGGGCGGGCCGACAAGCAGCACGCCGCGCGGGATCTTGCCGCCGAGCCGCTGGAACTTCTGCGGATCGCGCAGGAATTCGACAATCTCCTCGAGATCCTCCTTGGCCTCGTCCACGCCGGCGACGTCCTGGAAGGTGACGCGGCCGTGCGCCTCGGTGAGCAACTTCGCCTTCGACTTGCCGAAGCCCATGGCGCGGCCGGAGCCGGACTGCATCTGGCGCATGAAGAATATCCACACGCCGAGGATCAGGATCATCGGCAGCCACGAGATCAGGTAGCCGAACAGCGAGTTGGAGCCGTCGGTTTCAGGCCGCGCGTTGATGGTGACGTTCTTGTCCTGCAACCGCGAAACCAGCGACGGATCGCCGGGCGAATAGGTCTGGAAACCGTTGGCATTGTCCGTGTAGTTGCCTGAGATGCGGGCGCCGGCGATGGTCACACTCTTGACCCGGCCGGCCGAGACATCCTGCAGGAACTGCGAATAGGCAATCTCGCTGGAGGCGCCGCGCGTCTGCGGCGTCTGGAAAAGATTGAACAGGGCGATGAGCAGGACCGCTATGATCGCCCAGAGCGCGAGGTTGCGATAATTCGGATTCATCTATTGTCCTGTTGGCGTCCGCATGCGGACCCACGATGATGATGGAGGCTTGGGCCTAACATAGGGAGAGCGCCCCCCCTTGCCAAGCATAACAGCACGCCTCGGTTAAGCTTTCGCCCATGCTCCGCCGCGATCATGGCCGCGGAAAGGCAATGGCGGCAGCGGCGGCGCGCCGATCAGCGCGGCGACTGCCGCGGCGACCAGCAAATCGAAGGACGGCAGGAAGCGGGCGAAAGGCGAGACCACCGGCACGCTGGCCATCGGCTGCGGCGCATCACCGCCGCCAGCAAAATCAAGACGTTCAGCGCCGCGCCACAATGCCGGTTCGGCGGCGAGCGCCCTGCGTAGCAGGCTTGCCGGAACGTCGCCCTCCCGGACGGATCGTTTGGCAGCGACGGCCCCCGCGGGCGCGATCACCAACCCGCCCGACCTGTCGCTCAATGTGATCCGGCGCCGGCCGTCCCAAAGGGCCTGATCCTCCGCCGGAACGGCGGCGGGGAGATTGCGCGCCTCGCGGTGAAGGAAGATGCCGCTCCGGCGCGCATCGACCACGGTCCGCGACAATGTGGCGCAAAGCGTTCCGGACCGAAGACGCTCGAACAGCGCCCGGCAGCGCGCCTGATCGACAAGGAACGAGACGCCGCCGACCGTGGCGAGCAGGATGCGCAGCGCATAGACGGCCGCTTCGCTGTCTTCACCATGAGCGAAAGCGCGATCGAGGCGGATGAGCCCCGGAGCCGGGCTGCCGGCAAAGGCGCCGATCAGCGCGGCCGCGCGGCGGCCGAGGTCCTCGCGTTCGGCGGCCGCCTGTCCGGCCTTTGCGATTGCCTGCGCGAAGCGCGTCTCGCCGTCGTCACCGGCAAGCGAGACGCGCATGCGCGGCCGCTCGAAACGCTGGTCGACATTGGTCGGATCCTCGATCCAGCCGATGCCGCAGCGCTTCAGCATCTCGCGCAGTGCCGCCCGGCGCGTGTCGAGCAGCGGCCGGGCGATCCATGTGCGCCAGTCGTAGAGCGTGGCGGGCGCCATGCCGGCGAGGCCGCGAACCCCCTCGCTCGACTCTTCTTCGCTGGCCCTTTCATCGCGGGTCCCTTCGGCGCGGACTCGCCGCATAAGAACCGTCTCTGCCTGGTCGTCGGCGGTGTGGCCGGTCACCACCACGCGGATGCCTTCCGCTTCGGCCGCCTCGGCCAGCAGCCGGTAGCGCGCCTCGCGCGCGGCGGCTGCCAGACCGGTCGTCGGCTTGCGCCCGGACCAGACCAGCGTGCGGTGCGCGATCCCGTGCTCGGCGCAGACGCTCGCCACGGCCTGCGCTTCCGCTGCCGAACCTGGTCTGAGGTCATGATCGATCGTCACCGCGAGCAGTTTTGCCGCGGGCAGGGTTCGGTCGAGATGATGCTTGAGGAGAAAGAGAAGGGCGGTCGAGTCGCTGCCGCCGGACACGGCTGCAACGGCGCCGTTGGAAAAGTCGAAGTCTGAGAAAAAGCGATCCGAAATGTCAGGCTCGGTGTCGAGCATCGGCGCATGTCGCCCAAAAGTGGTTCCGGGTTTGGAACAACGGCATTCAGGCTAGCACGACGCCAGCGCCTTTTCCTGCTTGATGCGCTCCCTGAGCGTACCGGAAACATCCGGATAGCGCTTGCCGATCTCGTTGAAGGTGGCGCAGGCCACGTCGTTCTGCTTGAGGCCGACCAGCGACACGCCGAGCTTCAGCAGCATGTCGGGCGCCTTCTTGGCCTTCGGATAATCCTTGCTGGCGGCTAGGAAGACCTCCGCCGCGTCGCGGTATTTCTGCTGGCCGAGCAGGGACTCGCCCAGCCAATAATGCGCATCCGGCGCCTTGGCGTCCTTGGGGAAGCGGGAAATGTGGTCGCGAAAACCCTGCTCGGCGGTGGGATAATCGCCCGACAGGATGAACTGGTAGGAGTTGCGGTAGAGTTCGTCCGGATTGTTGGTCGAGGGCAACGAAGCCATGACCGTGCCGCCGGACTTGCCCTTGCCGCTCTTGGTGCTTGTCTCGGCCGAAGGCGCGTTTGCCGTGGCTGCGGGAGCTTGCGCCTGCGCACCCGCCTGCGGATCGGCGTTGACGACATTGCCGTTCTTGTCGACCGTGATGGTGCCGAAGGTCTTCGGCGGCGCACCGGTGATCACCTTGCCGGGATCGCCGGTCTGCGACTCGACGATAACCTCGCCGACGCTCTTGCCGCCGCCGCTCTGCGCACCCGCATCGGCCGGAGCCGGCGTCGCCGGAGCTTCGGCGACGCCGGTGTCGGCGCCGTTGTCGCCGGTACCCGCATCGCCCAGATTCGTGTTGCCATTGCTGGTGTTGCCATCCTGCGGCGCGGCCTCGGACTTCTTCTGGCCGGTTGGCTTCGCCCCTTGCGAGCCGCCTTCGAGCTGCTGGAAGCGGAACTCGTTGTCTTCCTGCTGCTTGCGCATCTGCTCCTGCATCTGCAGGATCTGGAAATTGAGCTCCTCGATCTTGCCGTTCATCTGGCGCAGCTGATCTTCCAGACCGGTCATGCCGGTGCTGTCCTGCTGCGCCATCTGAGCCTGCCCAGTCTTCTTCTTGTCGCCGAAGATGCCGAGCGTCGGCAGATGGAAGGTGAACCCGCTGTCCGATGATTGCCCGCTGTCCGCCGGGGCGGCAACGCTCGATATGCTTGACACAAGCAGCAGCGCAAGCGTGCCGCTCAGGACCGTTCTGAAATGCATTCTATCTCTCGCCGTGAAATCTGTTGGCCTGATGCGCCTTTCCAAATCGGAATGGGAGGAAGCGCCCTCGCGCTCATAACAGGACGCGAGACTTCGGCCAAATTTTGTTTCAACCTGTCGCATACGAAAAAGGCGGCCCTGGGGCCGCCTTTCGTTTCGCGATGTTGTATTTTTGCCGCCCACAGCGCCGCGCGTCGTCAGACGCTGTGGCGCTTATGATCCTTTCCGAACCGAAGGTCAGCGAAGCAAAAATCGATATCGATTTTCGGCGCGGAGACTCAGGAGCCGGCGCCGGAGAGCGTGGTGACGGCGCGGCGGTTCTGCGACCAGCACGAGATGTCGTCGCAGACGGCGACCGGGCGTTCCTTGCCGTAGGAAATCGTCTTCAGGCGGTTGGCCCCGACGCCCTTGGAAACCAGGAAGTCGCGGGTGGCGGCGGCGCGGCGAGCACCCAGCGCCAGATTGTATTCGCGCGTACCGCGCTCGTCGGCATGGCCTTCGATGACGATGGCATACTGCCTGTACTGGTTGAGCCACTGCGCCTGGCGCCCGAGCGTCGTCTGCGCGTCGGCGCGGATCGACGAGGAATCGGTGTCGAAGAAGATGCGGTCGCCGATGTTGACGGTGAAATCCTGAGCCGAACCGGGCGTGGCGGCGCCGGCACCGTTCAGGCCGAGATCGGCCGCGCTGTTCGGGGTCTTCTTCGAAGCGCAACCGGTGATGGCCAGCGCCGCCACCAACGCGATCATTGCCGGATTTCTGGTAAGTGCTGCGATACGGCCCATGCCGCCCTCTCCTTAGCATTCGAGTGATTTCGTTGATCACCCAGTAACCACGTTTGGGTTAACCGGCATTCAAGAAACACAGTTAATTTTTCGTTTCGAGCCGCCGTCCTCGGCCATTTTTGCCAGGCCCACGATGCGCGCGCACGGTAGGCGGAAATGCGGCCAAAACGGGACGAGCCTGTGAAAAAAGGGGAATTGAAGAACTGAGGAAATTGAAGAATTGAGGAAAAGATTCAATTCAATCTCTCCCTCAGATTCCTCAGTTCCCCTCACTCCAGCAACGGCGACCAGGCCGGGTCCGACGCAAAATTCGACGTCGGGATCTGCTGTTCGTTGCGGCCGGTGAGATCGACCGAAACCAGCTTCGGCCCGCCGGCCGAGTCGCGGAAGAACATCAGCACGCGGCCGTTCGGCGCCCAGGTCGGCCCCTCTTGCTGGAAACCGGAGGACAGGATGCGCTCGCCCGAACCATCGATCTTCATGACGCCGATCTGGAACTCGCCGCCGGACTGCTTGGTGAAAGCGATGAGGTCGCCGCGCGGCGACCATACCGGCGTGGAATAGACGCCGTCGCCAAACGAAATGCGGTGCGGGTTGGAGCCGTCGGCGCCCATGACATAGATCTGCGAACGGCCGCTGCCGCCGCCGCGGTCGGACGTGAAGACGATCTGCGAGCCGTCCGGCGAATAGGATGGCGAGGTGTCGATGGCGACCGAATTGGTGAGCCGCGTGGTCGTGCGGCTTCTCAAGTCCATGGCGAAGATGTTGGAGTTGCCGTCGTCGCGCAGCAGGCTCATGATCACCTTCTGGCCGTCGGGCGAGAAGCGCGGCGCGAACGTCATGCCGGGGAAGTTGCCGACCAGCTCGCGCTGCCCGGTTTCGATCTGCAGCAGGTAGACCTTCGGCTGCCCGCTCTCGTAAGACATGTAGGTGATTTCCTGCCGGTTCGGCGAGAAGCGCGGCGTCAGAACGATGGAGCGGCCGTCGGAGAGATAGCGCACATTGGCGCCGTCCTGATCCATGATGGCGAGGCGCTTTTTGCGCGCGTTCTTGGCGCCGGATTCGTCGACGAAGACGACGCGCGTGTCGAAATAGCCCTTTTCGCCGGTCAGTCGCTCATAGATCGCATCGGCGATGATATGGGCCACCCGCCTGGTGTTGGCATCGTTGGCAAAGAACTGCTCGCCGGCCATCTGCTGGCCGGCAAAAGTGTCCCACAGCCGGTACTGGGCGCGGATGCGGCCATCGGCCTCCTTGCCGACGCTGCCGGTGACCAGCGCCTGCGCATTGATCACCTTCCAGTCGTCGAAGCGCGGCGTGGCGTCCGGGCCCGAGATCTTCTCGATGAAGGCGCTCTTGTCGATCGGCGCGAACAGGCCGGACCGCTTCAGGTCGGCGGTGACGATCTCCGTGATCTGTGCGCCGAGCGCATCGTTGGACTGGAAATCCGTGATGGCGATCGGCAGCGGCTCGACATTGCCCTTGTTGACGTTGAGTTCGACGAGGGCCCAAGCCGGCAAGCTGGCGCCGGCCGTCATGCCCAGCGCCATGGCTGCAATCGTCAAGAGCGGCTTGAGGAAGGATCTCATATTTTCTCGCTTCTTTTCTTTGATGGTTCAGACGCCGGGCCTAGAGGCCAAGCATCTCCCTTGGATCGAAGGTGACGCGGATGTCGTTCCAGATGTCCTGCTTGCCGGCGGGAACCTGCAGGCCGGCCACGTCGCATTTCTGAACGGCGCGCACGGCGCTTTCGTCGAACTGCCGGTTGCCGCTCGACTGCTCGACCGAGGGGCGGCCGTCGAGCTTGCCGTTGGTGTCGAGATTGAACCGGACCACGACGACGAAGTTCTCCGAGCCTTCCAATCCGACAGGCAAGGTCCAGCAACCGCCGAGCTGAGCTTCGAGGGCTCCCTGCTCCGACTTGGAGAGCTTCTGGCCCTGGTCTTTCTCGCCACCGAGCGACGACTGCTGGGTCGAGCGCTTGGCGCCGCCGCCGGACGGCTTCTGCTTGTCGAGCAGGGCCGAAATTTCGTCGGCGTTGAACTGCTTGTCATCCGACTTCGGCTTCGAGGAGGCCTCCTTGACCGGCTTTTCCGCGTCCTTGCGTTCCGGCGCCTTGGCGCTCTCTGCGGGAGCCGGCTGCGGCTTCGGTCGAGCCTCCGGCGCCGGAGCAGAGTCCGGAAGCTTGGCTTCTTCGGTCGGCTGCTCCTTGGCGATCGCCTCGGCGACGGCGTCGGGTTTCACCTCTTCCTTCTGGATGGCGGCGGTCGTGTCCTTTGGCGGCGCCGGCGTCGGCTCCTTGGCCGGCGTCGGCTTGGGATCCGTCTGCTTGACCGGCTCGGGCTTGACTTCTTCCTTCGGCGCCGGCGTCGGCGCCACTTCGGTCGCGGGCACCGGCTTCGGCTTTTCCTGCGGCTTCGGCACGTCCTCGACGGCCGGCTTTTCGGTCGGCGTCGGCGCCGGCGGCGGCGCGGAGGTCTTCTCGACCGGCTTCGGCTTGGCCTCGTCCGTCACCGGTTTCTCGGTGTCGACGGTATTCTCGCCAACCTTTTGGGCGTCGGGAACGACATCCGGTCGCTTGGTCGGCAGCGGCGCAGGCTTGTCATGCATGACCGCTTTCTTGTCGCCTTGCAGCGTCTGCGCGATCGCCTCCATCGGCACGATATCGACCGCCACCGACTCCACGTCGGAAGCCGGCATCGCCGGCGGCGAGGACAGCGTGAACAGCCCGAAGGCCAGCGCCACCGCATGCAAGATCACCGAAGAGGTGAGGCCGGTCCGCATTTCGCGTCCTACTGATCCTGTTCCTGCAGCGAGACCAGGCCGATGTTCTTGTAGCCGGCCGCCGAAATGCGGGCCATGACCTTCATCGCGGTGCCGTAGTCCGTCGACTTGTCGCCGCGGATGAAGATGCGCTCGTCGTAGCCGGTCTTCGAGATCGCCTGCAGCTTCGCCACCAGCTCCTCGATCGGAATCTCGGTTTCCTGCAGATAGATCTGGCCGGTCGCGTTGATCGACACGGTGATCGGCTGGGTGTCGACATTCATTGCCTTGGCCTGCGTGTCCGGCAGGTCGATCGGCACGCCGACGGTCAAGAGCGGCGCCGCGACCATGAAGATGATCAACAGCACCAGCATCACGTCGACCATCGGCGTGACGTTGATCTCCGACATCAGGCCATGATGGCGGCCGCGCCTTCTGTGGCCGCGTCCGCCTCGCCCTATGCCACCTGCGCTAGCAGCAGACATCCCCATGATCGTACCTCAGGCCTTCTGCGCCACTTTTTCATCGATTTGGCGCGAGAGTATGGCGGAGAACTCGTCCGCGAACCCTTCCATGCGCACCGCGATCTTGTTCGCATCCGACGACAGCTTGTTGTAGGCGATGACCGCGGGAATGGCCGCGAGCAGGCCGATGGCCGTCGCCAGCAGCGCCTCGGCGATGCCGGGCGCCACGACCGACAGGCTGGTGTTCTTCGAGGCGGCAATCGCCTGGAAGGATGTCATGATGCCGATGACGGTGCCGAACAGGCCGATGAAGGGCGCGGCCGAGCCCGTGGTGGCGAGGAAGCCGAGGCGTCCTTCCAGCCTTTCCATCTCGCGGGTCAGCGCCAGGTCCATCGCCTTGTCGATGCGCGTCTGCAGCGCCAGCGCCGATTTTGCGCCCTTTTCAAAACTCTTTTTCCATTCGCGCATGGCTGCAACGAAGATCGCGCCCATGCCGGTGGTCTTGCGGTCTGACAGCGTGCGATAGAGGTCTTCGAGCGACTGCCCCGACCAGAACACCTGCTCGAAGCGGTTGAGCGCCAGCCGCATGCGGCTATAGGCGACGAGCTTGTCGATGATGATCGCCCAGGTCCAAATCGAGGCGCAGAGCAGGCCGATCATGACCAGCTTGACCACCCATCCGGCCTGCATGAACAGGGCCCATATCGACAAATGCGCGCCCGGGTCGGCGAGTGCAATGTTTTCCATGACTCAAGTCCTTAAGAATTTTTCGGGCATCGCTGGCGGCTGGCCCATGGGCATCCCTTTGGTCCGATCGTGCGAAGCTTAAAGCTTGCGGGACAAGCCCCGAATGCACCGTTTCGCGGCCTTTTCAGGGCAAATATTGGTGAAAGGAAGGCGCACGAATTGCGCCGATCTTCACCAATTCCTTCATGAACCGTTATGGTTAAGGATGGGTTAGGATATAAAGCGCGGCGCATTGCCGCGCCCGGTAGCCCGGCGCTACGCTTGGAGCGGCCGGTTAACGGCTTCAGAAGTATGGCGATGCCACCGTTGGGATCAACTGCGACCCATCGGTATGAAAGCCGCGACCCACTCCTTCGGAAAACGCCTCGGCCGGCCGTTCTCGCCGACGATCGCCGCCTCGACCTTTGCCTCGACCAGCACTTCGCCGCCGCGTTTCAATTGCTGCGCCATGAAGATGCGGGCACCGGAAATGTCCTCGGTGCGCGTGTCGATGGTGAGGATGTCGTCCATGCGGGCTGGCGAACGGAAGTCGATCTCCATGCGTCTGACCACCCAGACGATGCGCTCGCCATGCTTGCCGTCCAAAAGCTCGGTGTGATGAACGCCGGCGAGCCTGAGATAATCGGAGCGCCCGCGCTCGAGGAATTCGAGATAGCGCGCATGGTAGACGACGCCGGAAAAATCGGTGTCGGCATAATAGACGCGAGCCATCAGGCGGTGACCGAACTCGGTCAGCGCCCCGGAAAGCCCGGCGCCGAGTGCCGCCGATTCACCATGATCGTCCATCGCGCTTTCCTTTTTGGGCCCGAACAGGCACCTAAAGCCCGCTGGGGCTTTACGTTTTTTCTGTGCGTGTCGTTGTCCCAAAACCGCTGCACACTTTTGGGCGACACACATTGGTGTGGCGCGGGAACGGGATGGCACTGTTGGGCGCGATGATCAAGACCTTGACGGCGGCGCTGCTGGCGCTTGGCGCTCTCGTGCTGCCCGCCGAGGCGGCGACGTTCTCGATGAAGCGTGGCCTCAATCTCGACCAGTGGACGACCTGGACCGGCGAGGAGAAATGGAACGACCCGAACGCCATCCTGCCCTATCCGGAATGGCGCAAATTCCTGAAAGTGGATGACCTCAAGGCGCTGAAGGATGCCGGCTTCGATTTCCTGCGCATGCCGGTCGATCCCTCGCCCTTCCTGTCCGACGAGACCCTTGCACTGCGCGACGACCTCTATGCCAGCGTGCGGGACTCGGCGCGCCTGATCAACCGCGCCGGGCTGAAAGTGATCGTCGACCTGCATCTGATCCCAGCCGGCGGCAACCGCAAGATCGGCATGAGCGAGGTGATGGACGGTCCCGCCACCTTCGACGCTTATGTCGAGGTCGTGCGCAAGATGGCGCATACGCTGTCGGGGGAAGACCCAGGCCAGGTTGCCTTCGAGCTGATGAACGAGCCGATCGTCGATTGCGACGACAACGGCACGAACCTATGGCCGGATCGCCAGAAGAAATTGTTTGCGGCAGCGCGGTCTTCCGCCACCAGGTTGACGCTTATCCTCACCGGCGGCTGCTATTCCAACGCGGCCTCGCTGGCGAAGATCGACCCGAAGGCGATCCCCGACGATAACATCATCTGGGCTTTCCATTCCTACGATCCGTTCCTTCTGACGCATCAGGGCGCGACCTGGGCCGGCGACTTCATCCGCTATGTCACCGGCCTGCCCTATCCGCTGACCGCCGTGCCGCGCGCCCGGCTCGATGTGGCGCTGGAGACGATCCGCGACCGGATCAGGGCCGAGGCGCCATGGACGCGCCGGAGCGGCATGCTTGCCTATCTCGACGAGCAGGTCGCTGGCATGGACACGCCCGACAAGCTCATCGGCCAGATGGATGCGCCTTTCAAGACCGTCGAGGACTGGGCGAAAGCCAACGGCATCAAGCCGGAAAACATCACGCTCGGCGAGTTCGGCATGATCCGCCAGGAATACGGCAATGCCTATGTCATGCCCGCCGAATACCGCGCCGCCTATGTCAAGGACATGATCGCGCGCGCCGAAGCGCATGGTTTTTCCTGGTCGGTGTGGGGCTATGGCGGCGCTTTCGGCATTGTCGATGCCTTCGACGACGACAAGGCCGAGCCCGACGTGATGGACGCGATCAGGTCGCTTCGCTGAGGTGGCTCAACCCAAGTCGATTTGCAGGATTTCCGGCCGCACACCGAAACGCACCGGCATGATGCTGAAGCCGAGCCCGCCGGAAACGATCAGGTTGCGGTCGTTCTCGACGACATGGCCATAGGCGTAGCGGTTGCCGAAGTCGGACGGCACGACCGGCGAATAGCCGAACAGCCGCACCTGCCCGCCATGGGTGTGGCCGGACAGCGTCAGCGAAACCCGCCTGGGCACTTTCGGGAAGATGTCGGGCTCATGCGCGAGCAGGACGATCGGGTCGCTACCCCGCACCTTGGCCAGCGTGCCGTCGAGATCGTCCAAACCCTTGAAGCCGTGGCGGCCCAGGGCCTTGCTCGGCCGGATCGCCAGCTGGTCCGCAAGTCCGGCGATCCAGAAGCCATGCCCGTCTTTCTCCAGCCGCACGACGTCGTTTTCCAGCACCGGGATGCCGACGCTCTCCAACGCCTTGCGCGCGACCGTCGGCCCGGCTCCGGCCACCTGGGCGGCATAATCGTGCCACCAGTCGTGATTGCCGAGGATCGACAGCACGCCAAGCGGCGCTTTCAGCCCTGAAAGGGCGGACGCCCAATCCGGTGCGGACACGTCGGCCGTCACCAGGCGCATTCCGTCGACATAGTCGCCAAGCAGCACGATCAGGTCCGGCTGTAAGGCATTCGTCGTTTCGACGAGCGAGGCGATCCGCTCCGGCGTCATCCAGGGCCGGCAGGCATGGATGTCGGCCAGCGCCACGACGCGCAGCTTGAGTCCCGAGGGCCAGTGCGGCGGGGTCAAGGCATAGCGTTTCACATGGGTGAGCAGCATCGGCTCGATGCCGACCGCATAGGCACTGAGCGACACCATCGACAGGACCGAGCTGCCGATGAGGCGCAGGAAGCCACGTCTGGTGATCATCGGTCAGCCCAAGCCCTTGGGATCCATTAAGCGAGCCTCGCCTTAAAGCCGGCAATTGTGCCTTCAGCTAGGCCAAGGCGAGCAGATTCCGCGCAGACAAGCCGTTTTCTGCCCAACAGGCGGACAAATATCCGTTACTCTTCCTGGAACAGGCTGATCTGCTGCTGGGCGAGATCTTTCGGCGCTTCGAGGCCGAGATGCCGCCAGGCATTGGCGGTCAGCACGCGGCCGCGCGGCGTGCGCTGGATGAAGCCCTGCTGGATGAGATAGGGCTCGATGATGTCCTCGATCGCGTCGCGCGGCTCGGAGAGCCCTGCGGCGATCGTCTCGATGCCGACCGGCCCGCCGCCGAAATTGCGGGCGATCATCGAAAGGTAACGGCGGTCGAGCGCGTCGAGGCCCAGCCCGTCGACTTCCAGCCTGGTCAGCGCCTCATCGGCGATGCGCTTGTCGACATGGCCGTTCCCGGCGACGGAGGCGAAGTCGCGCACCCGGCGCAACAGCCGGCCGGCGATGCGCGGCGTGCCGCGGGCGCGGCGCGCGATCTCCAGCGCGCCGTCGTCGCCGAGCGGCATCGAGAGGATGCGTGCGCCGCGGCGCACGATCTGCTCCAGTTCCTCGACCGTGTAGAAATTGAGCCTGACCGGAATGCCGAAACGATCACGCAACGGATTGGTCAAAAGCCCGAGCCGGGTCGTCGCGGCAACCAGCGTGAAGCGGGCGAGATCGATCTTGACCGAGCGTGCCGCCGGCCCCTCGCCGATGATCAGGTCGAGTTGGAAATCTTCCATCGCCGGATAGAGGATTTCCTCCACCGCCGGATTGAGGCGATGAATCTCGTCGATGAAGAGCACGTCGCGCTCCTCGAGGTTGGTGAGAAGTGCGGCCAGATCGCCAGCCTTGGCGATGACGGGACCGGACGTCGAGCGGAAATTGACGCCGAGCTCGCGCGCCATGATCTGCGCCAGCGTCGTCTTGCCAAGCCCCGGCGGGCCGACGAACAGCACATGATCGAGCGCCTCGCCGCGGCTCTTGGCGGCGTCGACAAAGACCTTGAGGTTGGCCCTGACCGCTGCCTGGCCGACGAATTCGTCGAGCGATTGCGGACGCAAGCTCTGGTCGGCATCCTCGCCGCGCTTGTCGGGGGCAATGAGGCGGGGCGAAAGGCTCATGCCGCCTTCCTTGCATATGGCTGATGGCGGGACAAGCGCTCCCTCACCGCGCCAGCTCCTTCAGGCCGAAGCGGATCAGCTTCGAGGCGTCGGCGCCCTCGCCGGCCGACTTCAGCGCCGCCGACACCGCGTTGGCGGCGATGTCGCGCGAATAGCCGAGATTGACCAGCGCCGAGACGGCATCGGTGATGGGTGCCGCCGCAACACCTTCGCCGAGTTCCTGCTTCAAACCGATCGTGCCGGTGGCGGCGCCCGCATAGGCCGGCGCCTTGGTGCGCAACTCCGTGACGATCCGCTCGGCCACCTTCTTGCCGACGCCGGGCGCGCGCGAAACCATGGCGATGTCGCGCAGCGCGATCGCATTGGCGAGATCGGCTGGCGCCAGCGTCGACAGCACCGCCAGCGCCACCTTGGCGCCGACGCCCTGCACGTTGCTCATCAAAAGGCGGAACCACTCGCGCTCGAGCGCCGACTGGAAGCCATAGAGTCGGATCATGTCCTCGCGCACATAGGTCTCGATGAACAGCACCACCGCCTCGCCGGGGGACGGCAGCGACGCCAGCGTGCGGGCTGAACAATGGGCGACGTAGCCGACGCCGTGCACGTCGACCAGGCAGGAGTCTTCGTCGATCTCGTCCAGCGTGCCTTTCAGCTTGCCGATCATGTCCTGGCTTTCATGGGTGCGTTTCCGGAGAGATGATTTCGAGGTTGGGAAAATAGCTGCGGTAACGAGCGGGATCGCGCGTCAAAAGCCGGTGCCCGGCAACGGTCGCATGAGCGCCAATGAAAAAGTCGGGCAACGTCCTTTCCCGAACACCGCCGGCGCGACGGTAACGAGAATGCGCGACGCCGGCCACAAACGCCGCCTCCCAAGGCATAAGCTCGCGGTCGATCTCGAGCATGTCCGTTGCTCTTTTAAGCTGCGCTTCTGTTGCGATCAGCGGGGCAAGCTCGGACCAGACAATCGTGTTGACCACCAACGCGCCTTCGCGCCGGCAGGAGGCGATTGCCTTGGCAGACCATTCCGTCGCGGGTCCGCCCGGACCCCAGACGTCGATCAGCACATTCGTGTCAACCAACGTCGAGATTTTCACGCGGGCCCCTCAACCACTCCATATACTCGTCGGTCGTCATGCCACCCAGATCCAGCGTCCCCTCCATTTTGTCGAGAACTTCTCTGAATTTGCGGGAGGCTTCCTCCTCGGATAGGTTTTCGTTGACGGCGACGAGCCGGGCGCCCTCGTCCGTCGCCACGAATTCCACCTCGGAGCCCGGACCTATGCCCAGGTGATCCCTTATCTGCTTGGGGATCGTGACCTGTCCCTTGGTTGTCACTCGCATGGTAATACCTCGTAGGTATTACTTATCGCACCGATGAGAACAAGTCAAGAACACACCTATCCGGCAACGGCTAGCCGGTAGGCGACGCTCTGGCGGTGATGCGCGTGGCAGATGGCGATGGCCAGCGCATCGGCGGCATCGTCGGTTTCGAAAACCGCCTTCGGCATCAGCACCTTCACCATCATGTGGATCTGCTTCTTCTCGCCGTGGCCGACGCCGATTACCGCCTTCTTGACCGCGTTGGGGGCATATTCGGCGACCACCAGTCCGGCGAGCGCCGGCACCAGCATGGCGATGCCGCGCGCCTGGCCGAGCTTCAGCGTCGCCGTCGCATCCTTGTTGACGAAAGTCTGCTCGACCGCCGCCTCGTGCGGCATGGCCTGATGCAGCACCTCGGCCAGCCCGTCATGCAACTGGCAGAGTCGCGTCGCCAGCGACGCCTTGTCGTCGGAGCGCACGGTGCCGGAGGCGACGAAGCGCAGCGAGTTGCCGAGGCTCTCGATGATGCCCCAGCCGGTGCGCCTCAGGCCCGGATCGATGCCGATGATGCGAATCGCTTCCCCCATGCGCCAAGTCTAACCTCGGCGTACGGCGATGCCAGCGAATTGTGAACAAACCAGAAACAGTTGCCCGGAAAGCGCCATCTGTCTCGTCAGAGGAGAATTATCAGGCAGCCGGATCAGCCGCGGGCGAAGGCGGTATTCAAAAGACTGATCTGGTCGGACACCGGGTTGGCGCGGCGGACGGCGGCCGGCGCGTCGTTCATCGCGCCGCCATAAATCTCCTCGTCCATGCGCCGCACCAGCGCCTGCAGGCGCAGCGACCGGCTCACCAGATCCAGAAAATCGTTCGGCAGTTCGTTCCAGCCCAGCGCCTCGTCATGCGCCGAAGCAGTGTCGAGCCGCACCTTGGATTTTTCAGAAGCGACCTGGTCGCGGGTCATTTCACCCGAATTCGCGGCCCGCTGCAGAAGCAGCCAGGACGCGACCTGCATCAGCCGGGTGGTGAGACGCATCGATTCGGCCGCATAGAGCGTTGCCGCCGTGCGCGACAGCTTCTTGGCCTCGAGCCTGCCCTTGCCGTCGAGATATTCGGCCGCCTGTTCGACCAGGCCCATGCCCTCCTGGTAAAGCGGCTTGAAGGATTGGGAGAAAACCCGGCGTTCCGCGAGCTTTATTGTTTTCGCGCTGCCCTTCGAAGGCTCGGTCATGGATACGCCCCTGCACTGCCGCAAGCCGATTCGGCATCCTTGCCGATACGTCCTGCACCCTTAAACGACTGAGGCTTGAAAATGCGCTTCGATGCCCGTGAAGGCAAGCGCATGTTTAACAAACGGTTAACGCCGAACCGCGCCCCGCCGGCCAGCGGCGGACAAAAAAAGAGCCGCGGATAAGGCGGCTCTCAGGAGTTTAACAGGGAGGCGTCAAACAAAGTGGCTCCAACCACTCGGTAAGAATCCAGAAAAACTGGATGCGCATAGTAAACGCCTGTAAAGCTTAATGAAGCCTTAACGCCGGGCGGAATTTTTAACCGAACGGACTTTCCTGTGCCGGAACGGGACAGCTCTGGCGGTCAGGATCGCCTCAGCTTCTCCAGATCGCAGGCAAGGCGATGAAGGCGAACAGCAGTGCCTGCGTAGAACGCGAGCGAGGATATGCCGAGCAACGGCTCGATCGCGGGATTGCCGGCAAGCAGGGTGTAAAGGCCGACGAGCAGGCCGATGCTGCTGATCGCGGTCAGCCAGAAATGGATCGCCGCGAGACCAGACGATGGCGAGCGTAAAGAAGTTTCGGGCTACCCCTTGCATTGGTCCTCTCCAATGGCTGTTGCGGTGCTGAACCGGATCGATCGTCAGGCGATTGCGCGCCGGTCCGGCGTCGGTGCCTCGGCGATGTTTCCGGATTATGCCGCGACCAACCGCTCAAGGTTCCAGATGAAACAGACATTTGTTCTTCGCGACATCGTTCCGAAACACGTCCCCCGCAAAACGCGCGCTCCTCTCGACGGCCGGCGCAAACCGGTGCCGCCCGCAAGACAAGAACGACATTGGAGCACATCATGGACTGGTACTCGATCGTCAAATTCCTTCACGTCGTCTCGGCCATTTTGTGGGTCGGCGGCGGTTTCGTCCTGTTCCTGCTCGGCGTGCTTGCCGAGCGCGCCGGCAAGATCGAGGACAAGCTGCAGGCGATGCGCGCCAGCGGCCAGCTCGGCGGCCGCTTCTTCGCGCCGATGTCCCTGCTCACCCTGATCTTCGGCCTCGTCATGTGCGGCTTCTGGGTCGGCTTTTCCGAGCTGTGGATCGTCATCGGCCTTGTCGGCTACGCCACGACCTTCTCGATCGGCATGCTCGTCTTCAAGCCGACCGGCGAGCGCATGGGCGCCATGGTCGCCAAGGAAGGCGTGACGCCGGCGGTTCTCGCCATCGGCCAGCGCATGATGAGCTGGGCGCGTTTCGACTATGCGGTGATGCTGGTGATCATTGCCGATATGGTGCTGAAGCCCGCTATGCACGACATCGGCATCCTCGCCGGCATGGCGCTGGTGATAGCGGTCGGCGCCGCACTCGCCCTTGGCGGCAGCCGTCAGATGGTGCCGAGCGCCGCCTGACGTTAAGGCCCTCCGACATTGAAAGATTGACGGTCCCGTCCCGCCCGTCGAAGGCGCGTTGAGATTCAGGTCAGGCCGAGTCGAAAATGGTGGTTTCCGAGAACCGGAGCGGAGCGTACTCAAAGTACGTGAGCACCGGAAGCGCAGGAAACCGGCATTTGCAGGCCGGCCTCACCTGAATATCGGCACGCCTCACATCAGGCCGGCAATACCGTCCCAGAGCAGCTTGACGGCCACCACGGCCACCGTCGCGTAGGTGAACGGATAGAAGACTTCCGGCCTCATGCGGCGCACCAGCCAGGCGCCGGCGATGGTGGAGAGCGGCGCCAGCGGCATTAGCACGCCGGAGGCCATCAGGTTGGTGGTGTCGAACTGGCCGAGCGCGAAGTAAGGGATGAGCTTCAGCGCATTGGTGGCGGCGAAGAAGATCGCCGCCGTCCCCGACAGCACCTTCGGGTCGAGCCGGATCGGCAGCGCGTAGACCTGGAACGGCGGGCCGCCGACATGGGCGACGAAGCTGGTGAAGCCGGCAACCGTGCCCCAGAAAGCCGCCGCGATCGGATTCGGCTCCGCCGCATGGTCGGCGCCGTGGCGAAATTGCAGATAGATCCAGCGCAAGACGAAGATCAGCGCGACGGCGCCGACGATGAGCCGCACCATTTCCTCGGTCACCAGCGCCGCCGTCAGCCAGCCGAGGCCGATGCCGACGACGGCGCCCGGCATCATGTCGACCAGCATCTTGCGGTCATAGACGCCCCACCAGGTCCACACAGAGACGATGTCCATCAGGCAAAGGATCGGCAGCAGGATGGCGGCCGCCTGCACCGGCGGAATGGTCAGCGCCATCAGCGGCACGCCGACGAATCCTACGGCGCCGCCGAAGCCGCCCTTCGACAGGCCGACGAGGATGACCGCCGGAATGGCGGCGGCATAGAAACAGGGATCGCTGAGCAGGCCTGACATAAGGGGGAACGGGGATGAGAGCGGGTGGAGATGAGCGGCTGGAGAATGGCGGGAGACCTGCAATAGACCACAAAGCGGAACACCGCGATAGCCAATGCGCTCGTCAGCCGGCCGGCGTGATCAACTGTCCGTAACCGGCCAGCCGGTTTGCGGCAAGCGCCGAGCCATGCATAAGCTCACCGACCAGCACAAGGTTTTTGACAATGAGCGAAATCCTGATCCGCCGCGCGGAAAAAGCCGACCTCCCGGCGATCGTCGCGATGCTTGCGGACGACGCGCTTGGGCGCACCCGCGAGGACACCAGCACGCCGCCGGCGCAAGCCTATCTGGATGCCTTCGCGGCGGTCGACAGCAACCCGAACCAGTTCCTGGCGGTGATGACCGTCGGCGACGATGTCATCGGCACGCTGCAGATCAGCTTTCTCCCAGGGCTGTCATTACAGGGCGCCTGGCGCGGCCAGATCGAGGCGGTGCGCGTCGCGGCGAACCGGCGTGGCGAAAGGCTCGGGCAGCGCCTGCTGGAATGGGCGATCGAAAAATGCCGCGAACGCGGCTGCAGGGTCGTCCAGCTGACGACCAACAAGAGCCGGCTCGACGCGCACCGCTTCTACGAGCGGCTCGGCTTCAAAGCCAGCCACATCGGCTACAAGCTGGATCTTTAACTCACGGCAGGCGATGCGACAGGCGTGTCATCGCCGTGCTTGAACCAGGAGGAACATCGGCCGCTCGAGCTCTTCGGCCAGTTCCGGCCTGGCGGCGATTTGCGCCTTCGTCGGTCGGAATTCCTCCACATGGCCGATGGCGAAGCCTGCCTGGATCAGACTGTTGAGCGTGGTGCCGATGGTGCGGTGATGCTTCACCACGCCCTTGGTGAACCAGTCGGTGGTGCGGGGTCCTTCGACCAGATACTGGTCGACCGGCCATTTCTTCTTTCCCGCGGCATCGACGGACCAGCCCGGATTGGTCGGCGCCATGTAGATAGGATGTTCCGTCGAGAAGACGAAGAACCCACCGGGAACCAGCGCCTGGTAAATCGTCGCGAACAGGCGCGAGACATCGCCGACATAATGCAGGGCAAGCGAGCTGTAGGCGAGATCGAAGCGCGCCTTCGGCATGCTGAGCTCGTCGAGGTCAGCCCGCTCATAGGTGATCGCGGCATCGGAGCCGGCGGCGCGTGCCCGGGCGAGCATTTTCTCCGACAGGTCGAGGCCGAGAACCTCCCTGGCTCCATGCGCGCGCACCCAGCGGCAGAACCAGCCGAAGCCGCAGCCGAGATCGACGATGCCTAAGCCGTCGACCTCGGGCAGCATGGCGCGCATCACCGGCCACTCGGGCGCGCCGTCCAGACCTTCCACCGAACGGTCGAGGCGGCTGTAGCCCTCGAAGAAATCAGCCTGGTCGTAGATGTTTTGCGCCATCGCTCTTCCCGTGTTCTCGCTCGCTGACCTAGCGGTAAAAACCAAAGGTTGCGTACGTGCAACGGGAATACCTCGCTCTCGACCCATTCAAGACATACGCCGGCAGCGTTTGAGGTCAGCATTCTTGGATAAATCAACCCTTTCGTCGCGGCTCGCCGTCACGCTCGCGCAGGCGGTCGAAGCACGGCTGTCTTGACCGTCGGGTGCACGGAGGATCGCGTGATGCTGATACCCAGATCGGCGAGCACCGTTGTCGCTTGCGCGACTACCCTTCCGGCATCGGAGCGAAGCTGGTTGGCCGATACCCATTTGAGGGGCATAGCCTTGGTTTCCCGCTAAACAACGCCATGCGCTCAATTTGAGCCGCGGGGGCGCCTATTCAACTCCGCTTTGCGCCTTACGGTTTGCGGCCGATCACGGCGCCGTTCGCGGCGGGTGCGTCGAACCAGACCGTCTCGATGTGCCGGAATCCGGCTTCCTCGAGCCACGCCGAATATTCGGCCGGCGTGTAGTTTCGCCCTTCCGTCTCGATCAGCATGTTGAGGCTCATCAGCGCGGCCGGCGCCGGTCCGGTCTTTTCGTCATTGACCAGAAGCTCGCTGATCACGACTGCGCCACCGCTCGGCAAAGCCTCGAAGGACCGGCGCAGCAAGGCGCGGTTCTTCGCCTCGTCCCAATCGTGCAGGATCATCGACAGGAGATGCACGTCGTGATCTCCGGGAAGCTGCTCGAAGAAGCTGCCGCCGGCGGTCTCGATGCGGTCGGTCAAGCCGGCCTCGGCAATTTTTCCCGCCGCGATCGCGGCCACATGCGGCAAGTCGAACACGGTCGCGCGCAGTTCTCCATACTGTTTGCAAAGCTCGATGTCGTACGCGCCCGATCCGCCGCCGATGTCCAGAAGGCGGCGGAAATGATTGAGATCCACGGCTTCGCCGAGCTTGCGCGCGGTCATCGTGGAGAGCGAATGCATCGCCTCCCAGAAGAGTGCCAGCACCGTCGGATCCTCGCCGTCGAACATCGAGGATTGCACTGCTGGGTCCCACGTGGTTGGCCGGTTCGTGCGCAGCGCCTCGGTAAGTTTATCCCAGCCCGCGTAGAGCCGCTTGTCGGCCATCTGCACAAAGCCACCGAAATAATACGGTTTCCCGCGCACGAGATAGGCTTCGCTTAAGGGCGTATTGCGATAACGGCCGTCCGTCTTCTCCAGAAGCCCGAGCGCAGCGCAGCCGGTCAACAGCATCTCGGCCGGGCGTGGATTGAGACCGAGCGCTTCCGCCAGCCCGGCAACCGTGATGCCGGCGCCGCCCGCAAGGCGGCTGAAGAGGTCCAACTCGTGCGCAGCGGCCAGGGTCTTGAAGGCCCAGAAACCGGTCGAAAGCGCCATCAGCGGGACGGCGGAAGGAAGCTCCGCCGCGATCGCCGTGCGCCTTCCACGGATTGTGGTTTCCATGATCATCTCCTGCAACTTGATTCGACGACACGCACATTGTCGAAGAGCGTCGTTGCAGGGTGATTTCGCGGCCGAGAAATTCGGTTACATCTGAAATCATGGACCTCCTCAGCGGTGATCGTCCCACGCCTGCTGTTCAAGCCGGACGCTTTGCTCTATGCCGCAATGCAACCATCTTCGCCCGGCATAGGCGAAAACCGGGATCGAAGACCAATGAACGATTTAACGCCGCCCAACCGCTGCCGTATCGTGCTGATCGCGCCGCCGCTTGCGACGGCCGAGCACGTCTGCGCGGCGTTCGACGGCGGCGACGTCGCCTCGCTGATCCTGCCCGACAATGGCATGGACGACGCCACCTTCCAGACCTTCGCCGAAAAAATCGTGCCGATCGCTCAAGCCGCCGGCATCGCCGTCATCATCGCCGGCGACAGCCGCATTGCCGGCCGCGTTCACGCCGACGGCATCCATGTCGAGGCCAACCGACAGGAGCTCGCCGAGACGATCGAGCGCCTGGCGGACAAGATGATGGTCGGCGCCGGCGGCGCCAAGACCCGCGACGACGCGCTGGAGCTCGGCGAGGAGCGCCCCGACTATATGTTCTTCGGCCGCTTCGGTTACGACAACAAGCCGGAGCCGCATCCGCGCAATCTCTCGCTCGGCCAATGGTGGGCGCAGATGATCCAGATCCCCTGCATCGTCATGGCCGGGTCCGATCTCGCCTCGGTGGAAACGGTGGCGGCCACGGGGGCAGAATTCGTGGCGCTCTCCAGCGCGGTCTTCGCCGACGGGCTCGATCCGCGCGCGGCGGTCGCCGCCGCCAACGCGCTGCTCGACGAAACCGCGCCGCGCTTCGAGGACTGACGTGCGCTGCCTCCGGCTTCCCCTCGCGGCGTTGGCCGCTGCCTTGACGATCCAGGCGGCAACGGCGGCAGGCGCGGAGACCGTGCCGGTGCCGCAGCCCAGGCCGGATACAAATGTGCCGGACGCGAGCGCCCCGAATGCTGACGCCCCTAATACCGGCGCCCCGAATGCTGGCGCTGCGCGGGCCGACAAGCCGATAGAAACACCGCTGCCGCAGCCGGCGACGCTTGCGCCATCGCCCGACACCGTCAATCCCGATCGCTTCGGCGCCAAGCCGCCGGACGCCGCCTATGGCGCCTTCCAGCGCGGGCTCTACAAGACCGCCTACAACCTCGCCATTGTGCGGGCCAATAATGGCGACCCCGCCGCTCAGACACTGGTCGCCGAGATCCTGTCGCGCGGGCTGGGCGTGCCGCTCAACGCAGCCGAGGCTGCGAAATGGTATGGGCTTGCCGCCGAGCAGGGCGTGCCGGAGGCGCAGTTCCAGTACGCGCTGATGCTGCTCGACGGCCGCTATGTGAAGAAGGACAGCAAGGAAGCCTATGCGCTGATGCAGGCCGCCGCCGAGGCCGGCAACCGCCTGGCGCAGTTCAACTTCGCCCAATTGCTCGTCCAGCAGGATCCGGGCGACGCCGGGCTCGCCATGGCCGCCGTCTACTATGAGCGTGCTGCCGCGACCGGACTTGCCGACGCCGAATACGCGATGGCGCAGATCTACGCCAACGGCGCCGGCGGCAGGCCGCATGACGACGCCAAGGCGCGCGTCCTGTTGGCTCAGGCCGCCCGGCAGAACTACGACACCGCACAGATCGATCTCGCCGCCTGGATGATCGAGGGGCGCGGCGGCGAGCGCGACCTGAAATCGGGCTTCGCCTGGATGAAGCGCGCGGCCGAGGGAGGCAACGTCGCCGCCCAGAACCGCCTCGCCAAGCTCTATATGGGCGGCATCGGCACCGACCCCGACCTGATCCTGGCAGGAGCCTGGTACATCCTCGCCCGCCGCGCCGGGCTGATCGACCCGCAGATGGACGATTTCCTCCAGGGCCTCGACGACGGCCAGACCAAGCAGGCGCTGCAGAAGGCGAATCGCCTGCGCTGAGACCACTTGCCACGCCGGACCCGTTCGAGATCCGCTCGCTCGCCGCTCTCCCTTGCCAATCCCTCCCTTGCCTCCCCTCCCTTGCCTCCTTGGGCGATTTGTGGTCTTGGAAGCGCCAAAGCGCGCTTCCCGCGCGAAAAAATCTCATTCCGGATCAGTTCATCATGGCCAAGATCAGCGGCAGCGAAATCCGTCCCGGTTACGTCATCGAGCACGATGGCGGCCTGTGGGTGGCGGTCAAGACCAACACCGTCAAGCCGGGCAAGGGCGGCGCATACAACCAGGTCGAGCTGAAGAACCTGATCAACGGCACCAAGCTCAACGAGCGCTTCCGCTCGGCCGAGACCGTCGAGCAGATCCGCCTCGACCTGAAGGATTTCTCCTTCCTCTACGAGCAGGGCGACGCGCTGGTGTTCATGGACACCGAGAGCTACGAGCAGCTCGAACTGGCAAAGGACTTCGTCGGCGAACGCGCCGCTTTCCTGCAGGACGGCATGATGGTGACGGTCCAGCTCTACGAGGAACGGCCGATCGGCATCTCGCTGCCCGACCAGGTGACGCTGACCATCACCGAGGCCGACCCGGTGGTGAAGGGCCAGACGGCGGCGTCCTCCTACAAGCCGGCGGTGCTGGAAAACGGCGTCCGCGTGCTGGTGCCGCCCTTCATCTCCGCCGGCGAGCGCATCGTGGTCGACACCAACGAAATCACTTACGTGCGCCGCGCAGACTAGACGGCCCAGGCAACAGGAAGAAAAGACAGCAGGAAGAAAAAATGGCGCGTTCCGCTCTCCTCAATGTCATGGTCCAGGCCGCGATGAAGGCCGGCCGGTCCCTGTCGCGCGATTTCGGCGAGGTGCAGAACCTGCAGGTCTCGATGAAGGGACCGGGCGACTATGTCAGCCAGGCCGACCGCAAGGCGGAAGAGATCGTCTTTGCCGAACTGTCCAAGGCGCGGCCGGGCTACGCTTTCCTGATGGAGGAGCGCGGTGCAGTCGAAGGCGAGGACGGCCAGCATCGCTGGATCGTCGACCCGCTCGACGGCACCACCAATTTCCTGCACGGCATCCCGATTTTCTCGGTCTCGATCGCGCTCGAGCGCCAGGGCCAGATCGTCGCCGGCGTCGTCTACAATCCGGCGATGGACGAGCTCTACACCGCCGAGCGCGGCGGCGGCGCCTTCATGAACGACCGCCGGCTGCGGGTCGCCGGGCGCGCCAAGTTGACCGATGCCGTGATCGGCTGCGGCGTGCCGCATCTCGGGCGCGGCCAGCACGGCAATTTCCTGATCGAGCTGCGCAACGTGATGGCCGAAGTCTCCGGCGTTCGCCGCCTCGGCTCAGCCGCGCTTGACCTTGCCTATGTCGCGGCCGGCCGCATGGACGGTTTTTGGGAGACCGGCCTGTCGTCCTGGGACATCGCCGCCGGCACGCTGCTCATCCGCGAGGCGGGCGGCTTCGTGTCGGACATGGATGGCGGACAGGACATGCTGGAGGCCGGCTCCATCGTCGCCGGCAACGAACTCATCCAGCGTGCGCTCTTGAAGACCGTCAAGAAGCCCCTGGCATCGCGCTAACAGGCCAGCCACGCCGGCGGCGCGGCGCGTTGAAGCGCCTGCGCATGATCCCCGAACCAAAGGTTCGGAAAGGATCATGCGCAAATCAGAGTGCTACAGCGTCCTTTTGCGCGTCGAAAGGACGCGCGGCGCTGTAGTCGCAAAACCGCAACCGAAGCTTGAAATACTGGTCCGCGACTGCCCAGATAAGGGTTGCAGGATCACTCATGAACGACGCGCGCGCAGAGTCCCGGATCGGAATTGGGCCCCAGGTCGAAATCGGGTCCCAGATCGAAATACCCTTTGTCGGCCGCTGGCATTATTCGCGCGCCGAAATGATCGCCGATGGCATAGTTCATGCCGTGGGTATCGTGCTGGCGATCGCGGCCGGTTCGGCCTTCCTGGCGCTTGCTGCCTTTCATTCCGGCCCCGGTGAATATGTCGCGGCGGTCTTCTACGTCGTATCGCTGCTCACCGTGCTCTCGGTATCGCTGGCCTACAATCTTTGGCCGATATCGTGGCCGGCGAAGTGGATATTGCGCCGTTTCGATCACGCCGCGATCTACCTGCTGATCGCCGCCACCTACACGCCCTTCCTCGCTCAGCTCCAGGCCTCGTCGCTGGCTCTGCCGATGATCGTTGTGGTGTGGGCCGCCGCGGTGATGGGCATCGCGATCAAGATGTTCCTGCCCGGCCGCTACGACCGGCTGGCGATCGTCTTCTACCTCGCCATCGGCTGGAGCGGCGTCGTGCTCGCCGGACCGCTGGTCGAAACGCTGCCCACGGCCTCCGTCGTGCTGCTGATCGCCGGCGGCATCGTCTATTCCTTGGGCGTCATCTTCTTCGCCTGGAAGGGCCTGCGCTTCCACAATGCTGTCTGGCACGGCTTCGTCGTCGCCGGCGCCGGGCTGCATCTGGCCGCCATGGTCGACTGCCTGGTGATCAGCCGGTTCTGAACCTTGGCGGCGGCGATATTGCCAAGCGCCATTCAATTTGGTCACAATTCCGTTTAGAGTCGCGGCAAATTCGCGGCGGGTGGCATCGGAAACGGGGCACGGATGGCTTTTCTCAGATCCTTCGGCAGGCGCTCGGATGTGCTGGTCTACGATCCGCACAAGCTGTCGAGCCCGCAGGTCTTCCTGCTCACCATGGTGATCTTCCTGGTCATCGTCGCCTTCATCGCCGCCATCCTCACCCGCCAGATCTCGAGAGCCTTCTCCGCCAATCCCGGCCTCAACGGGCTGATCATCGGCGTGCTCGCCGTCGGCATCCTGCTCGCCTTCGTCCAGGTCGGGCGGCTGTTCCGCGAGGTGCGCTGGGTCAATTCCTTCCGTGCCGGCTCCGAGACCACCGAGCCGGTGCTTTTGGCGCCGATGAAGGCGATGATCGGCCGCTCGTCGGCGGTCGCCTTCTCGACCAGTTCGATGCGCACCATGCTCGATTCCATCGCCACCCGCCTCGACGAAAGCCGCGACACCTCGCGCTATCTCGTCGGGCTCTTGGTGTTCCTCGGCCTGCTCGGCACCTTCTGGGGCCTGCTCGGCACCATCGCCTCGATCCGCGAGACCATCGAAGCGCTCGACCCCGGCAGCGGCGACGCCGCCGCCGTGCTCGATGCGCTGAAGCAAGGGCTGTCGGCGCCGCTTGCCGGCATGGGCACGGCCTTCTCGTCCTCGCTGTTCGGCCTCTCCGGTTCGCTGGTGCTCGGCTTCCTCGACCTGCAGGCCGGCCGAGCCCAGACCCGCTTCTACACAGAGCTCGAGAACTGGCTCTCCTCGGTCACCGACCTGTCGTCCGACATCGTCGTCTCCGAGGCGTCCAAAGCCGAGCCGTCCGAGGAAATCCGGCTGCTCTCGGAGCGGCTGCGCAGCCTGCAGGAGAATGGCGGCGGCTCAAATCCGCGCGTCGCCACCGCCATGGCCAACCTCGCCGACGGCATTTCCGGCCTGGTCAAGAACATGCGCTCCGAACAGCAGATCATGCGCGACTGGGTCGAGGCCCAGTCCGACGAGCAGAAGGCGATGCGCAACACGCTGGAAAAGATCGCCGACGCGCTGAAGAAGCAAGGGGTCCACTGACGTGGCGCTGGCAAGACGGCGCGCCGATCGCCGCATCGACTACTGGCCGGGTTTCGTCGACGCGCTGTCGACGCTGCTTTTGGCGATCATGTTCCTGCTGACTGTCTTCGTGCTGGCGCAGTTCCTGCTCAGCCGCGAGATTTCCGGCAAGGACACGGTGCTCAACCGCCTCAACTCGCAGATCAACGAGCTGACCCAGCTGCTGGCGCTGGAGCGCTCGAACAGCCAGGACAAGGAAGATACGCTCGCCAACCTGCAGGCCTCGCTGTCGGCGGCGGAAGCGGAAAGAAGCCGCCTTCAGCAATTGCTGGATCAAGGGGCTGGCGCCGGCGACGCGGCCAACAAGCGCGCCTCGGCCCTTTCAGGCGAGCTCGACAACCAGCGCCAGATCAGCCAGCAGGCGCTGAGCCAGGTCGAGATCCTCAACCAGCAGATCGCGGCATTGCGCAAGCAGATCGGAGCGCTCGAAGACGCGCTCAACGTCTCCGAGCAGCGCGATCGCGACTCCAACACCAAGATCGCCGACCTCGGCCGCCGGTTGAACGTGGCGTTGGCGCAGCGTGTCCAGGAGCTCAACCGATACCGCTCCGATTTCTTTGGCCGGCTGCGCGAGATCCTCGCCGACCGCGAGAACATCCGCATCGTCGGCGACCGCTTCGTCTTCCAGTCGGAGGTCTTGTTTCCCACCGGCTCCGACGTGATCAACGATGCCGGCAAGGTCGAGATGAAGAAGCTCGCCGACGCCATCATCGAATTGCAGAAGGAAATCCCGCCCGAGATCAGCTGGGTGCTGCGCGTCGACGGCCATACCGACAACAAGCCGCTGTCGGGCACCGGCCGTTATCGCGACAACTGGGAGCTTTCGACGGCGCGCGCGACCTCGGTGGTGAAGTTCCTGATCGAGAACGGCGTGCCGGCCAACCGGCTGGTCGCCGCCGGCTTCGGCGAGTTCCAGCCGCTCGATCCGGCCGATACGGACGAGGCGCGCAGCAAGAACCGCCGTATCGAACTGAAGCTCACCGAGCGCTGAGCGGTCGCTGGAGCCCCGCTCGCGCGAGAAAGTTTGCAGCCCGTACCTCGCTTTTAGGGCAGGGTGCGCGCGCGGCAAGGCCGCAAAAGATTACCGTTTTTTAATTCCACTTTGGCGGGTGCCGTTCCTAAGTTTCTCCATAGGGCCGAGGACCGCCGGCGGTGCCTCCCACATCGCGACGCGACGGAACCGGACGGCCCAGGCCGGAAGGCAGGTCGTTTCCGGCGCCGCCTTCCCCAGCAACAAGGAGACGCAACCATGCGCTCTTTCAAGCTACCCAGGACTGCGGCACTTGCCGCACTTGTCGCCGCCGTTCCGTTTGCCGGCGCCTATGCCGCATCAGCCGGCTTCTACACCCCGCGCACGGCAGGCCTGATCGACCAGGCGCAGAGCGTTGATCAAGGTGTCACGGCGGCGCGGCAGACGGACAAGATCAAGCCGGACGAAGCGCGCGACCTTCACAGGCAGGCCGTCCGTATCAGCCGCGTCGCCCAAAGAGAGGCTGCGGCGGGACATGGCTCGATATCGGCCGCGCAGTATCAGCAGTTGGTGGCGCAGCTCGATGATGTGAGCCAGAGCCTGCGCAACGCCACGGGCAGCAACTTCCTCATCGGCAACGGCGCGGACGCCGGATATTATCCGAACGGCTGAACCTTTCCATCGCAGCGACTTTGTCGCGACGGCCCCGCGCGTCTCCTGACGCGCGGAGCCGCTCTGCCGCTTTGGCCGGTTTGCTTCAACCGCTCGATCCGTTCGGTATGGGATGACGCGGCAACGACGACCGGAAATTGACGTGAAGCTCACCGAACGTTGATCCGCTATCACGCAAATTCACGCGAATTTGTTCGCCGGCTCAACTCTAGGGCGCAGAAAGCCAGCGGCAAGGCCTGAAAACATTATCTTTTTTTAATTACCCGCGGCGATTTGGCGCTCCTAATTTGCCGCGCAGGGCCGGGGACCGCCGGCGATGCCTCCCATCGCGACGCGACGGAACTGGACGGCCCGCAAGGTCGGAAGGCGGAGCGGATGGCCGCTCCCTTCCCCAGCAGGAGGATGCGCCGTCATGCGCGCTTCGACATCTCTCAAGACTGCAACCCTCGCCGCGGCTCTGATTGCCGCCCCGCTCGCCGGCGCTTCCGCCGCCGGGCGTCACAAGGGCACCCTCGACGCGAGCGATCCAACAGATTTCACCGGACCGCGCGTGACCAGCCTGATCCAGCAGATCCAGGGCGTCGACCAAGGCATCAGGGATGCGCGGGAAGCGAACACCATCTCGGCTGCCGAGGCGCAGCAGCTGCATATGCGCGCCGCTCACATCAGCCTGGCCGCCGAGAATGTCGCCGCCTCCGATCGCGGCAGAATTCCCGCCGCGCAATATCACGACCTGCTGCGCCGGCTCGACCATGTCGACCAGAAGCTGATGGTCGATACCGGCAGCGGCTTCCTGATGGGCGACGGCGCCGACGGCGGCCACTACCCGAATGGCTGAAGGTCTTCCGAGGAAGGGACCACCTGGCGCCCGAGCCCTAAGGGCGCCCTTTTTTCACCAGCTCAGCCAAACCGCGGCGATCGCGAGCACCGCCGGCACCGTCTGGATGAACAGAATCTTGCGGCCGACGGTCGCCGCGCCGTAAAGGCCGGCGATGGCGACGCAAAGCAGGAAGAAGATCTTGATCTGGAATCCGCCGGCGCCGAGATAGAGGCCCCAGATCAGGCCCGCGGCGAAAAAGCCGTTATAGAGCCCCTGATTCGCGGCGAGCACTTTTGAAGCGCTGGCAAAGTCCGGCTTGAGATTGAACGCCTTGTGCCCGCGCGGCGTATCCCACAGCACCATCTCCAGATAGACGATGTAGCAGTGGATCAGCGCCACCAGCCCGGTCAGGATATTGCCAATCATTGTCCCCTCCAGCTTGTTGTTTCCTGCATTGATCACTGAGCGCCGCTGCAAGGCAAGACGGGCTGCTCCGCCGCTGGCCGATCAGGGTTGCCAAGCTCGATGCGTTGGTATCTTTTCGCGCCAGCCAACTTGAGCTGGAATCCATCATGTCCTTCCAAAAACTCGATCAACTCGGCCACAGGCTAGAAGCGCTGGAGCATGCGCTGGCCATCCTCGGCGCCGACGAGGCGACCCACATGGCGGTCGGCGGAGGCGAGAAGCGCGCCGAGGCGATGTCGGCGCTGGCCGGCATGCTGCACACCCAGGCGACCGCGCCGGAGATCGGCGACTGGATCGCCGCCGCTGAAGCCGAGCCGCTGAACGATGAGCAGCAGGCGGCGGTGCGGGAACTGCGCCGGCAATACACCAATCTCACCTGCCTGCCGGTCGAATTCGTCGAGCGCCAGACGACGGCGCGCATGCGCTCCGAGCAGCTCTGGCGCGACCTGCGCGCCAAGAATGACTGGGCAGGCTTCCTGCCGGCGCTGGAAGGCGTGGTGGCGCTGGTGCGGGAGGAGGCAGCGCTGCGCGCCGACGCGCTCGGCCTCGCCCCCTATGACGCGCTGATGGAGCAATATGATCCCGGCAACCGCGCCGCCGACATCACGCCGGTGTTCGCCGAGCTGAAGGCCTTCCTGAAGGATTTCCTGCCCCACGCATTGGCCGTGCAGGACGCGCGGCTGGCGAAGCATCCGCGGAAGCTGCTCTCCGGCAGCTACGCCGTCGAGAAGCAGCGAGAGCTCGGCCTTGCCATGATGGCGGCGGTCGGCTTCGACCTCACCCACGGCTCGCTGTCGGTGTCGCACCATCCCTTCTGCGGTGGCGTGCCGAGCGATGTGCGCATCACCACCCGCTACAAGACCTCCGATTTCCTGTCGGCGCTGATGGGCGTGCTGCACGAGACCGGCCACGCGCTCTACGAGCAGAACCTGCCGAAAGCCTGGTCGCACTGGCCGCTCGGCAAGGCGCGCGGCATGGCGGTGCATGAGAGCCAGAGCCTGTTCGTCGAAAAGCAGATCGGCCGCAACCCGGCCTTCTGGCGCTGGGCGCTGCCGGTGGTCGAAAAACATCTCGGCGAAGCCTGGTCGCTCGACGACATCCTGCCGCATGTCCATCATGTGGAACGCGGCCTGATCCGCGTCGACGCCGACGAGGTCACCTATCCGCTGCATGTCATCCTGCGCTACGAGCTCGAGCAGGAGCTTGTTGCCGGCCGGCTGGAGCCCGCCGACCTGCCCGAGGCCTGGGACGCCAAGATGCGCGACTATCTGGGCCTGTCGACCATCGACAACCCGGCCGACGGACCGATGCAGGACGTGCACTGGCCGGGCGCCGCCTTCGGCTATTTCCCGTCCTATACGCTGGGCGCCATGATGGCGGCGCAGCAATGGGCGGCCCTGACCAGGGAACATCCGTCCGCGGACAAGGACCTCGCCAAGGGCGATTTCGGCGCCATCAACGACTGGCGCCGCAAAAGAATCTGGTCGCGAGGCTCGCGCTGGTCGACGCCGGATCTTCTCGAGCGCGCCACCGGCGAGAGGCTCAACGCGGCTTATTTCACCGAGCACCTGCGCAGGCGCTACGGCGACTGACGCGTATCGGTCGTAGCTACTCCGCTGCGCCCTTGAAGGCGCTGGCGCCGCTCTCGAACTGCAGCTTGGCGAGCCGCGCATAAGTGCCGCCCTTGGCGACCAGGCTCTGATGCGTGCCTTCCTCGACGATGCGCCCGCCGTCCATGACCAGGATCCGGTCGGCCTTGAGCACCGTCGCCAGCCGGTGGGCGATGACGATGGTGGTACGGCCGCGCATCAGGCGCTCGAGCGCCGTCTGCACCAGCGTCTCGCTTTCGGCGTCAAGCGCCGACGTCGCCTCGTCGAGCAAAAGGATCGGCGCGTCGCGCAGGATGGCGCGGGCGATCGCCACGCGCTGGCGCTGGCCGCCGGACAGCGTCACGCCGCGCTCGCCCACCTGGCTGTCATAACCCTTGTCGAGCCTGGCGACGAATTCATCCGCAAGCGCCGCCTTCGCCGCTGCCTCAATCTCGGCATCGCCGGCGCCGGGCCGGCCGAAGCCGATATTGTCGCGGACGCTTGCCGCGAAGATGGTGACGTCTTGCGGCACGATGGCGATACGATCGCGGATCGCGGCCGGATCGGCCTCGCGCACGTCGACGCCGTCGATGACGATGCGGCCGCTTTCCGGATCGTAGAAGCGCAGGATCAGCGAGAAGACCGTGCTTTTTCCGGCGCCCGACGGGCCGACGATCGCCACCGTCTCGCCTGGCTTCACCTGGAAGCTCAGGCCATGCACGGCGGCTCGGTCCGGCCGCGCCGGATAGGAGAAGGAGACGTCGTCGAAGCTGATCGCGCCTTTCGCCTTTGCCGGCAGCGGCTGCGGATCGACGGGCGACTGGATGGCAGGCTCCTCAGCCAGGATCTCGGTCAGCCGCTCGGCGGCGCCCGCCGCCTGCGACAGCTCGCTCCACACCTCCGACAGCGCGCCGAGCGCGCCGGCGGCGAACACCGAATAGAGCAGGAACTGGCCGAGCGTGCCGGCTGACATCGTGCCGGCAAGCACGTCGCGCGAGCCGAACCAGAGCACCGCCACCACCGAGGAAAAGATCATGAAGATGGCGAAGAAGGTAAGGAAGGAGCGGGCGAAGACCGAGGTCCTTGCCGCCTCGAAGGCGGCCTCCACGGCTGCCGAGAAGTGCCCCGTGACCAGCTTCTCGTTGGTGAAAGCCTGCAGCGTGCGGACCGCGCCGATCTGCTCGCTGGCATAGGCGGTGGCCTCGGCGAGCGTGTCCTGCGCCAAGCGCGACTTGCGCCGCACCGAGCGGCCGAAGGCGACCAGCGGCAGCACGATCAGTGGGATGGCTGCAATGACCAGGCCGGAGAGTTTCGGACTGGTGAAGACCATCATCGCCACGGCACCGAGGCCGAGGATGAGGTTGCGCAGCGCGACCGAGGCCGTGGCGCCGACCGCCGATTTCACCTGCGTGGTGTCGGCGGCGAGCCGCGACACGATCTCACCGGAATGCGCTTTGTCGAAAAAGGCCGGCGAAAGCGTCGTGACATGCGAAAAGACGTCGCGGCGGATGTCGGCGACGACCCGCTCGCCGAGCGTGATGACGAAATAGTAGCGGCTGGCCGACGCCGCCGCCAGCAAGGCCGCCATCAGAACAAGCGCCGCGAAATACTCGGCGATGAAGGTGGAGCCCGACGCCTGGAAGCCATGATCGATCATGCGCCGCACGGCCATCGGCAGGGCCAGCGTCGTCGCCGCCGCCACGATCAGTGAGATGACGGCGCCGACCGCCAGTTTCCGGTAACGGGTAATATAGGGAAAAAGGCTTCTCAGCGGCCGGATCGAACGCTTGCGCGCGTCTCCACTGACACCGATATCCGCCATGAGCGTTTCCTCTGGCCGCTTGCCGGTAACGCGCTTCAATATGCGCTTGCCGCGGCCTTGTGATTCAATTCCGGCTGATGTATAGGCTCGCCGACCGTTTTAGAAGCCGTGGCTTTTCATTAGCTGCGGCTTCGAGTTTTAAAAAGGGGCGCATCGACGCAGGCCGTGGGCCCGTCACCGGCGCCGGCAAGCCAGGAAATAAGACAATGAAGGCCGATATCCATCCCGACTACCACACCATCAAGGTCGTCATGACCGACGGCACCGAATACATGACCCGCTCGACCTGGGGCAAGGAAGGCGACACGATGAACCTCGACATCGACCCGACCACGCACCCGGCCTGGACCGGTGGCCAGCAGACCCTGCTCGACCGCGGCGGCCGCCTGTCGAAGTTCAAGAAGCGTTTTGAGGGTTTCGGCCTCTAAGCCCTCATCCGCTTTGTCGCAGATCAAAAACCCGCCCTCGAGGCGGGTTTTTTGTTGGCCAGCGTTTGCCCCAACCTCCCCCTTGTGGGGAGGTCGGACCGAAGGTCCGGGTGGGGGCCTGGCGCCGCCCCCTCCCCGCTGCTTCGCAGCCACCCTCCCCGCGAGGGGGAGGGTGGGAGCATCCTACTCATCAACCAACTCCCGCAGCGCCATGCGCTTGTAGGCTGCGACCAGCCTGTCGCCTTCTTCCCGGTCGACCGATATCGCCAGCCGCACGGCAGCCTCGCCCATCTGCCAGACGAGGAATGCCGTAGTCTCCAGATGCACCGGATCAGCGTCCGGGCGTAGCCGCTTCAGCACCGCGACCAGGAATTCGGCGTTGGCCCGGCTGTCGGCGAGTTCCAACTCGCGCAGCGCCTTGTCGGCCTGCGTGCCCGACCAGATGTCGCGCATAACCGGCTCGGCCAGGAACAGCCGGTAGTAGACGTCGACCAGTTCCGAAAACGCCCGCTTCAGCGCTTCGGCGTCGCCGACATCCTTCAGCGCCGCCGAAATGCAAGCTTGACTTTCGGCGGTGTAGCGCTCGGCCAGCGCCCAGACGATCGCCCGCTTGTCCGGGAAGAATTGGTAGAGCGAGCCGATCGACACCCCTGCCCTTTCCGCCACCTCGCCCATGCGCATGGCGTCGCTGCCTTGCTCGGCAATCAGCGCGGAGGCGGCGGCAAGCATGCGCTCGACCCGCTCGCGGCTGCGTTGCTGCGTCGGCGCCCGCCGCGGTGAAGCAATGGCGGTCTGGTCGGTCTTCGCCGCGACTTTTTCATCCATGGCTCCCTCCGGGACGATTTTTCGAAAACTGGCTTGACTCGAAAAATACGAGGGTTTATCACGTTTTGCAAATGTGAGGATTTATCACATTTCAATCCCGGGCATCGCCCGCTGCAAATCTGGAGCAACCGACATGATGAAACTTCTTCCCACCCTCACCTTCATCGCCGCGATCGGCTCCGGCGTCGTCGGCGGCGTGTTCTTCGCCTTTTCCAATTTCGTCATGGCGGCGCTTGCCAGGCTGCCCGTCCCAGCCGGCATCGCAGCGATGAATTCGATCAACATCACGGTGATCACCCCGACCTTCATGACGGCGTTGTTCGGCACCGGCCTCATCTGCCTGGTGCTTATCGCCGCCGCCATCATGGGCTGGAGCCAGCCGGGCTCATACTGGCTGCTTGCCGGCGCCGTGATCTATCTCATCGGCAATCCGATCGTGACCATGCTCTTCAACGTGCCGCTCAACGATGCGCTCGCCGCCGTCGATCCTGCGAGCAGCAACGGCGCGGCCGTGTGGGCGAACCATCTGAGCCAGTGGGTAATGTGGAATCACGTCCGCACCGTCACCGCTATCGTGGCGATGGCTTGCTTCATCATGGCATTGATCTGACGATAAGCAGCCCGGGAACGCAAAGACCCCGTCTCAGGCGGGGTCTGTCTTCTTTTGCGTCTTGCGGTCGGCATGACCGAGATCCCGATCCGGATCGATGACGTCGCGCACCAGCTGTTTGAGCTTTGCCGCATCTGGAAAGCCGCCGTCGCGCTTGCGCTCCCAGATAAGCTGATCGTTGCAGGAAATGGTGAAGATGCCGCCGGTGCCCGGCACCAGCGTCACTTCGCCGAGATCGGTCCCGAAGGTCGAGAGCAATTCCTGCGCCATCCAGCCTGCTCGTAACAGCCACAGGCATTGCGTGCAGTAGGTGATGCGGATGGCCGGAAGCGGTTTCTCGCTCATGTCGGATCCCGCGGCCGATCACGCCGCGCTGAGCTTGGCCATCGTTTCGTCGTCGACTTCGAAATTGGCGTAGACGCTCTGCACGTCGTCATCGTCCTCGAGGGTGGCGACCAGCTTCATCAGCGACTGCGCCCGCTCTTCGTCGACCGGGACGTTGTTCTGCGGCCGCCAGATTGCCTTCACCGATTCCGCCTCGCCGAGCGAGGTTTCCAGCGACTTCGCCACGTCGCCGAGATTTTCGAAGCTGCAATAGATGGTGTGGCCTTCCTCGTCGGACTCCACGTCATCCGCGCCGGCCTCGATCGCCGCTTCCATGACCTTGTCGGCGCTCCCGGCAGCGGCCGGATAGTAGATCTCACCGATGCGGTCCCACATGAAGGACACCGAGCCGGTTTCGCCGAGCGCCCCGCCGGCCTTGGTGAAGGCGGCGCGCACATTGGACGCGGAGCGGTTGCGGTTGTCGGTCAACGCCTCGACGATCAGCGCCACGCCACCTGGACCGTAGCCCTCATAGCGCACGGCCTCGTAGTTTTCTCCGTCGCCGGCGGAAGCCTTGTTGATGGCGCGCTGGATGTTGTCCTTCGGCATCGACACCGCCTTGGCGTTCTGCACCGCAAGGCGCAGCCGCGGGTTCATCGCCGGGTCCGGCGTGCCGGTCTTGGCGGCAACGGTGATTTCGCGCGCCAGCTTGGAAAACATTTTCGACCGCACCGCGTCCTGGCGGCCCTTGCGGTGCATGATGTTCTTGAACTGTGAATGGCCAGCCATGGCACCCCTGTCGTGTTCGGCTAGAGCATTTTCGGCCAGGAGCGATCACCCGGCATCGGCAAATGCTCGAATTCAAAATTTCAGAACGCTGCAAGCATGCCCGCGAAGGCATGCGGCGTCTCTGTCGGAATGGCCGGCTTATAGATAAATCGGCTCAATTCGTCCAGCCGCGCCGTTTCACCGGTCGCGACGCCGAGCTGGCCATCCGGCTGAGTGCGTCAGCCCACCAGATCCGACTTGAGCCGGTCGAGGATGCTGATCGCGTGGCCGGCATACCGGCTGATCCAGCGGTCGTGGATCTGCTTGATCGGCAAAGCGTTGATATGGTTCCAGCGCTCGCGCCCCTCGCGCTTTGCCACAACCAGGTCGGCCTCTTCGAGCACCTTGAGATGCATCATCACCGTGCAGCGGTCCATGTCCGGGAAAGCCTCGCAGAGCGCGCCGGTGGTCTGCGGCTGATCCTTCAGCCGGTCCAGCAATTCGCGCCGGCGCGGATGCGCCAAGGCCTTGAAAACATGGTCGTCCGTGGTTTGACTTGACATGTTATATTTCTATAACATATCGTTTCGAGCGGCAAGCAAGGAGCTGTGGATATGTCTCTTGGATTCAGGATTTCCGGACGCATCGGCAAGCCGGTCGCGGAGGTCTTCGACGCGGTGGTCAATCCGACGAAGCTTAGCGGCTATTTCACCACCATCGGCGGCGCCTCCGCCCCACTGGTCGCCGGCACCACCGTGACCTGGTGGAAGACCGTGCCGGTCGAGGTCGATGAAGTGACGAAAGACAAGCGCATCGTGCTGCGCTGGGACGCGACCGACGCCGAGGGCAAGCCGGCCTACAAGACCCGTATCGAGATGAATTTCGAGCCATTGGATGACGGCGGCACCTTCGTCACCATCGCCGAGGAGGGCTGGCGCGAAGGCGAGGCCGGACTGAAGAAATCCTACCTCAATTGCGAGGGCTGGTCGCAGATGCTGGCCTGCATGAAGGCCTATCTTGAATACGGCATCAACCTGCGCGACGGCTATTATCGCAGTGAGCTGCGGGGCGAGCCGGCCAACGAAACCAACATCTGAGCCCCAACGTCAGAGTAAAGGAGGCCGCTGTGAAAGTAACGCCGTTCCTGATGTTCGAAGGCCGGGCGGAAGAGGCGATGACCTTCTATTGCGAGACCATTCCGGAGAGCCGCGTCGTCGACGTCACGCGCTATCGCGCCGGCGAGGACGGGCCCGAAGGGACGGTCAAGCTGGCCCGCGCCTCGATCGGCGGCACGGAGGTGATGATCTTCGACAGCCCGGTGCATCACGCCTTCACCTTCACGCCGTCGATCTCGCTCTTCGTCGACTGTTCCTCCGAAGCGGAGCTGGAGCGCATTGTCGAGGCGCTGGCCAAGGACGGCGCGTTCCTGATGCCGACCGGCAATTACGGCTTCAGCCGCCGTTTCGCCTGGCTCAACGACCGGTTCGGCGTCTCCTGGCAGATCAACCTGCCCTGAACGAACGGGAGGAAGTCATGGAACTCAAAGAATCTCCCACCGCCGAAGCCGCCATGCTGATCCGCCGGCCCGTCGCCGATGTCTTCGAGGCCATCGTCGACCCGGCGATCACCACGAAATTCTGGTTCACGCATTCCACCGGCCGGCTGGACGCGGGCAAGCCGGTCGAGTGGGAGTGGCGGATGTACAGCGTCTCGACCAGGGTCGAGGTCGGCGAGATCGTCCCCAACGAAAAGATCGTCATGCAATGGAGCGATCCGCCGACCACCGTCGTCTGGACTTTTACCGAAATGCCTGGCGACGCAACGTTCCTCGAAGTCCGCAATTTCGGCTTCGCCGGCAACGGCGACGAGCAGGTCCGTCAGGCAATCGGCTCGACCGGCGGCTTCTCTCTGGTGCTCGCCGGGGCCAAGGCCTGGCTGGAGCAAGGCCTGACGCTCGGCCTGATCGGCGACCGGCATCCGAAGGGCCTAAAATGAATTCGTCATGCTAGGGCGGAGCAAGGAGCGAAGCGACGCGCGCAGACCCTAGCATCCATGCCGTGACGCCGACGTTCCGCCGCGTCTCAGGATGAAACACCCAAAAATCCGACAGCTAACTCTCAGCCGATACTCAATTCTGCCTTTGGTCTGCGCGCCGCTTCGCGTCGCTACGCCCAAGGATGACGAAGCTGGAGACCCTTCGGCCGGCATCTTTCTTCAATGCCCACCTGACCTTTGCTTCTTGCGGTGCCGCGCCAGCATGTTGAGGCCTTCGACCAGCGCCGAGAAACCCATGGCGGTGTAGATGTAGCCCTTGGGCACATGGTAGCCCATGCCGTCGGCGATGAGCGTCATGCCGATCATCAGCAGGAAGCCCAACGCCAGCATGACGATTGTCGGGTTCTTGGCGATGAAATTGGCGAGCGGCGTCGCCGCCAGCATCATCACGCTCACCGCCACGATCACCGCGATATACATGATGGCGATCTCGTCGGTCATGCCGACGGCGGTGATGATCGAATCGATCGAGAAGACAAGGTCGAGCAGCAGGATCTGGAAGATCGCGCCGGCAAGGCTCATCTGCAGCGTCTCCCCCATCATCGTGTCCTGGTGATCTTGAGGATCGACCGTGTGGTGGATTTCCTTGGTCGCCTTCCAGACCAGGAACAGGCCGCCGGCGATCAGGATCAGGTCGCGCCAGGAAAAGCCATGCCCGAGCGCCGTGAACACCGGCGCCGTCAGCTGCACGATGATCGAGATGGTCGCAAGCAGCACCAGCCGCATGATCAGCGCCGCCGAGATGCCGAGCCTGCGGGCGCGGGCCCGCTGCGCTTCCGGCAGCTTATTGGTCAGGATTAGATGAAGATCAGGTTGTCGATGCCTAGCACGACCTCCAGCACCACCAGCGTCAGCAGCGCGACCCACGCGGTCGGATCGGAAACGAAGGCAAAGTGGGGCGCCAGGAATTCGACAAGCTGCATGGAGGTCGTCCCCTCTACGATCTGAAGCAGGTTTTTCGGCGAGTTCCGCGGGAGTTAGGTGCTTGAGGTCCTGATATCAATGTCACGACCAGAAGGCCGGCGCCGTTTCCTCCAGCCGCGGCCCGCGACGAAACGGCGCGATCCTCTCGGCGAGCCCGGTTCGGTCGGAAATCTCGACGCCGATGCCGCACAATGTCGCCGGTCCGCTCGCCGCCTCGAAGCGGCCTTTCGGCACTTTCGACAGGAAGCGGTTGAGCGGTTCTTCCTTGTCCATGCCGAGCGAGGAGTCGTAGTCGCCGCACATGCCGGCGTCCGAGATGTAGGCGGTGCCGCCATTGAGGATCTGGTGGTCGGCGGTCGGCTGGTGCGTGTGGGTGCCGACAACCAGGCTGGCGCGGCCGTCGACAAAATGCGCGAAGCACATTTTTTCAGAGGTCGCCTCGGCGTGGAAATCGATCACCGCCGCATCCGCCTGCTCGCCGAGCGGGCAGGCTGAAAGCTCGCGCTCGCCGGCCTGGAACGGATCGTCGAGCTCGGGATGCATGAAGACGCGGCCCATGATGTTGGCGACCAGCACCCGCGCGCCGTTCCTGGCGATGTAGACGCCGGAGCCGCGCCCCGGCGTGCCCTTGGGAAAATTGGACGGGCGCAGGAAACGCTCCTCGCGCGGCGCGAAGATCAGCGCGTCGCGCTGGTCCCAGACATGGTTGCCGGTGGTGACGACATCCGCGCCCGCCGCGAGCGTCTCGCGAAAGATCTCTTCGGTGATGCCGAAGCCGCCGGCGGCGTTCTCGCCATTGACGATGACGAAGTCGAGCCTGAAGTCGGAAATCAGCCCGGGCAGTTGTTCCCACACCGCCGTGCGTCCAGTTTTTCCGACCATGTCGCCGAGGAAGAGAAGTCTCATACGATCCCGCGCCGAAAGTCCGCCAAGCAAAAGCTGCATGACTTTCCGCAAAAGATCATGCGTTTCTCAACCGCTTTTCTACAATTGCGGCGTGAACCGGCGCAACCCGCTCTCGGTGAGTATTTCCGAGATGATCACGTCGTGGTTCTCATCCGGCACCTGGCCCACTTCCTGGCAATCGAAGGCGATGCCGATCAGCCTGGGCGTCAGGCCTTTGTCGGCGAGCCTGGCGATCGCCCGGTCGTAATAGCCGGCGCCGTAGCCGATGCGGTGGCCGCGCGCGTCGAAGGCGGCGAGCGGTATCAGCATGAGCGAAGGGTCGAGCACTTCGGCCTCGTCATGCGGCCCGACCGTGCCGAAGCCCATCTCGACCATCGGCGCGCCACGCACCAGTTCGCGGAAGACGATCGTCGTCTTGTCGAGGATCGCCGGCAGGCAGAGCCTGGCGCCTTTCTCGCGCAGCGCGAACATCAGCGGCCGCACATCGACTTCCGAGCGCATCGGCCAGAAGCCGGAGACGATCTGCCCCGGCTCGACGGCGATCTGGTCGCGCGCCGTCTCGGCCATTTCGAGCGCGATCTCCACCCGCCAGAACTCATCGAGCGCGTCCCGGCGCGCCAAAGCGTCCTTGCGAAGCTGTTTTTTCAGGTCTTTTGATGGGGTCATGCGACGACGGTAGAGATGGCCTGATCAGGGCGAAGTTGCAGGAGCGACGTTTTCTACCGCACGGCTCCCAAAATCGGGAGAGTGGCGATCCACACAACCGGTGGAGAGGTCGATCCCGGGTGCCTACAAAGTAGGTGGGCGCCGTGTGAGAAAACCCACGGGTCTTCCCAGGGACAGCTCCCTAAGGATCGATAAGGCCCCGGGGATAAGTTCTCCTGCCGGGAAGCGCAGACCGCCATTGCCAATATAGGCCGACGGTTGGCCGAGCGCCAGAGAAACGAAGGGCGAGAAACGAACGGCCGTTAGAGCTTGCGCGCATCCACAGGGCTCCTTACGGTCCCCGCCGCACGGACAGGAGAAAAAATGCGTTTCGAAGGCACCGCGAGCTATGTTGCCGACAAGGATCTGATGGTGGCGGTCAATGCCGCGATCGCGCTGGAGCGGCCCTTGCTGGTCAAGGGCGAGCCTGGCACCGGCAAGACCGAGCTCGCCCGCCAGGTGGCGGCAGCGCTTGGGCTGGATTTCATCGAATGGAACGTCAAGTCGACCACCAAGGCGCAACAGGGCCTTTACGAATATGACGCCGTCTCGCGGCTGCGCGACAGCCAGCTCGGCGACGACCGCTTCAACGACATCAAGAACTACATCAAGCGCGGCAAGCTCTGGGACGCCTTCGCCGCCCCGAAAAAGGTCGTGCTTTTGATCGACGAGATCGACAAGGCCGACATCGAATTCCCCAACGACCTCCTGCAGGAGCTCGATCGGATGGAATTCTTCATCTACGAGACCGGCGAGACCATCCGCGCCGCCTTCAGGCCGATCGTCATCATCACCTCGAACAACGAGAAGGAGCTGCCGGACGCCTTCCTGCGCCGCTGCTTCTTCCACTATATCCGCTTTCCCGACATCGAGACGCTGCACCGCATCGTCGACGTGCATTATCCCGGCATCAAGCTGAACCTGGTGCGCGCCGCCCTTACCCAGTTCTACGAGATCCGCGAGGTGCCGGGATTGAAGAAGAAGCCCTCGACCTCCGAAGCGCTCGACTGGATCCGCCTGCTTGTCGCCGACGACATCGCGCCGGAGGATCTGCGCGCCGACCCCAAGAACGCGCTGCCGAAGCTGCACGGCGCGCTGTTGAAGAACGAGCAGGACGTACACCTCTTCGAGCGCCTGGCCTTCATGGCCAGGCGGCAGGGATAGACTGGCAGCAATAGCGCTTTCCCCGGCTGTGGACCGTTGCCGGCGAACGGCCGACAGCGCAGCTTCGGTTCCAAAGCATTGGAGGAGAAAATGACCGAGATCACCGTCCGCCCCTTGGCGCAGTCCGATCACGCCGAATGGCGCCAGCTGTGGACCGCCTATCTCACCTTCTATGAGACCAAGCTGCCGGAAGAGGTCTACGACGTCACCTGGAAGCGCCTGTTCACGGCGGGCGAATTCGAACCGAAAGGTTTCATCGCGACGCTCGACGGCAAGGCCGTTGGCCTGACCCACTACCTCTACCATCGCTCCTGCTGGTCGCCGGTCAACAACTGCTACCTACAGGACCTGTTCGCCGACCCGGACGTGCGCGGCAAGGGCGTGGGTGCTGCCCTGATCAAAGCCGTGCAGGACGAAGCCGGCAAGATCGGTGTGAAGAACGTCTACTGGATGACGCACGAAACCAACGCCACCGCGCGCCGGCTCTACGACCGCGTCGCGCGCCGCACGGGCTTCATCGAGTACGATCTGCTATAAGGGCAATGTTCATCCCCTTCTTCCTCGAACTGAAGGCCGCGCGGGTTCCCGTTTCGCTCAAAGAATACCTGTCGCTGCTGGAAGGCCTGGAAGCGGGGCTGGTCGACTATGACGTCGAGGGTTTTTATTACCTCGCGCGCTCGGCCCTGGTGAAGGACGAGCGCCACATCGACCGCTTCGACCAGGTCTTTTCCCATGTCTTCAAGGGCGTCGAGGCGCTCGCCGGACCGGACGCCGTCGATGTCGCCAACATCCCCGAGGAATGGCTTCGCCGTTTGGCGGAAAAGCACCTGAGCGACGAGGAGAAGAAACTGATCGAGGCGCTTGGCGGTTTCGACAAGTTGATGAAGACGCTGAGGAAGCGGCTGGAGGAGCAGAAGGGTCGGCACCAGGGCGGCTCGAAATGGATCGGCACCGGGGGCACCTCGCCCTTCGGCGCCTATGGCTACAATCCGGAAGGCGTGCGCATCGGCCAGCATGAAAGCCGCCATCGCCGCGCGGTGAAGGTGTGGGACAAGCGCGAGTTCAAAAACTTTGACGACGCGGTCGAACTCGGCACCCGCAACATCAAGGTGGCGCTGAAGCGGCTGCGGCGTTGGGTGCGCGAGGGCGCGGAGGAGGAATTCGACCTGCCCGGCACAATCCATGCGACCGCCGAGCATGGCTATCTCGACCTCAAGACGCGCCCCGAGCGCCGCAACGCGGTGAAGCTCTTGATGTTCTTCGATGTCGGCGGCTCGATGGACGATCACATCAAAAGTGTCGAGGAACTGTTCTCGGCCGCCCGCGCCGAATTCCGCCAACTCGAATATTTCTACTTCCACAACTGCCTTTACGAGCGCGTCTGGAAGGACAATCGCCGCCGGCTTGCCGAGACGATCCCGACCTTCGACCTCATCCACAAATACGGGCCTGACTACAAGGTCATCATCGTCGGCGACGCCTCGATGAGCCCTTACGAGATCGTGCATCCCGGCGGCTCGGTCGAGCACTGGAATCCGGAGGCCGGCAGCGTCTGGCTCGGGCGGCTGTTGCAGCAATGGCCGAACGCGGTGTGGCTGAACCCGGAGGCCGAGAAGAACTGGCGCTACACCCATTCCGTCGCGATGATCAGCGATATTTTCGGCGGTCGCATGTTCCCGCTGACATTGGCCGGGCTCGAGGCCGCGACGAAGCAGCTTTCGAGGAAACATTGATCCGCTGTCTGGACGGCTGAGATTCAGGTCAGGCCGAGTCGAAAATGGTGGCGTCCGATAACCGGAGCGGAGCGTACTTGAAGTACGTGAGCACCGGAAGCGCAGGAGGCCGCCATTTGCAGGCCGGCCTGACCTGAATATAGTTGTAACAAATGCCTATGTTTGCGCGAATATAGGCTGCCAACCAACAACGAGCCGCCAAGGCCGAGGAGATTTCATGGACACCCACGCCTATCCCGTCACCCGCACCGATGCCGAGTGGCGCGCCCGGCTGACGCCGGAGCAGTATGCCGTCATGCGCAACCACGGCACCGAGCGTCCCGGAAGCTGCGCCCTGCTCTACGAGAAGCGCGCCGGCACCTTCTTCTGCGTCGGCTGCGACCAGCCGCTGTTCGAATCCAAGCTGAAGTTCGAGAGCGGCACAGGCTGGCCGAGCTTCAACGACCCGGTGCCCGACTCGATCGAAACCACCGTCGATCGCAGTTACGGCATGGTCCGCACCGAATGCCATTGCTCGCGCTGCGGCAGTCATCTCGGCCATGTCTTCGAGGACGGCCCGCCACCGACCGGCTTGCGCTACTGCATCAACGGCGTGGCGCTGCGGTTCGAGCCGGCGGCCTGACCGGTAACCCCGTCATAGCTTCGGAAAGGGCGGCTTCGGCCGCCCTTTTTCTGCGCGGCACCGAGCGCCGGTCAGGCAATGACCGTCGCAATCAGCCAGAGCGCCGAGCCCAACATCATCATCGATGCCTTGGCGCCGCCTGTCTTCTCCGCCGTTCGCCAGACGGCGAGGGCGAGGAAGATGTTGTAGGGCACCGGCAGGAGATGCACCGTAAGAACCAGCCAGAGCGGCAGCTTCAACCCGAGCAGAACGAGCGCCACCCCCGAGGAAGCGATGTTGATCGCGGTGCCGACAAGCAGCATGTCGCGCCAGAACAACCGGTCGAGCGACATCTCGCCCCGCCAGCACGCGCGAAAGAAGCTCGCCAGGCGGGCAATCTTGCCGGACGCAGTCCCGGCCGGATGCGAATCGTCCATTTGTCAGCCTCGCCTGCGCTCACACAACGCCGAAGATGCCGAACACCGTCGGCAAAGCAAGGCCCCGCGAGATCTCACGCGAATGTGACAGGAAAATCTGCCATCAATGTTCGAGTGGCCGCGATGCGCGATCCGCATCACCGGTCAGTCATTGGCAGAGTCCGGAATGGAGGGGTCCCAAATGAGTGATCATGTCTACAACGTTCTCTTTCTCTGCAATGCCAACTCGGCTCGCTCGATCATGGCCGAAGCCATTCTCAATCGGGTCGGAGCCCGCCGATTCAAGGGGTATTCGGCCGGCGCGCGTCCCAGGGGCAGCATCAACCCCTATGCCATCCAGCTGCTGCAAAGCCTGAGCTACGATACCTCCTTTGCCCGCTCGAAGAGCTGGGATGAGTTTTCAGGGCCCGACGCGCCGGAAATGAACTTCGTCTTTACACTCTGTGACAGCACGGCGAACGAAAGCTGTCCCGTCTGGGCCGGTCATCCAATGACGGCACTTTGGACAGTGCCGGATCCGTCCAGGGCCGCCGGCACGGACGCCGAGCGGCATTTCGCTTTCGCGGACGCTTATCGCATGCTCAACAACCGGATCGGCCTGTTTATCAACCTGCCGATAGGCTCGCTGGATCAACTGGCCCTGAAGCAGCACCTGGAAGAGATCGGTCGCGACCAGCCGCGGCCGAATTGAAGTTCCGGAATGTGCGGGGTCAGCGATCCGATCGAAAGCTGAACCGCTCTAAAGTCGGGATTCGTCTTCCAGGACCGCGAGAACAGCGCGCTCGAAGCGCGAGCATTCCGTCACCAGCCAGTCGGCCATGGCCGGCCAGTTGTCCTCGGCAAAACAGTTGACCCGCCACTGCGAATTGATGCCGAGGTTCTGCGCGCTCTGCTCCGGCCTGAGCTTCAGCCGCGCCTCGATCGCCGGCTGGAAAGGCTTCAGCCGTGTCCAGACACCGGTCGCGCCGAGCTTCTCATTGCGGCCGAAGAAGACGCCGACCACATTCTCGCTGGGCGCGACATACATGGAAAGCACCAGGCCGAACTCGGGCATTCCACGCTGCCAGAACCACGGCCCGCGTCGCGCCAACCGGGCCCTTTCTTCCGGATGCCGCTCGGCGAACAGCGCCCAGAAGCCGCGATGGCGGAACTCCGAAGCGCGGCGGCCGCCGAAGTCGAACTCACTCATGGCCGGCCCCGGCCATGAGACTTACACCATGCCGAGCGCGGCCTTGTAGAGATCAAGGATGGACTCCTCCTCCTGGCGCTCGGCCTGGTCCTTCTTGCGCAGCCGGATGATGGTGCGGATCGCCTTGGTGTCGAAGCCGGTGCCCTTGGCCTCGCCATAGACGTCCTTGATGTCGTCGGAAATCGTCTTCTTTTCTTCCTCGAGCCGCTCGATGCGCTCGATAATGGCGCGCAGCTGGCCGGCGGCTACAGTCTGGCTGGTCTCGGTGATCTCGTCGGCCATTTTTCTCTCCGCGTTTTTGCGCCACGGCGATTCCCGCCCCGGCAAAATTGGAGCGCGTTCGATGCCCGAGCAGGCACGGCGGGTCAAGACATTATCGATGCGGCATGAAAGGCCGCGGCACCCTAAGGTGTGTTGAGATTCAGGTCAGGCCGAGTCGAAAATGGTGGATTCCGAGTACCGGAGCGGAGCGTACTCAAAGTACGTGAGCACCGGAAGCGCAGGAAGCCTCCATTTGCAGGCCGGCCTCACCTGAATATCGGCACACCTTACCCAAAAGCGATCAGCAGATCTTTCGCATCGATCTGGTCGCCAGCCTTGACCAGCACTTCGGCGACAACGCCGTCGCGCTCGGCATGGAGTGCGGTCTCCATCTTCATCGCCTCGATCGAGAGCAGCACGTCGCCCGCCTTGACCGCCTGGCCGGCGGCGACGGCAAGAGCGGAAACCACGCCCGGCATCGGTGCGCCGATATGCGCTTCGTTGCCCGGCTCCGCCTTGCGCCGCGCCTTGGCGGCCGAGGCGCCATGCGCGCGGTCCGGCACCTTGACGCGGCGCGGCTGGCCGTTGAGCTCGAAGAAGACGGTGACCATGCCCTTTTCATCGACATCGCCGAACGCCTGGCAGCGTACCACCAGGGTCTTGCCCTTCTCGATGTCGACGAAGATCTCGTCTTCCGACTTCATGCCGTAGAAATAGGTCGGCGTCGGCAAGACGCTGACAGGGCCGTAGGTCTCCTGCGCTGCGGCAAAGTCGGTGAAGACTTTCGGATACATCAGCCAGGAGGCGAACTCGAACTCCGTGAGCTTGCGTTCGAGCTTCTCCTCGATCTCCTTGCGGCTGGCCTTGAGGTTAGCCGGCTTGAGCAGCGAGCCTGGCCTGACCGCGATCGGCTTCTCGCCCTTCAGCGCCTTCTTCTGCAGCGCTTGCGGCCAGCCGCCGGGCGACTGGCCGAGATCGCCGCGCAGCATCGAGACTACCGAATCCGGGAAGGCGATGTCCTTTGCCGGGTTCTCGACATCGGCAACGGTGAGGTCCTGGCTAATCATCATCAGCGCCATGTCGCCGACCACCTTGGAGGACGGCGTCACCTTGACGATGTCGCCGAACATCAGGTTGACGTCGTGATAGGCCTGCGCCACCTCGTGCCAACGCGTCTCCAGCCCCAGCGAGCGCGCCTGCTCCTTGAGATTGGTGAACTGGCCGCCAGGCATCTCGTGCAGATAGACTTCCGAGGCCGGCCCCTTGAGGTCGCTTTCGAAGGCGGCGTACTGGTTGCGCACCGCTTCCCAGTAGAAGGAGATGTGGCGGATCCACTGCGGATCGAGGCCGGGGTCACGCCCGGTGCCCTTGAGTGCCTCGACGATCGAGCCGAGGCATGGCTGCGAGGTGTTGCCGGAGAAGGAATCCATCGCCGCGTCGATAGCGTCGACGCCGCTTTCCACCGCCGCCAGTACCGTCGCCGCCGAGAGACCGGAGGTGTCGTGCGTGTGGAAATGGATCGGCAGATCGGTCTCTTCGCGCAGCGCCTTGAACAGCACGCGTGCGGCACTGGGTTTCAGGAGACCCGCCATGTCCTTGACGGCAATGATATGCGCGCCGGCCGCTTCCAGCTCCTTCGCCAGCCCGACATAGTATTTGAGGTCGTATTTGGCGCGTGCCGGATCGAGGATGTCGCCGGTATAGCACATCGCCGCTTCGATCAGCTTGCCCTCGGCGCCCACCGCGTCCATGGCGACGCGCATGTTCTCGACCCAGTTCAGGCAGTCGAAGACGCGGAACAGGTCGACGCCGCCGGCGGCCGCCTGTTTGACGAAATGCTGCACGACATTGTCGGGATAGTTGGTGTAGCCGACGCCGTTGGCGCCGCGCAGCAGCATCTGCAGCAGAAGGTTGGGCGCGGCTTCGCGCACCCGTGACAGACGCTCCCACGGATCCTCGGTGAGGAAGCGCATGGCGACGTCGAAGGTGGCGCCGCCCCAGCATTCCAGCGACAGGAGCTGCGGCAGCGCCCGCGCGTAGGCGCCGGCGATGCCGGCTATGTCATAGGTGCGCATGCGGGTGGCGAGCAGCGACTGGTGACCGTCGCGCATCGTCGTGTCGGTGACCAGCACCTGGTTCTGCTCGCGCATCCAGGCCGCGAACTTCTGAGGCCCGAGCGCATCGAGCCGCTGCTTGCTGCCATCCGGCACCTTGCCGTTGAGATAGGGCACGACAGGTGCGGCGGCATCGGCCTTGGGCACCGGCCGTCCGCGCGTCTCCGGATGGCCGTTGACGCTGACATCGGCCAGATAATTGAGCAGCTTGGTGGCGCGGTCCTGCCGCTTCACCTGCTGGAACAGCTCCGGTGTCGTGTCGATGAACTTGGTGGTGTAGGAATTGTCGGCGAAGCTCGGGTGATTGATGATCGCTTCGAGGAAAGTGAGGTTGGTGGCGACGCCGCGGATGCGGAATTCGCGCAGCGCCCGATTCATGCGGGCGATCGTCTCGGCCGGGGTCGGCGCCCAGGCCGTCACCTTTTCCAGCAGCGGATCGTAGAAGCGGGTGATGACAGCGCCCGAATAGGCGGTGCCGCCGTCGAGGCGGATGCCGAAGCCGGTGGCGCCGCGATAGGCGGTGATGCGGCCATAATCCGGAATGAAATTGTGCTCCGGATCCTCGGTGGTGATGCGGCACTGCAGCGCGTGGCCGTTGAGCCTGATGTCTTTCTGCATCGGCACGCCCGATTCCGGCGTGCCGATGGCGAAGCCGTCGAGGATGTGGATCTGCGCCTTCACGATATCGATGCCGGTCACCATTTCGGTGACCGTGTGTTCGACCTGGATGCGCGGATTGACCTCGATGAAGTAGAACTTGCCGGTATCGGCATCCTGCAGGAACTCGACCGTACCGGCGCCGATATAGCTGGTCTCGCGCGCGATCTTCAACGCATAGCCGCAAAGCTCCTGGCGTAGATCCTCGCTGAGATAGGGCGCCGGCGCGCGTTCCACGACCTTCTGGTTGCGGCGCTGGATCGAGCAATCGCGCTCGAACAGATGCACGGCATTGCCATGTGTGTCGCCGAGCACTTGCACCTCGACATGGCGCGCGCGCTCGATCAGCTTTTCGAGATAGACCTCGTCCTTGCCGAAGGCGGCCTTGGCCTCGCGCTTGCCTTCCATCACCTCGCGGGCGAGGTCGGCCTCCGAGCGGATGGCGCGCATGCCGCGGCCGCCGCCGCCCCACGAGGCCTTCAGCATCACCGGATAGCCTATTTTCGCGGCGAGCTTCTTCACCTCCTCCATGTCGTCGGGCAGCGGATCGGTGGCCGGCACCACCGGCACGCCGACCTCGATCGCCAGGTTGCGCGCCGCGACCTTGTTGCCGAGCCGGCGCATCGTCTCCGGTTTCGGCCCGATGAAGGTGATGCCGGCGGCAGCGCAGGCCTCGGCGAATTCCGGGCTTTCCGACAACAGGCCGTAGCCGGGATGGATCGCATCGGCGCCCGACAATCTGGCGACGCGGATCACTTCGTCGATCGAGAGATAGCTTTCGATCGGTCCCATGTCCTTGTTGAGGTGCGGCCCCCGCCCGACCTGGTAGCTTTCGTCGGCCTTGAAGCGGTGCAGCGAATATTTGTCCTCTTCCGCCCAGATCGCCACGGTTTTGAGGCCCAGTTCATTGGCCGCGCGAAAGACGCGGATGGCGATTTCGGACCGGTTGGCGACGAGGATCTTCGTGATTGCCAAGGACTGGGCTCCAGTAGCGGAAGGTGAGATGAACGGGGCAATGATTAGCGTGAAAATGCTGCAGCGCAAACAAAATCGCGCGACACTTAAACCGATTTAAATCGTTTGTTTGCGCCAAAACCCTCGCTGTCGTCCCGCAAGCGGTTCAGGAAGACTTTTCAGATTGTCCTAATAGCGGAACGCTTGGTCGACCGGACGCAAGCGTCCGCCAACAAAAATGCCCGGCGCTGAGCGCCGGGCATCCAAAAAGTCGGCTTCTGTTTGCCGGCTTATTTCTCGAAGTAGCTGTACTTGCCGTCTTCGCCCTTCTTCCACTCGTAGACGACATAGTCCGGACGGGTGATGTCGCCCTTGGAGTCGTAGCCGATCTCGCCGATGGCCGTCTTCCACGGACCGCCGGACTTGATCGTGTCGGCCACCTTCTGCGCATCGTCGGCCGAACCGACCTTGGCGATGGCCTGAGAGATGATCTGGATGGCGGCATAGGAGTAGAGCGTATAGGCTTCCGGCTCGAAGCCGGCGGCGCGGAACTTCTCCACCACTTCCTTGGCGGCCGGATTCTTGCGCGGATCCGGAGCGAAGGTGTTGAGCGTGCCGGCAACGGCGTCGCCGGCGATCGAGGCCAGCTCGTTGGAGACGATGCCGTCGCCCGAGAACAGCGGCGCCTTCAGGCCCTGGTCGGCCGACTGACGGATGATCAGGCCGGCTTCGGTATGCAGGCCGCCCCAGTAGATCAGGGTGACGCCGTTTTCCTTCATCTTGGCGATGAGGGCCGAGAAGTCCTTATCGCCGACGTTCACGCCTTCATACATGACTTCCTTGGTGCCGTTGGCGTTCAGGTTCTTCTTGGTCTCGTCGGCGAGACCCTGACCGTAAGGCGTCTTGTCGTGGATGATGGCGATCTTGGCGTCCTTGAAGTTCTTGGCGATATAGTCGCCCGCCACCTTGCCCTGCTGGTCGTCGCGACCGCAGGTACGGAAGGTGTTCCACAGGCCGCGCTCGGTGAGCTTCGGATTGGTCGCCGCCGGCGTCATGACGAGGATGCCGTTCTCGGCATAGACTTCCGACGCAGGAATGGTCACGCCCGAGTTGAAGTGGCCGTCGACGAACTTGACGCCGTCGGCGACGAACTTGTTGGCGACCGAGATGCCCTGCTTGGGATCGGAGACGTCGTCACCGACCTCGAGCTTCAACTGCTGACCGTTGACACCGCCGGCCGCGTTGATATCGGCGACCGCCTGTTCCGCGCCCTTCTGCAACTGCGCGCCGAAGGCGGCGTTCGGACCGGTGATCGGGCCGGCGACGCCGATCAGGATGTCGGCCCACGCGCTGCCGCTGAACGCGATGAACGCGGTCAGCGCCACGGCGGACAAAAGTGATTTTTTCATTGAAACGCTCCCATTTACGGAGTGGGCGTGGATGATACTTTCATGCGATGCCCACCCTTATCGCAGAAAGCATAGAATGCCGATTTTCAGGCACTTGTCACGCCGATTCATCCCTGAAACGACGTTAAGCATGAACCTCAACCTTTCGGTTTCCAGCTCAATAAGGAAGCTCTTTCGTAGAGCCAATTATACTGCGTGACCATCTGGTTGGTGCGCGTGTATTGATAGCCGAGGAAGCCCAGTATCATCAGCACGATGGTGTCGACGATATAGTAGTGCAGCGAGAACATCGTGCCTTCGAACAAGGCATGATGGATGAACCTTACCGCGATGCCGAGGCCGAGCATGTACAGGAACAGGCGAAAGTGGGTGCCCCAAGTCTGGGCCACTGCTTTGCCGGTCATCCATGCGGCCCCGCCGCCGAGCAACCCGGTGACGAAGAGAAAGTGCCAGATCGAAGCCTCTTCGTAGAGAATACCCTGCATGATGAAGACCTCTCTTAGTGATGCCCGCCTTCGAGATAGGCGGCGCGCACTTCCGGATTGGCGAGCAACTCCTTGCCGGTGCCGCTCATCGTCACATTGCCGTTGACCATGACGTAACCGCGATCGGCGAGCTTGAGCGCGCCAAAGGCGTTCTGCTCGACCAGAAACACGGTCAGCCCCTGCGTCTTGTTCAGTGCGCGGATGGCGTCGAAGATCTGCTTGACGATCAGCGGCGCGAGGCCCAGCGACGGCTCGTCGAGCAGAAGCAGTTTCGGCCGCCCCATCAGTGCGCGCCCGATCGACAGCATCTGCTGTTCGCCGCCCGACAGCGTGCCGCCGCGCTGGGCGATGCGCTCCTTGAGCCGCGGGAACAATGCGAACACCTTCTCGGCATCCTCGTCAAAATGCTTGAGGTTGTCGATGCTGGCGCCCATCTGCAGGTTTTCCATCACCGTCATGCGCGGGAAGATCCGGCGTCCTTCCGGCGACTGGGCGATGCGCAGCCGCGCGATCTCGTGCGTCGGCATCTGGGTGATGTCGGTGCCGGCGAAGGTGATGGTGCCGGCGCGAGCGCGCGGCGCGCCGAAGATGGTCATCATCAGCGTCGACTTGCCGGCGCCGTTGGCGCCGATCAGCGCCACGATCTCGCCCTGGTTGACGTTGACGTCGACGCCGTTCAGCGCCCGGATGTTGCCGTAGTAGGTCTGCACGCCTTTGATATCGAGCAGCGTTGTGCCGGCCATTATTTACGCCCTCCACGCTTGCCCGCTGGGGGCCTAGCCGCCGCTTCCTTGCCCTTCGAAGCGCTGTCGGCCTTTGCGGCCGGAGCCTTGGCGGCCGTTTTCTTCGGCGCTGCTTTCGCCGTGCCCCGCTTCGCGGCCGGCTTGGCTGCTGCGGTGGGCTTGCTGGCGACCGATGCGGCGCGCGCATCGACCTGAGCCGCCTTCGAGGCGCCTTTCGACACCGTGACCCGCTCGCCCTCATCCGCATGTTCGACACTATCGGAAACCGGCCCCGCCATCATCGAAGCGGAATTGCCCGGACCATGCGCAGAGTCGGGGCCGGTATCTAGCTGTTCGATCACATCCTCGTCGCCGACTTCGGTCAGCACGGTTTCGACCTCCTCGTCGTCGACGCCGAGATAGGCGGCGATGACTCGCGGGTCGGTCCGGACCGACTGCGGATTGCCGTCGGAGATCTTGCGGCCATATTCGAGCACGACGACATGGTCGGAGATCTGCATGACGACCGACATGTCGTGCTCGATGAGCAGGATCGAGGTGCCGGTGTTGTCCTTGATATCGTTCAGGAGCGCGTTGAGCGAGGCCGATTCCTTCGGGTTGAGGCCGGCTGCCGGCTCGTCGAGGCAAAGCAGCTCAGGCCCGGTGCACATGGCGCGCGCGATCTCCAGCCGCCGCTGCGCGCCGTAGGGCAGGTCGCCGGCCGGATCGTCGGCGCGGTCGACGAGGTCGGCCTTCTCCAGCCAGTGCCTGGCGAGATCGATCGATTCGGCCGAGGCCTGGCGATAGGTCGGGAAGCCGAACAGGCCGAGGAAGGTGTAGCCTGAGGCCTTCATCAGCTTGTTGTGCTGGGCGACCAGCAGGTTCTCCAAGAGCGTCATGCCCGAGAACAGTCGGATGTTCTGGAAGGTGCGCGCCACGTTGGCGCGCGCCGGGATCTCGTGATTGGGCAGGCGCTCGAGCAGATAGGTCGAGCCGTCGCGTTTGTTGAGCGTGATCATGCCCTCGGTGGGCTTGTAGAAGCCGGTGATGCAGTTGAACACCGTCGTCTTGCCGGCGCCGTTCGGACCGATCAGCGCGGTGATCTCGCCGCGCCTGGCCTGGAAGGACAGGTCGCCGATGGCGACCAGGCCGCCGAACTTCATCGACAGGTGTTCGACCTGCAGAATGAAATTGTTGGAGGGAGCTTGCGCGTCCATCAGCCGTGGCCCTCCTTGGTGAAGGAGCCTGAGACCGCTTTTCGCTTCTTCAGGAAGGCCGTCGGTTCCCGGCTGCCGACGAAGCCGCGCGGCTTCCACAGCATGACGATGACCATGGCCATGCCGAACAAAAGCATGCGGTAGAGCTCCGGCGTGAAATCGGGCCCGAACACCGCCTTGAGGAAGCCGAGCTCGCGCAGGATCTCGGTGCCGCCGATCATCACCAGCGCCGCCACCGCGATGCCGCCGAGCGAGCCCATGCCGCCTAGCACCACGATGGCAAGGATGATCGCCGATTCCAGGAAGACGAAGGATTCAGGGCTGACGAAGCCCTGTCGGGCGGCGAAAAACGCGCCGGCGAAACCGCCGAACATGGCGCCGGTGGCGAAGGCGGTCAGCTTGGTGGTGGTGGTGTTGATGCCGAGCGAGCGGCACGCGATCTCATCCTCGCGCAGCGCTTCCCAGGCTCGGCCCACCGGCAGGCGGCGAAGCCTGATGGTGACGAAGGCGGTGAGGAAGCAAAGCCCCAGGATCAGGTAGTAGAGGAAGATCTTGTAGTAGGCACCCGACTGGGCAATGCCCAGAACCTTGGCGATGTAGTTCGGGTCCGAGACGTTGAACGACATCAGCCCGAAGAGGGAGACTTTCGGGATGCCCGAGATGCCGGCCGAGCCGTTGGTCACCTCGCGCCAGTTGATGATCACGAGACGGATGATCTCGCCAAAGGCGAGCGTCACGATCGCCAGATAGTCGCCGCGCAGCCGCAGCACCGGGAAGCCGAGCATGACGCCCCAGAAGGCGGCCATTGCGCCGGCGGCCGGCAGCAGGATCCAGAACGACAGGCCGAAATGCGTGCCGAGCAGCGCGTAGGCATAGGCGCCGACCGCATAGAAGGCAACGTAACCGAGGTCGAGCAGGCCGGCCAGCCCGACGACGATGTTGAGCCCCCAGGCCAGCATCACATAGATCAGGATCTGGATGCCGAAATTGTCGACCCACTTCAGCGAACCCTGGAAGCCGAAGGCGAGCACCATTGCGACCGGGTAGAGGATCAGCACTGTGACGCCGATCTTGTTGAAGTTTCGCCGCACGAAGCCGGGCTCCGCCGCGACCGCGGGCGCCTTAGCCTTTTCGGCCCTTGACCGTTCGATCGCCGGAACCGCATAGGCGACATAGAGAAAGCGCCCGGCGGCGACGGCGACGACCACCAGGGCAAGCAGACCCCAGCGCTGCACCAGGATCAGCTCGTTGCTGATGTTCTGATCGGTCCTGAGCCCGATGAACAGCACGAACAGGCCAAGCGCGATTGCGCCGGCATAGAGGGCTTCGCGTATGGCGCGCTGCATGGGAGGGACGACCACGTCACGCTCCGGAGATACGGTAACGGCCATGAGAATCAGACCTTTTCGACTTCAGGCCGGCCCAGGATGCCGGAGGGCAGGAAGATGAGCACGATCGCCAGGATCGAGAAGGCTGCAACGTCCTTGTAGTCGATCGAGAAATAGGCCGACCACATGCTCTCGATGAAGCCGATCAGCAGCCCGCCGAGCACCGCACCTGGCAGCGAGCCGATGCCGCCGAGCACCGCTGCCGTGAAGGCCTTCACGCCCGGCACGAAGCCATCGGAGAACACCACCACGCCGTAATACATCAGGAACAGCGTGCCGGCGACCGCGGCCAGCGCCGCGCCCATGATGAAGGTGATCGATATAGTGCGGTCGACATCGATGCCAAGCAGCGCCGCCATCTTGCGGTCCTGCTCGCAAGCGCGCTGCGCCCGCCCCAATGCGGTCCTGTTGACGAGATACCAGAAGATCGCCAGCAGGGCGGCGGTCACCAGCACGATGACGATCTGCTTCAGCGAGACGCTGATGCCATCGATGGTATAGACTTGGCTGACCAGCGGCGGGATCGGCTTGTTGCGCGGGCCCTGCGTGACCTGCACGAAGTTGGACAGCGCGATCGACATGCCGATGGCGGTGATCAGCGGCGCCAGCCGGAACGAACCGCGCAGCGGCCGGTAGGCTACCTTCTCGATCGTCCAATTGTAGAGGCCGGTCAACAGCATCGCCACGATCATCATGATCAGAAGCGCCACCACGACCGGCACCGAATAGAACATCGCGCCGAGGATGAGGAAGACGATGAGGGCCGTGAAGGCGCCGACCATGAAGATGTCGCCATGGGCGAAATTGATCATGCCGATGATGCCGTAGACCATCGTATAGCCGATCGCGATCAGCCCATAGATAGATCCCAGCGTCAGCCCGTTGATAAGCTGCTGGACGAAGTACTGCATAGTTATGCGGCTCCCCTGGAATGTCGCCCGTTTCCGGGTCGCACTCCTTTTCGTATTGCCCCTAGTCGTAAAGTTTCAAGCCCGGATTGCAACGTGATTTTTTCAATCGCCGCACGTGGTTTGGAAGCACGCCGCCTGATTGCCCGTTTTCTCGCACCCAGCCCCTGGACTATCGCGGACCCTATCATTGGCACAACGAAATGTCTTTGACGATTCAGCCGTAGCATGCGCACCGTTTCGAAGAAATCGCCGTCAAAATAAGTTGATGAGAAGATTCCTTGCGTCCCTGAGCGTGGCCGATTTTGCGCGGAAAGCCTTCCGCTGGGTGAGGCCGTGACGGTTATGTGACGATGAATCCGTGCGCGAACGGATCTCGGTCGTCGATGAAGATGGTGTTGAGCCCGGTCATGCGCGCCCAGCCGCCGATCGAGGGGATGATCGCCGGCTTGCCGGCCACGCTGACCTCCTTTTCGACCCTGCCCTTGAACAGCGAGCCGATGATCGATTCATGGACAAAACTGTCGCCGGCCTTGAGCTTGCCCTTGGCATGCAGCTGCGCCATGCGCGCCGAGGTGCCGGTGCCGCAAGGCGAGCGGTCGATCGCCTTGTCGCCGTAGAAGACGGCGTTGCGCGCATCGGCCTCGGCATCTCTCGGCTTGCCCGTCCACAGCATGTGCGACAGCCGGTTGATGCCGGGGTTTTCCGGGTGGACGAACGAGTACTTCTCGTTGAGCCGCTGCCGCACCACGGGACTCCAGGCGATGAGATCGCCGGCCGAATAGTCGCCCATGTCGCGGTAGTTCGTCTGCGGCTCGACGATGGCGTAGAAATTGCCGCCATAGGCGACGTCGACGCTGATCTCGCCGAGCACGGGGCACTCGACCGTCAGCCCTTCGGCGTAGAGGAAGGACGGCACATTGGTGATGCGCACTTCCTCGACATATTCGCCGACCTGTTTGTATTCGGCGATGACGAGGCCGGCCGGCGTATCCAGCCTCAGCACGCCCGGCGTCTTCGGCTTCACCAGCCCATGCTCGATCGCCATCGTGACCGTGCCGATGGTGCCGTGGCCGCACATTGGCAGGCAGCCGGAGGTCTCGATGAACAGGATGGCGATGTCGCAGTCCTCGCGCGTCGGCGGATAGAGGATCGAGCCCGACATCACGTCATGGCCGCGCGGCTCGAACATCAGTCCGGTGCGGATCCAGTCATACTCGGCGAGGAAATGCGCGCGCCGCTCCATCATCGTCGCGCCTTCAAGCAACGGCCCGCCGCCGGCGACCAGCCGCACCGGATTGCCGCAGGTGTGGCCGTCGATGCAGAAGAATGATTTCTTGGCCATGATGCTCCTTAAAATATCACAATCCGGGGGTGTCAGAACCGTTGCGGACGGAATGGAGTGAGATCGAGCGGCGGAGTCTGCCCGAGAACGAGATCGCGGATCAAGCGGCCGGTCGCCGCCGCCTGGGTGAGGCCGAGATGGCCGTGGCCGAAAGCGTAGAAGACGCCCGGCGCCCGCGCGGCTCCAATGACCGGCAGCGAATCCGGCAGCGACGGGCGAAAACCCATCCATTCGCGGCCGCCCGACGGATCGAGCCCCGGCAGGAAGCGTTTTGCCTTTTCCAGCATCGCCTTCGAGCGCCCGAAATTGGGCGGGCGTTCGATGCCGCCGAGTTCGACGGCGCCGCCGACGCGCAGGCCCGTCTCCAGCGGCGTGATGACGAAGCCGTGCCCGGAAAAGATCAGCTGCCGCTTCACGTCGAACGCCGACACCGGCAGCGTCGTGTTGTAGCCGCGCTCAGTTTCCAGAGGGATGCGGTCGCCGAGATTCTTGGCCAGAAGATGCGACCAGGCGCCGGCGGTGACGACGAGTTGCTTCGCCTTCCGCGTCGTGCCGTCGGCAAGCATGATCGTGGCGCCGTTTGTTCCGGCCTCGATACGCTCGATCCGCGCATGCTCGAACCGAGCGCCGAGCTTCTCCGCATAGGCCCAGACCGCCTTGCCGAGCAGCTTCGGATCGGCGACCGTCTTCCAGCCCGGCACGAAGGTACCCTTGACGAAGCGCGGTGACAGGCCGGGCTGCAAGCTGGCCATCTCCTCGCCCTCGACATGGCGAAAGCCGATGCCGAAGCGCTCACGCTCCGCCCAGCCCGGCAGCGAGGCGCGGAACTCGGCTTCGCTTTCGTAGAGCTCCAGCGAGCCGTCCTCGCGCAGCATCGGCCTCGTGCCGGAGCGGTCGAGCAGGCCCATCCATTCGGCTTCTGCAAGCTTCATCATGCCGACCTGCGCCGCGAGGCTCGCTTCGTAGTGCTTAGCAGCGCCGGCGCGCCAGAAGCGGATCAGCCAAGGCAGGAGTTTGGGCAGATAGGCTGGCGGGATGGTCAAAGGGCCGAGCGGATCGGCAAGCCATTTCGGCAACTGCCTGATCATGCCCTTATGCGCCAGCGGCAGCACATCGGAGAAGGCGAAGGCGGCGGCGTTGCCGGAGCTCGTCTCCTCGCAGATGCCGGTGCGGTCGAAGACGGTGACGCTGCGGCCAGCCTCGGCGAGGTATGTGGCAGCGCAGATGCCGATGATGCCGCCGCCGACGATGGCGATGCCTTCCCCTTCTCCCCGTTCACGGGGAGAAGGTGCCCGAAGGGCGGATGAGGGCCCCTCGTCCGGAGATTTGGGATTTCCTTGCACGTCGGCGCTGCCCCTTGATCTGGCTGCCGCCATCTTCTCCCCGTGAACGGGGAGAAGAAAGCCAATCAAAACGCCGGCAGTTCCGGCCGCACGGCCAGCGCATCCTTGACGATCTTTTCCACCGCCTTGCGGCGCTCGCCCGACAGCGGCTGGCGCGGCATGCGAACGCGGTCATTGGTATCGATCGCCAGCACTTCGGCAAGCTTGATGTTTTGGACCAGATAGGTCGAGACATCGAGGTCGAGCAGCGGCCGGAACCAGCGGTAGATTTTCAGCGCCTCCTCGCGGCGACCCTTTCTCATCAGCTGGTAGATGGCGACGGTCTCGCGCGGGAAGGCGGTGACCAGGCCAGCGACCCAGCCGATGGCGCCGACCAACAGCGCCTCGAAGGCGAGGTTGTCGACGCCGGTGAAGAGGTCGTAGCGATCGCCGAGGCGGTTGATGATCTCGGTCGAGCGACGGATGTCGTCGGAGGATTCCTTGATGGCGACGAAGCGCTTGTCGGACGCCAGTTCCTCCATCAGGTCGACGGTGACGTCGACGCGGTAGGCGAGCCGGTTGGAGTAGATCATGACCGGCAGGTCGCCGGCTTCCGCGACGGCGCGAAGTGCCGCCACCGTCTCTTGCGGGTCGGTGTGGTAGATCGGGCTCGGGACCACCATCAGGCCGTTGGCGCCTTCCTTGGCGGCGCGGCGCGCGATGCTCGCCGCCTCGCGTGTGCCGGGCTCGTTGACGGTCAGCAGCACCGGCTTCTTGCCGGCGACCTTCTGCGCTGTCTTCAGCACCTCGATCTTCTCGTCGGAGGACAGCATCGGCCCTTCGCCGAGCGAGCCGCAGACGATGATGCCGTCGCAGCCGGCCTCCATCTGCAGGCCATAACAGCGCTCCATCTCGGCATGGTCGAGACTGTCGTCGGCGGTGAATTTGGTCGTGACTGCGGGGAAAACTCCGGCCCACATGGCTATCTCTCCAACTGATATATCAGCCGTATATTTATTAAGAGTTGGCCTGTCAATGATGAATCCGTTATGATATATAAAAAATATATCAGGAGCCTGCCTTTGATATCCCCGCTGATATCTCTCGATACGAGCGCGGCCTTCGAGCCGGTCGCGACCAAGGCCTATCGCGTGCTGGAGCACATGGTCGTGACGCTTGAACTGGCGCCTTCGAGCTTCGTCACCGAGGGCGCGCTGATCGAGCGGCTCGGCCTCGGCCGCACTCCCGTGCGCGAGGCGATCCAGAGGCTGGCGTGGGAAGGCTTGCTCGATGTCAGGCCGCGCGCCGGCATCGCGGTTGCGCCGCTTCATCCCGGTGACTGGCTGCGCGTCATCGACGCCAGGCGCGGCGTCGAGGTGGTGCTCGCCCGCTCCGCCGCCCGCTTCGTCACCCGCGAAGCGGCCGACCTTTTTCACGAAGCAGCCCTTGCCATGCAGAAGGCGGTGATCTCCGGCAACGTGCTTGCCTTCATCCAGGCCGACAAGCAACTCGACGAGGCGCTGGCGATCGCCGCCGACAATCCCTTCGCGGCGCGCGTGGCGGCGCCCTTGCAGACGCACAGCCGCCGCTTCTGGTTCCGCTACAAGGCCGATACCGGGCTCGCCGAATCGGCCGAGCACCATGTCGCGCTGATCCGCTCGATCCTCGACGGCGACGAGGAAGCCGCCGCCAAGGACGTCAAGAAGCTGATGGCGCTGCTGCGCGGCCACGCCGAGGTGGCGGCGACGCGCTGACCGGATCGGTTCGGCCTTCGCTGAACTCCCGTTATTTATCTACGCATTCAGCCGCCCGGCTGCCCAACGGCGGTGGCCAGCGTGTCTTCCCATCCGTCACCGGCCGCCAGGATGCAGCTTTGGCCCTTAACGTCGGTCATCAGGATGGTCCACGTTCCGCTCGCCGACACAAACACCTCGAAGATCGCGACCTCTCCGGCCACGCCGTAACCGAGCCGCTTCTCCTCGAATGCCTCCGCCAGCCTCGCGACCAGATAGTCATGGCCGCCGCAGATGACTTGCGCCCGCACGGGGAATGCCGGCAGCGCCATCACGGCGGCGACAGCCGCCAGCTTGATCGATCGATACGAAAATATGCGTGCCATAGGGCACCTCCTTTGCCTTCGCATTCCGGCAAGGGAGGCACATTCGGCCGCCTCAGGGTGCCGGAACGCTCCAGGCCGGATTGGACGTCTTCATCGCGTCACTCCTTCTGGTTTCCGGTCTGTCGCAGGGAGATCATGACTCCCTCGATTCGATATGGTGAACCTCCATCCTGCAAACAAGCGGGCGTAATGGGGAGCGCCTGGGTCGGCCTTCGCTCAGCGCGTGGCAGGGCGTTCGACCAGGCCGTTTGGTGGTTCAGGCACCTGGCATGGCTGCCGTGATCGAAGGGCTGTCCCAGCCTTCGCCGACGGACAGGATGCAGCTTTGCCCCTTGGTGTCGGAGGCAAGCACGGTCCAGCTGCCCCGGTCGGACACAAAGATCTCGAGCACCACGTTCGGATTGATCAGCCCACGCCCGGCCTCGCTTTCGTGGAACCGGTCGCCGAGCGCCTTGATGATATCGGCGCGCGGTGCGCATTGCGCGGCCGCGTTGGCCTGGGCGGCGCCGCCAAACACTGCAGCCGCCGCAAGGAACGTCGTCGCCATAAGAAATCGTGTCATCTGACACCTCCTCGCGCCAGACGAGAACCCCGGCTGCTACCGGCGCTGTTTGATTGGCCTGCATCTCGGCAGGGATGCAATTTAAGGCGAATGGTAGCCTGTTGGTTCCATCGCCTATGCGTGATGTCCTTTCCAAATGCAGTAGGCCCGGGCGTTGCCCGGGCCTACCTGTACGACCTTTCGACTGGTCAGTTCATCGTCGGGATGACGAACTCGGCGCCGTCCTTGATGCCGGCCCCGCGCCCGCAGCCGCAACGCGGCGAGGACGCGCAACCGAGGGACCGTCCAGTCAGTTCATCGTCGGGATGACGAGCTCGGCGCCGTCCTTGATGCCGGCCCCGCGTCCGCAGCCGCAACGCGGCGAGGACGCGCAACCGAGACACCGTCCGGTCAGTTCATCGTCGGGATGACGAACTCGGCGCCGTCCTTGATGCCGGACGGCCAGCGCGAGGTGACCGTCTTAGTCTTGGTATAGAAGCGGAACGCATCCGGGCCGTGCTGGTTGAGATCGCCGAAGGACGACGCCTTCCAGCCGCCGAAGGTGTAGTAGGCGATCGGAACCGGGATCGGCACGTTGACGCCGACCATGCCGACCTGGACGCGCGAGGCAAAGTCGCGCGCGGCATCGCCGTCGCGGGTGAAGATGGCGACGCCGTTGCCCATCTCGTGGTCGTTGGCGAGCTTGATGGCGTTCTCGTAGGTCGGCGCGCGCACCACCGAGAGCACCGGCCCGAAAATCTCTTCCTTGTAGATGCGCATGTCAGCGGTCACGTTGTCGAACAGGCAGCCGCCCATATAGTAGCCGTCCTCATAGCCCTGCATCTTGAAGCCGCGGCCATCGACGACGAGCTTGGCGCCTTCCTTGACGCCGAGATCGACATAGCCCTTCACGCGCTCCAACGCCTGCGCCGTCACCAGCGGGCCGAAATCGGCGGAAGAATCCGTCGACGGACCGACCTTCAGGCTTTCGACGCGCGGCACCAGCTTTTCCATCAGCCGGTTGGCGGTGTCGTTGCCGACCGGAACCGCTACCGAGATCGCCATGCAGCGCTCGCCGGCCGAGCCGTAGCCGGCGCCGATCAGGGCGTCGACCGTCTGGTCCATGTCGGCATCGGGCATGATGATCATGTGGTTCTTGGCGCCGCCGAAGCACTGCACGCGCTTGCCGGCCGCGCAGCCGCGCGCATAGATGTACTGCGCGATCGGCGTCGAGCCGACGAAGCCGATGGCCTTGATGTCCGGATCGTCGAGGATGGCGTCGACCACTTCCTTGTCGCCGTTGACGACGTTCAGCACGCCTTCCGGCAAGCCGGCTTCGATGAACAGCTCCGCGATACGCAGCGGCACGCCCGGATCGCGCTCCGACGGCTTCAGGATGAAGGCGTTGCCGCAGGCGAGCGCCGGCGCGATCTTCCAAAGCGGGATCATGGCCGGGAAGTTGAACGGCGTGATGCCTGCCACCACGCCGAGCGGCTGGCGCATCGAATAGGTGTCGATGCCGGGGCCGGCGCCGTCGGTGAACTCGCCCTTCATCATGTGCGGCGCGCCGATGCAGACCTCGACCACTTCGAGGCCGCGCTGGATGTCGCCGCGCGCGTCGGCAATCGTCTTGCCGTGCTCGCGCGCCAGGATGTCGGCCAGTTCTTCATAGTCGCGCTGGACCAGTTCGAGGAACTTCATCAGCACGCGCACGCGGCGCTGCGGATTGGTGGCGCCCCACTTGAGTTGCGCGGCCTTGGCGTTCTCGACCGCGGCGCGCAGTTCCTGCGCCGAGGCCAGCGCCACCGTAGCGCGCACGGAGCCGTCCATCGGCTGCATGACGTCCTGCTTGCGGCCGCTGGTGCCGGCGACACGCTTGCCGCCGATGAAATGACCGTATTCGATCATGGTTTCTCTCCCTGTTTGGTGATGAAGGCATTGTCCGCCTTTGCGGCGGCGATGGCAACGCGAGCTAAAACGCAACCGTTGTGCGGAAAATAGACAACGGTGGCTGGCTGTGCATTAATTGCCGCAAATGGCGGCTACGTCCATTGTTGCTGGGTCTGTTAAGTTGAGTTCCTTCGCGCCCCCCTCTGTCCTGCCGGACATCTCCCCCTCTAGGGGGGAGATTGGCAGCTTAGCCGACAGCGCCTTCTCCTGCATCGGCGATTGGCGAAAACCGGCGCGATATCTGATCTCCCCCCTAGAGCGGGAGATGTCCGGCAGGACAGAGGGGGGCGCGAAGGAACGCGGCGTTGACAATCATAGTGCGGACCATCCCCATGAACTGGGATGACGTGCGCATCTTCCTTGCCGTGGCGCGCGCCGGGCAGATCCTCGGTGCCGCCAAGCGCCTGGAGCTCAACCATGCCACCGTCTCGCGCCGCATCGCGGCGCTCGAGGACGCGTTGCGCACAAAGCTGTTCCGCCGCCTGACCACCGGTAGCGAGCTGACCCCGGCCGGCGAGCGTTTCCTCGACATTGCCGAACGCATGGAAAGCGACATGATCGCCGCGCGCTCGACCATCGCCGGCGAGGGAGACGATGTTTCCGGCACAGTGCGCATCGGTGCGCCCGACGGTTTTGGCGTCGCCTTCCTGGCAAAGCGGCTCGGCGAGCTGACCGCGCTTCACCGCGAGTTGAACATCCAGCTGGTGCCGGTGCCGCGCTCCTTCTCGCTGTCGCGGCGCGAGGCTGACATCGCGATAACCGTCGAACGGCCGACCGAGGGGCGATTGGTGGCGGGAAAGCTGGTCGACTACACGCTCGGCCTATTCGCCTCCCGCGCCTATGCCGATACCAACGGCCTGCCCAGGGCGGCGGCCGAGCTCGGCCGGCACACGCTGATCGGCTATGTGCCCGATCTCATAGTCAGCCCCTCGCTCGACTATGCCGCCGAGTTCAGCCCGGACTGGCGCTCGAGCTTCGCCATCTCCTCGGCGCTCGGCCAGGCGGAAGCCGTGCGCTCCGGCGCCGGCATCGGCATCCTGCACACCTTCGTTGCCCGTTCGATGCCCGAGCTCGTGCCCGTCGACATCGTGGCGCCCATCCGCCGCGCCTACTGGCTGGTCTATCACGAATCGGTGAGGCCGCTGCGCCGGGTCCAGCTCGTCGCCAATTTCATCACCAAGGCGGTGGAGCGGGAAAAGGGGTTGTTCGTGTAGAATCCCTTCAAGGCGGATCGAGCACGAATGAGTTCACGACCTTCTCGGCCTCATCGGCCAGCGGCGCCCACATCTGGGCGGTTTCCTCGGCGCTGTTGCCCATGAGTCCGCAGGTGACGAAGCCGTAGCGGTCGCTGCGGATCGAAATCGCGATCTTGGCCTGCCCATAGAACCCGGCGCTGCCGTCGCCGAGCCGGAAATCCATGTCGGCCATCCGCACCGGATAGCCGTCCGGGAATCGCGCCAGCCTGTCGTTGCTGAAATTGGCCGAGCCGAAGGCCGCGCCGATCAGCGTCTGCCAGCTGTCCAGCGACCAGTCCTTTTCGACAAAGACCCTGGGATCGGGCGGATTGTCGGGGGCGGTCGGATCGTAGAGATTTTCCGACACGCGGCAGGTCAGTCCTTTTTCGCCGGATTTGACCTTGAGCCCCATGGTATCGCCGGACGTGGTTTCGCTCGTCCATTCCTCCGGATAGGTCAGCGAAAAACCGTGCTCCTTGTCGTGAACCGTCTTGTCCGCCGCAAGTGCCGGGGCGCAGATCAAACATCCGGCGGCCGCAGCCAAAACAAAAGCGCGCATCGCACCACCCTCCCCATCGCGCCGACGCTGATCGCCTCGGTTAAGCCTTGACATACCGGTCGGGGCTGAGATCGAGCGCGTTGATCTCCGGCACCCGGTTGGACATGATGTCGGAAAGCACCTTGGCCGAGCCGCAGGCCATGGTCCAGCCCAGCGTGCCGTGGCCGGTGTTGAGATAGAGGTTGGACAATTCGCTCTGGCCGACCAGCGGCGGCCCGTCCGGCGTCATCGGCCGCAAGCCGCACCAGAAGGTCGCCGCCTTGAGGTCGCCGCCGCCCGGATAAAGGTCGCCGACGGAATGCTCGAGCGTGCGGCGGCGCGTTTCATGCAGGCGGAGATCGAAGCCCGAAATCTCAGCGGTGCCGCCGACGCGGATGCGATCGCCGAGCCTGGTGATCGCCACCTTGTAGGTCTCGTCCATCACGGTCGACACCGGCGCCGCCTCGGTGTTCGTGATCGGCACGGTGATGGAATATCCCTTGACCGGATAGACCGGGATCGGCCGCTTCAGCTTGCGCATGAAAGGCGCCGAATAGCTGCCCAGCGCCATCACATAGGCGTCCGCCGTCCGCCAGCCCTTGTCGGTGCCGACATTGACGACGCGGTTGCGGTTCCTGACGACGCGTCGGATGGTCGTGCCGTATTCGAAAGTGACGCCGCGCGCCGCGCAAAGCCCGGCGAGCTTCTCGGTGAACATCTTGCAGTCGCCGGTCTCGTCGCCCGGCAGCCTGAGACCGCCGACGAATTTTTCGCGCACGCCGGCAAGCGCCGGCTCCGCCGCGATGCAGCCGTCCCGATCGAGGATCTCGTAGGGAACGCCGTACTTCTTCAGCACCTCGACGTCGCCGCCCGTGCCGTCGAGCTGCTTCTGCTTGCGGAAGAGCTGCAACGTGCCCTTGGACCGCTCGTCGTAGGTGATGCCTGTGGCGGCGCGCAGCGCCTTCAGCGTGTCGCGGCTGTATTCGGCGACCGGCACCATGCGCGACTTGTTCAGCGCATAGCGCTCGGCCGTGCAGTTGCGCAGCATCTTGAGCAGCCACGTCCACATATGCGGATCGAAGGCCGGCCGCACCACCAGCGGACCGTATTTCATCAAGAGCCACTTGACCGCCTTGACGGGGATGCCGGGCCCGGCCCATGGCGAAGCATAGCCGGGCGACACTTCGCCGGCATTGGCGAAGCTGGTTTCCAGCGCTGGCCCCGACTGTCGGTCGATCACTGTGACTTCGTGGCCGGCCTCGGCAAGGAAGTAAGCGGTGGTGACCCCGATCACGCCGCCGCCCAGCACCAGGACTCTCATTCAATGCTCCCTCAAAGTCCGGTCATGCCGCCGAAGGGCCCGGATCGTCGCGTTCTGTCTGCCGGATTTTGCCGTCCCCGCCAAGGGGCCAACGGTCGGCTTCGGCGCTGTAGACCAGCCTGAGGCCATGGGATCGCCGTCCGGCAGCGGCATCCGGTGCCGTTCGCCGCGCGGCTTCCGGCTGGTAGGCCACATCCTCGAGGAGGATGCGCTCACCGCTGCCGTCGGGGCGCTCTATCAGTGCTGACTGGCCTGCCCTCATGCCAAGCAGGCAGAGGCCGCGCCAAGTACCGACCGGCAGGCCGGACCCGACAGGAGCGTAGGCGTCGCCCAGCACCAATGTCCGCGTCTCGGCTTGACCGTCGTCGACGCGGAAGATCACCCGGCTGTTCAGCGTGGCGACGTCAGGCTCGACCGTGCCGATCGGGACGACGCTGCTCTCGGCGAGCTTGCGTTCGAGCATCGGCACGGCAGGGTCGGCAAGGGCGCGCCGGCGCATCAGCATCACTTCGAGAACCGCGAAATCCTTCGTCGTGAGACGATATATGGTCCCGGTCATGGCGCTCCCCGCGATGAGGATTGCTCGACGGCATGGATGGTCGCCGAAAGGACACGGCCGTCGCGGCTTCGCCAGGAGACCACCCGGCCGGCACGAGTGCCGATCAGCGCCGTTCCGAGCGGCGTCAGCACCGAGATGCGTTTTTCGGCGATGTCGGCCTCGGCGGGATAAACCAGCGTGACGCGCTGAACGCTCCCTTCTGCGTCGTGAAGCGTCACCGTGGAGCCCATCCGCACCACGTCGGCAGGCATCGCCGCTTCGGCGGCGATCCTGGCGCGGTCCATTTCGGCGAGCAGGTCCTCGGCCATCTCGGGCGTGCGCTCGAGAAAGGCCCTGGCAAGGCCGATCAGCCGGTTGTGATCCGCGTCGCTGACGAGGATCTGATTTCTGGGGCGCGATTGCGTTGCTGCTTGCATGGCGAACCTCATGGATTGGCGCATCGACGAACGAATGCGCGGACGGCCGCCGTTCAAAGGCGGCGGACAAGAGCCGGTAGCCGCAACGGGGCTGACTGGCTCGATGACGATGTCAGGAATTCAAATGCCCCGGCTCGGCGGCCGCCAAAGCGGCCGCGCCGGGGCTACGCTCCCGCGATGGGGCAAACCCTGAAAAAGGTTCTGCTATGGGCGGGGTTGCTCATGTTCCGAGCCTTGCCGAGAAGCACCGGCTTGTCAAGCAAGGCAGTAGCTCTCAGATCCCGACATAGCGGCGGTGAAAGCGCGCACCCAGGCTGGTAAGCACCTCGTAGCCGATGGTGCCGGCATGGCCGGCCACGTCGTCGAGACTTTGCGACGGGCCGATAAGCTCGACGAGGTCGCCCTCGCCCAGCCCGCCGGCCGGAAGCGCTGAAATGTCGAGGATGATCGAATCCATCGATATCCGGCCGACGAAAGGCAGCCGCACGCCCTCGAACCAGGCGGCCGAGGCAGCGCGCCGGTGCCAGCCATCGGCATAGCCGAACGAGATCGTCGCCAGCCTGAGCGGTCCGCGCGCATGATAGGTATGGCCGTAGCCGATGCCGGCGCCCTTTTCGACCTCTCGCGTCTGCGCCACTTTCGCCTGCAGCCGCACCACCGGCAGCATCGGGTTTGGTTCGCCCGGCGTCGGGTTGATGCCGTAAAGTGCTGCGCCCGGACGGGCTAGATCGTAGTGGTAGGGCGCCCCGACGAAGATGCCGGACGAATTGGCGAGCGACGCCGGTGCCCTGGGCAGCATCCCGCGCAGCCGTTCGAACGCCAGCCGCTGCGCTTCGTTGGCGGGATTGCGCGGCTCGTCGGCGCAGGCGAGATGGCTCATCACGAAGCGGATGTCGATGTCGTCGAAAGCATCCTTCGCCAGCGCCTGGACTTCGGCCGGCGGCATGCCGAGACGCGACATGCCGCTGTCGACCTGGATGGCGGCCGCCAGCTTTCGACCCGCAGTTCGCGCCGCTTCGCGCCACGCCTTCAGTTGAGCCGCGCTGTTGATGACGGGATGAAGCCCGGCCGCGAGCGCTTCCGATTCGGACCCTGGCGGCAGGCCGTTCAGGACAAAGATGTCATGTCCTGCCCCAAGCGCCTTGCGCAACGCGATGCCCTCGCCGAGCAGCGCGACGAAGAAGATATCGCAACCTTCCTTCAACAGCGCCGACGCCACCTGCGCGGCGCCGAGACCATAGCCATCGGCCTTGAGCACACCAGCGCAGCGGGCTGCGTTGAGTCGCGTCTTCAGCCGACGATAGTTTTCCCGGATAGCGCCGAGATCGATCGTCAGGATCGCGCCGGCGGCCGCCGCGCTGACCGTCGAAGCGTTGGCGAAAGTCGTTGGCGGCAAAGGCGCTTTGGCGTCGCTCATCGAGGCAATCGCGCTGGAAAAGACGGTTTTGCACTTGTTGCGGAGACGCGTGCTTTCCGACGCCAGCGCTGCCCCTCACCTGCCTGCCGGCATCCTCTCCCCGTATAGTGACGGGGAGAGGGGCGCTGTCGATGCCGATTTCGCCAATCACCAACGTCGCAAGAACGGCGCCGAGGCTGCGGCCAGCCCCTTCTCCCCGTCACTATACGGGGAGAAGTGCCCGGCAGGGCGATGAGGGGCAGCGCCGACGCTCCGCTAAAGTGCGCTTGCCGCGCGTCGTTCATGTTTGCCTCTTTGGCTGCGGCACATCTCAACAAAGCATGATCTCGACTATGGTGCCAACCTCTTCGCTTACCGAACTTAGTTGGAAGCAAGCCTGCCAACGTCTAACGAGCCAAATGCCGGAACGCCGCCACCACCTGCTCATAGACCTTGCGCTTGAACGGCACGACGAGGTCCGGCAGTTCCTGCATGGGCTGCCACGCCCATTGATCGAATTCGGCCTTGTGGTCGCCTGGCGGCGGGTTGATCTGGATCTCGCTCTCGTCGCCCTCGAAGCGGTAGGCGAACCATTTCTGCGTCTGGCCGCGATAGCGCCCCTTGAAGGCAATGCCGACCAGATGCGGCGGCAGGTCGTAGTTGATCCAGTGCGGCGCTTCGGCAAGGAGCGACACGCTGCGCATGCCGGTTTCCTCGTAAAGCTCCCGCCCCGCCGCCGCCAGCGGCTCCTCGCCCTTGTCGATGCCGCCCTGCGGCATCTGCCAGAGTTTTGTCGTGCCGGAAAACTCGCTGTCCGGTTCGGCGATGCGGTGCCCGACCCAGACCAGGCCGGCGCTGTTCAAGATCATCAGCCCGACGCAGGGGCGATAGGGCAGCGTCTCGGGATCGATCATTTTCTTGGACATTCCTGGATTGCGGTATCGGCGAGAGACCGATGACTAGCCCTTCTGCGGATCGATGGCCACCGCCGAAATCGGCACGATCTCGATGCCGCGCTTCTTCGCCTCGGCGACCCAGGACGTGACCGTGTCGACGGTGATGTCGAAAGCCGAGCCGATGCCGACGGCGCTGCCCTTGGCCCGCGCCGCGGCTTCCAGGCTGTCCAGCTTTTTGAGGATCTCGCCGCGATCCTGCACTGCGTCGATGGCCATGTCGCCGGCGACGAAGGGCACGCCGTCCTTCAGCGCGAGTTCGGGCGCCAGGCTTCGCGCGGACGAGCCGTCGTCGACATAGGCAAGCCCTCGCTTGCCGAGCTCGGCCATGAACGGTCCCATCGCGTTTGCATCGGCCGAAAAGCGCGCACCCATATAGTTCATGACGCCCGTATAATTGGTCGTCCTGGACAGCGCCCAGTGCAGGCTCTTCAAATTCTCATCCGGACTTGCCGAGACCGTCAGCGTGTTGCGCCCTGGATTGATGTTCGGATAGTCGAACGGCTCGAGCGGTATCTGCATGACGATCTCGTGCCCGCCCTGCCGCGCCGCCTTCATCCAGCGGTCGATGCTGTTGCCTTGCGGCGCGAAAGCCAGCGTCACCTCGGCCGGCAGTTTGGCGAGCGCCGCCTGCGTGCCGGTCTGCGAGACCGCGAGCCCGCCGATGACGATCGCCACGCGCGCGCCGCGCGCGCCGGACCATGGCCGGGCATAGACATCGAAGGGGCGCCTGCCGTCGGCCGAGCGGACCGGCAGCGGACCGCTGTCGCTGGCCTCGATCAGCCCCCTGTCCGGAATATGGGCGACCTTCAGATTCTGCCCGAGCGAGGAGGGATCGCGGATGACGATCCCGGCTTTGGGCGGACCGTCGCCGTTTTCGGTCTGGACATGGACGATCTGCGGGCCGCCGCTCTTCATCGGCGTGCTCGCATTGGGATTCGCCCCCGCCGTTTCAGCCGGCGCTGATGTCGACGCCGGCGCTGGAGCTGGCGCCACGGTCACCTTCGGCGTCGAAACGGCCATCTCTTCCGGCTTGCGGAAAGGTTTTTCACGCAACGCGATCGCAGCGGAAATGCCGATCACGGCGAGGAAGGCGACCGCGGCGCCAAGCGTGCCGGCGCTGATGCCGCGCGCGGCGGGGCGCTGAGGCCGGAGCGTCTGTCCGAGCGGGCGTTCGATATCCTTGCCGATGTCAGCCAAGCCGCATCCCCAGGCCCGTGGCGCGGCTGACCGCATTGTCAGCGCTCACGAGCGAATTCAACCCTCGGCGCCCCGGCGCCTCATCCCCGAATCAAACTGCCGGAACCTCGCGGTCCCGGCAGCATCGCATCGCTTCGGTCGGTCAGCCAGAGCGATATGCTCCGGCCAATCCCGCCCTTACTGGTTCAGCACGGCCTTGTCCGGGTTCGGCGGGAAGGCCGGATCGGTCTTTTGGCCGCGCAGCAGCTGTTCGGCATAGATCAGTTGCAGGTCGTCCTTCGGCTCCGGCGGCACATAGGCGGCCGAGCCCGAGCCGGTTGTACCCTCGTCGGCACCCTTGATGTGGCCCTTGAGGTCCGATTCGCCGCGGGTCAGGTCCCTGCCCTGCAGGTCCGGCGGCAGCGGCTGCTCGACCTTGATGTCGGGCGTGATGCCCTTGCCCTGGATCGACTTGCCGGACGGCGTGTAATAGAGCGCCGTGGTGAGCCTGAGCGCGCCATTCTCGCCGAGCGGGATGATAGTCTGCACCGAGCCCTTGCCGAAGGACTGCGAGCCCACCACCGTGGCGCGGCGCAGATCCTGCAGCGCGCCGGCGACGATCTCGGACGCGCTCGCCGAGCCGCCATTGACCAGCACGATCAAGGGCTTGCCGCCGATGTCGTCGTTCTGCTTCGGCTTGGCGTCGAAGCGAGTGACGTCCTTCGGGTCGCGACCGCGGGTCGAAACGATCTCGCCGCGCTTCAGGAAGGCATCCGACACGCTCACCGCCTGGTCGAGCAGGCCGCCCGGGTTGAGGCGCAGGTCGAGCACATAGCCCTTCAGCTTGTCGTTCGGCACCTGCTTCTTGATGGTCTCGATGGCGTTCTCGAGATCGTCATAGGTCTTCTCGGTGAAGGAGGTGATCTTCATGTAGCCGACGTCGTTCTCGACCCGGTACTTCACCGCCTTGACCTTGATAATGTCGCGCACCACCGTCAACTCGATCGGCTTGTCGGCGCCCTGGCGCAAAATCGTGAGCTTGATCGGCGTGTTGACCGGGCCGCGCATCTTCTCGACGGCGTCGTTGAGGGTGAGGCCGCGCACCTCTTCGCCGTCGATCTTGGCGATGTAATCGCCGGCAAGCACGCCCGCCTTCGCGGCCGGCGTGTCGTCGATCGGCGTGATCACCTTGACCAGGTCGTTCTCCATGGTGACCTCGATGCCGAGGCCGCCGAACTCGCCCTTGGTCTGCACGCGCATATCCTGCGCCTGCTCGGCGTTCATGTAGGAGGAGTGTGGATCGAGCGAGGCGAGCATACCGTTGATGGCGTTCTCGACCAGCGACTTGTCGTCCGGCGGCGTTACATATTGCGCGCGCACGCGTTCAAAGATGTCGCCGAAGATCGCCAGCTGCTTGTAGGTCTCGGAACCCGCAGCGTTCGCCGCCGAGCCGGGTGCGCCGTAGACCAGGCTCATTGCCGATGCGCCCATCAGCGCGCCGGCAAACAGAAGCGACAATTTCCGCATCATTTCACGTCCTTCCAGAAAATCGGTCCGCCCACCAGGGTGCCGGATCGACGGGTTTTCCATCCTTGCGGAACTCAACATAGAGTTCCGGCGTCGCATTTCCATTCTGCGAGGCCGAGGTGCTCGCCACCCGGGCCTCTCCCATCGCGCCGATCGGTTCTCCTGCGAGCACCGACTGTCCGGTCGCGACGCTGATTCTGCTCATCCCCGCCAGGACGACATGATACCCGTCGCCGGCGTTGAGGATCAAGAGCTGACCATAGGAGCGAAACGGCCCCGCATAAAGCACGTTTCCATCCGCCGGCGCGGTCACGATGGCTCCCGATTGTGTCGCAACCATGTCACCCTGCATCATGGCGCCATTGCCGTCGTCGGTCCCGAACCGCCTTTTGATCTTGCCGATGACCGGCAGCGCGATCTGCCCCTGCAGCGCCGCGAACGGGGCGGAAGCGGTCAAACGGTTGCCCTCCGGCACCGGCAGCGCGGCGGGTTCGGTCGTGGAGGCCGTTCTATCGCCATCCGCCGATTTCCGTTCGGCCGCGCTGGCCTGATCGGCCGCCTTGCGCGCCTTGTCGGCCTCGAGAGAGGCGATGAGGTCCTTCAGGCTGCTGGCCTTGGCCGCCAGCTGCTGCGAGCGCTGCTGCTCGGCCGCGAGTGCCGCTTCGGTATCGGCCTGCAGCTTCTGCTTGGCCTCGAGCAGCATGGTGAGCCGCTTCTTCTCCGCCGTCTGCTCGGTGACGGCAGCGGTGAGCCGTCCCCGTTCGGCCTCGATCGAGGCGGTCACCCGGGTCTGTTCCTTGAGATCGGCGAGCAGCCTGTCGGTCTGCTGGCGCAATTCCGGCACCACGGCGCCGAGCAGGATGGCGCTGCGCACCGACGACAGCGCGTCCTCCGGCTTGACCAGGATCGCCGGCGGCGGGTTGAGTCCCATGCGCTGCAGCGCGCCGAGAACTTCGGCAAGCACGTCGCGGCGCGCGACCAACGAGGCGTGCAGCTTCTCTTCCTCGGCCTTCAGCCCTTCGAGCTTGGCGCCGATGTCCTCGATGTCCTGGCCGAGCTTCTGCTCGGTCATGGCCGACTGGATGAGCGCCGCGCTGATCGAGGCATGGTCCTTCTTGACCGTCGCGACGTCGGCGGCAAGCTGGGCCAGCCGCTCGGACGACAAGGTGATTTCCTTGGAAACCTGCTCGTATTCGGCCCGGCTCTGGTCGGGATCGGGCGCGCGATCGAGCGCGTTTTCCGCCGCCTGGGCCGGCCCGAGCGCAACCAGCGCGGCGACAAGGGTCAAGCCGCAGCGGCTGCGCCAGGCGCGCGTTCTCGAATTCCAGCCTTCAGACATCAGGTCCCGACTCTATCCGCCGCTTCGTTAACGAACCATCAACCATGTTGGACGAGCCCCAACCATTGGGATGATGTTGACTGCCATTGGGGCGGAAATCCGGGCACAGGCATGCAATCCCCAGCTTTCGGCGGGGTTTCGGACTGTCCTCACGCGCGATGGTAGGGATGTCCGGACAGGATCGTGGCGACGCGATAGAGCTGTTCGCCGAGCATGACGCGCACCAGTTGATGCGGCCAGGTAAGCGCTCCGAACGACAGCACCAGATCGGCCTGCTCGCGCAAGGATTTGTCATGGCCGTCGGCGCCGCCGATCGCGATGACCAGCGCCTTGCGGCCGCCGTCGCGCAACTGACCGATGCGTGCGGCCAGATCCTCGGAGGACAGCGACTTGCCGCGTTCGTCGAGCAGGATGAGCACGGAGCCCTGCTGCAACTGGGCCTGCAGCTTCTGGCCCTCCTCGCGGCGGCGCTCGTCGGCGCTCTGGCCGCGGCTCTCGGGTATCTCGACGATGCCGGCAAATTCCAGCCCGACCGCGGGCCCGCTCTTGGCGAAGCGCTCGAAATAGCGGTCGGCCAGTTCTCTCTCGGGGCCGGTCTTCATCCGGCCCACGGCATGAACGGTAATCTTCATCCTCGCCTCGGCGAGCCGTCGATCGCTACCGGACCGGAACGGTCACGGCATGCGATACGGTTCAGTGCAAGGTCTCTTCCTCGAGATCCGGCGCCTGCCACATCTTTTCGAGATTGTAGAATTCGCGGACTTCGGGACGGAAGACATGGACGATGATGTCGCCCGAATCGATCAGAACCCAGTCGGCGCTGGCCAGCCCCTCGACGCGCGCCATGCCGAGACCGGCATCCTTGAGCGCCTTGAGGAGATGATCGGCGACAGCCGAGACATGACGGTGCGATCGGCCCGACGCGACGACCATATAGTCGCCGAGGCTCGATTTTCCCTGGATGTCGATTGAGACGATGTTTTCGGCCTTGGAGTCTTCCAGACTGGCAAGGACTGTCTTGATGGCGAGGGAGGCAGCATCGCTTCCGCTGATCCCGGCCGGCGAAGGCACGATGTCGGCCTTCTTCCGCAGTGCTGTTCTCAGTGTGTTTCCTTTCCCAATAAGAACAACCAAATCACCCCGCAAATCAGGTGACACCACTTAGATAGGCAGAGTTCCATTGCAGTTTCAAGACTGGCGCCCTTTCAGAGGAAGTCGCGCATCGGCGCTCGCCTGCTCAAGGAAGGCTGGAAAGATCGGAACTCCTGGCCGCCGCACGGGTTATCGGCTCACCGGACAAAGGGGACTTCACCATGCCGACAGACCCGCAAGACGCACTTCTCATCGTCCAGGCCGGGCTTGCGCAGCTCTCTACGCTCATCGTTTCCTATTCCTTCTCGGCGATCGGCGCCGTCATCCTTCTGATTGCCGGCTATTTCGTCGCCGGCCTCGCCGAGCGCTCGATCTTCGCCGGCCTCGGCCACATCCACGGCTTCGACGCGACGCTTCGCCATTTCTTCTCGAAGATCGTCCGCTACGCCATCCTGATCCTCGTCGTCATCATGGTGCTCGGCCAGTTCGGCGTGCAGACCGCTTCCATCATCGCCGCCATCGGCGCCGTCGGTCTGGCCATCGGGCTGGCGCTGCAGGGCACGCTGCAGAACATCGCCGCCGGCATCATGCTCCTGGCGCTGCGGCCGTTCCGCATCGGCGAATCCGTCGAAGTCGGCTCAGTGGCCGGCACGGTCGAGGAGATCGGCCTGTTCGCGACCAAGCTGCGCACCGTCGAAGGCGTCTACATCCTGGCGCCCAATTCGACTTTATGGAATCAGCCGGTGCGCAACTTCACCCGCAATGGTGTCCGCCGCACCGACATCACGCTCAGCATCGGGTCGTGGAACGATATCGACCGCGGACAGAAGACGCTGCTTGCCGCCGCCAGTGCCGAGAAGCGCATCCGGCGAGAGCCCGCGCCGATCGCCTTCGTGGCGAGCCTGGGTGAAGCAACGGTTTCCCTGACCTTGCGCTACTGGACGACGGCCGCCGACTATTTCGCCACCCAGATCGACATGACCAAGCGCGCCAAGCAGGCCTTCGACAACGAGGGCATTTCGATCCCGCTGCCGCCGCCCGAGGCGCCACCGCCGGGAGTCCGCAAGCAATAGCCGGTTCAATTCTCTTGGGACTGTTCATCCGGTCCAAAAGCGAGCTCCACCGGCAGCGGCGTCTGCGCCGACATCGGCGCGAAGTTGCCGGTGGCGGCGGCGGGCGTTGGCCGCGCGGCAAACACGCGCCACAGCACGAACAGGCAGAACGCCGAAGCAATGACGATGCCGACATAGATGAAGGTTTCGGTGCCGAAGACGGCCGAAAGCACCGTCACGATGCCGGGCACGATGAAGCCGGACAGCGACCAGGCAAAGAGCAGCGAGCTCGAGAGCGCCAGCAGCTCTTCCTTCCTGGCGCGGTCGGCGGCATGCGCGCTGGAGAGCGAATAGATCGATTCCGAGGCTCCGTCCCAGATCAGATAGATCATCACCAGCGCCATCAGCGCGCCGCCGTCGAAGGTGATGGCGAGCAGGCTCGCCACCACCGCGAGCGCCGCCGCGCCCGCAAGCACATAGCGCCGGTCGGTGCGGTCCGAGAGCCAGCCGAGCGGTATCTGCAGGATCAGCGTGCCGACCGGCATCGCCGACAGAAGCAGCGCCACATCCGCCTGCCTGTAGCCCTTGGCCGTGGCGTGGATCGGCGCGAAACCGGAAATGATCATCGACAGCCCGCCCACCGCCAGCATGCCGACGACGCCGACCGGCGAGATCTTCCAGGCCTGACCGAGCGCCACTGAAGCCGCCTGCGGCGCGGGCGGCTGGGCAAGCCGCGTCATGCCCACCGGCAGGATCGAGAGCGCGGTGAAGGCGATGCCGATCAGCGGCACCGCCGCCGTATGGATGTCGACCGCGGCGAGCGTCGCATAGCCGACGCCCAATCCGCCGATATAGGCGACGTAGAACACGGCCATCACCCGGCCGCGTATGGCGTTCGGCAAGGCATCGTTGAGCCAGCTCTGCGCGACGATGAAGAGGCCGCAGATGGCAAAGCCGTAGAGCGCCCGCGCCGCGATCCAGAGCAGCGGCATCGGTCCGGCGCCGATCGCGACGTTGGAGAGCGCGATCAGCGCCGAAAGCACCATGAACGCGCGGGCATGGCCAACTCTCTTGACGAGAGGCCCCGTCAGGATGCAGCCGGCAAGCCCGCCGGCCGAAAGGCCGGTGACGATCAGTCCGGCCCAGGTCGGATCGAAGCCGTCGGCGCCGAGCCGCACGGGAATGAAGGCGAACATCAGCCCATTGCCGATCGCGATCAGCGCCATCGACACGATGACGCTTGCAATGGCGATCAACGGCGCCGATTGCGCGGCGCGGCCTAGATCGGTCGTGGTGCGGCTCTTCTCCAGCATGCTTCAGCATCGCCTACCGGTGGGCGAAAAGCCGCCGTAAAAGCGACATGGCCAGGTTTTCCCCTTCTCCCCCTGTGGGAGAGGGGATCGGCGCGCAGCGCCGAGACGGATGAGGGGTGTTGGACGGATCGCCGTCCTTGCCAAGCTGGAGCACCCCTCATCCGGCCGAGCTAGGCTCGGCCACCTTCTCCCACAAGGGGCTAGCGTGCGCACACATTTGCTTCGTGGTGTGGTCAAGTGTGAAGAA
>NZ_JAVIJB010000029.1:0-100358 GCF_033977165.1 Mesorhizobium captivum
CCGACATATGGCCGATATTGCCGCGCACGACGATGTCGATGCCCTTCATCGAGATGCCGCAGCGCGACGAGGCATTGCCCTCGATGACCAAAAGGCCACCGCGGCCGGTGGCGCCGGCATATTGGCTGGCGTCGCCTTTGACCACGATCGAGCCGGACATCATGTTCTCGCCGACGCCTGGTCCGGCAGAGCCATGCACGGTGATCGCGGCGCCGTCATTCATGCCGGCGCAGTAATAGCCGACGCTGCCGCGCACATCGATGCTGACCGGCTGGTCGACGCCGACGGCGACCGAATGGCTGCCTTTCGGGTTGAGCACTTCCCAGGCGGTCTCGTTCGAGCCGGGGGCGAGACTGTGCAGCGCCTGGTTCAGCTCACGCAGCGACTGCTGGCCGAGGTCGAAGACCCTCGCATGGCCTTGCTCGCGCTGCGCCTTCGGCATGGGTGTTGCAGGCATGAACTCAATGCTCCCAGAAATAGACGGTTGCGGGCTCCGGTTCCCAGACCCTCGCATTGTCGATGCCGGGCAACTTGGTGAGTGCGCGATATTCCGAGCCGAAGGCGACATACTGGTCGGTCTCGGCCATCACGGCGGGCTTGCAGGCGATCGGGTCGCGCACCACGCCGAAGCCGTTCTTGGTGCCGACGACGAAGGTGAAGAAGCCGTCGAGGTCGGAGAGCGTGCCTTCCAGCGCCTCGCCGAGGTTCTTGCCATGCGCCATCCTGTTGGAGAGATAGGCGGCCGCTACCTCGGTGTCGTTTTCGGTCTCGAAGGCCATACCTTCGCGGATCAGCTCGCGGCGGACATTGTTGTGGTTTGACAGCGAGCCATTGTGCACCAGACACTGGTCCGGGCCGGTCGAGAAGGGATGCGCGCCCAGCGTGGTGACCGCCGACTCCGTCGCCATGCGGGTGTGGCCGATGCCATGCGTGCCGGTCATCGAGCGCACGTCGAAGCGATCGACGACGGCTTCCGGCAGGCCGACTTCCTTGTAGATCTCGACCGCTTCGCCGGCGCCCATGATGCGCACATCGGGCCGCAGTGACTGCAACGCCTCACGCGCGGCGTCGACCTTCTCGGGCGTCGTCCTGATCACCGCATGCGTCGACTTGACCGCGACGCTCACCGGCGCGCCGATCGCCTTGGCGAGCTCGGCGTCGAGGCCGCGGAAATCGCGCTCGGGCCTTGCCGACTGGATGGTGATCTTGGCTTCATTGCCGGCCGTCGCGCCATAGATGGCGATGCCGGCGCTGTCCGGGCCGCGGTCGCTGAGCGAGACCAGCATCTCCGACAGCATCGCGCCGAGCTTCGGCTCCAGCGCCTTGTCCTTGAGGAAAAGTCCGACGATTCCGCACATGTCAGCCTCCGACGTTTATGGCTCCAGATGATGTACCGAATGAAATCGGCGAATTCAATGGTATGAAAAAAATTTTCCTATGATTATATGTCGGCCTTTGCGCCGCCAGCGGCGCCGTCGCTATCGGGACGGGTGCTGTGAGCCCATACCGAATGGCGGATGCGCGCTATTCTATAGGCGTCGAGAATCGACAGCGCATAGATTAGGAAACCGCCGGCGTGACGGCCGATGAAGCTGGCGTCCGGAGGCGTCACCTTGGTCGTCACCCAGCCGAGGATCACCATGAAGAACAGGAACTGCAGCCCGCGCGCCGGCAGGCCGAGCATGACATGCCCGCTGCCCGGCAGGGCGATCGCGGAGGCCAGCACCAGATAAGGATTCGAGGGCGGGGCGGGGCTGGTTGAATCGGTCATGCGGCCTGTCTTTCGCGCTGGTTGATCGCGTGGCGAAGCGAGGAAGCGGCGGTAAGCAGATCTTCGATCAACGCCGGATCGAGCCTTGCCTCGCCGAACGCGGCCTGCCGGAACACGCCGTAGCGCGCCCGGTCGGCTTGGGCCAGCAGCCAGACGATGCGTACACCCTTCGGCGTGATCAGCAATTCCTTGGCGCGGCCTTCGGCAAAGATCCCGGCATGCGCGGCGATCACGTCCTGCGGGAAGGTCGCGCCCTTGCGGTTTGTCCGCAGCACCGCCTGGTCGGGGAATGCCGACGCTTTCGGCAACAGGTGCTCGAGATGGTCGAAATTCGAGAAGGTCGTGGGCGAGCCCGGCCGCATCATCATGTCGAAGGTGCCCGGCACCGCAACCGGCTCGGTTATCGTCACGCTCAGCCAGCGCGTCGGCAGCTTCCTGGTCACGAGCGTGTCGACGATGGTGCGCACCTGAACGCGCTCGCCGTTCCACGACCCGGCCCAGGTGGCGACGCCAGCCGTGCCGTCGGAGACATCGGTGGCGTCTGGGATGACCGCGCGGATGCTGGCCGCGTCGGCGGCGAGCGAGGCTCTTGCCCTGTCGCGGCTGGAGCGCGCAAGCCAGGCGAGATGGAGGACGACGGCAAGTGCAATCGCCCCGGCAAATAAAGCTGACATCAACTCAGACATCTCGACACGCCAAAACCCGCCGCCGGGGCGGCGGGTTTTTTCTGTTCAATAGCCCTGCGGCTTCGGCCACGGCATGGTGAACTGGTCGCCGCGGCGCACGAACTTGTAACGGTAGAAGTGGAACCACAGCGAGATCAGGAAGTAGAAGGCGACCATCGCGATCAGCTGCGAGCCGAAGCCGAGGAAGATGGCGAAGAAGGTCACCACGCACAGGCAGAACAGAACGATCGCCGGCAGCGGATGGAAGGGATGCGTGTAGCCGCGGCGGATCGAGCCCAGCGGCCACTTCTTGCGGAACATCATGATGTTGATGCTCATGAAGGTGTATTGCAGCACACCCGACAGGATCGAGAAGGTGATCGCCTGGTTGAGGTCGGCGATGAAGGCGAAGGCCAGCGCGATCGGCAGCAGGAACAGGATCGAGCGATAAGGCGTGCGGTATTTCGGATGCACGGCCGAGAACCAGCTCGGCAGATAGCGGTCGCGGCCGAGCGAGAACCAGGCGCGCGCCGCGTCGTTGATGCAGCCGTTGGCCGAGGCCAGCGCCGCAAGCAGCGTCGCGATGAAGAGCAGGTTCTCGAGCAGCGGGCTGCCGGTCAGCTTGCCGGCGTCCCACAGCGGATAATAGGTGATGCCGAGATACTCCCAAGGCATCAGCGAGGCGCAGACATACCAGGTCATGGCCGCGGCGATCAGAAGAGTGATCATGCCGGCCATGGTGCCGTAGGGCAGGGAGCGTGCCGGCGAGCGCACTTCCTCGGCCGCCTGCGTGGTGCCTTCGATGCCGAGATAATACCAGATGCCGAACTGGAAAGCGGCGATGACGCCGATCCAGCCATAGGGCAGCGCGTTGCCCGGCGTGACCAATTCATTGAGCTTCAGCACCGCGCCCTGCGTCCACGGGCTCACCGAGAAGAACAGGATGACGATCGAGACATAGGCGACCGCGGTGATGATGAAGTTGACGTTGAGCGTCATCAGCACGCCGCGATAGTTGAGCCAGGCCAGCACCACGATGGTCGCGGCGATGAAGGAATTGTGGGTGAGCCCTTCGACACCCGCCTTGGCGACGATCGTGTCGCCGAGCAGGATCGCGTCGGAGACTTCGAGCATCGTGTAGGCGAAGACCAGGAACAGCGCGACGTTGAAGGCCATCAACGGCCCGACGATGTGCTTGGCCTGCGCATATTGCCCGCCGGCGGCGGCGACGGTCGATGTCACTTCGGAATCGATCATGGCGACCGATGTGTAGAGCAGGCCGACGATCCAGCAGACGATCAGCGCCGCCAGCGCGCCGCCCTTGTCGGCGGCGAAGTTCCAGCCGGTGAACTCGCCGACGAGCACGATACCGACGCCGAGCGCCCAGACATGGGCGGGGCCGAGCACCCTGAGCAGCGAGACCCTGTCGCCGTGGATTGCCGTTTCTCTCGTTTCAACCGCGACTGTCATTGTTGAGGCTCCACTCAAATCCGGTGCTTTTCGGAGACGGCTTCAAGCTCGCCTTCGCGCGAGGAGGTCAGCACCCCCTCGGAATAGGTCGTATCGACCTTGAACCAGTCGTAGAGCATCCACAGCGCGAGCAGGATCGAGATGCCCCAGCAAACATATGAGAGTCCCATCCACATGATCTTGTTCCCGGATTATTTGTCTTCGAACTTCTCATTGATCACCTCGCGATATTCGCGATCGGAGGCGCGGAACAGGAAGACGAAATAGGCGATCAGCACGACCGCCATGATGATCAGCGTCGGCCAGTCGATGATGTAGTGGAAACGGTTCTGGATGATGTCGTGGGCGGTCTCCGGCGTGTAGCCGAGCTTTTCCCAGATCGAGGCCATGGTGGCGTTCTGGCCGAGCGCTTCCCAGGTATTGGCGTCGAGCGCGTCGATCGACTTTGCCGCGCCGGCGAGGCCGAGTTTCAGCGGCAGCCACAGCGCCACGAAGATGGCGACCACGACGACGGCGATGTCGAAGACCTGACCGGCCTTGTTCTGCTCCGGCGGGATGTAGCGGGACATGGTTTCTCCCTTCAGGACTGGCGGTTGCGGAACGCGTCGGCGTTCTTGATGTCGAGGCCGTAGATGAAGTCCTTGTCTTCCTTGTAGTGGTTGAGCATCGCCAGGATGGCGGCGGTGTTGAAGACCAGCACCGCGGCAGCTGCGATAACCACCACGACCTTGATCCCGCCATGGGGGATGTAAGCCCAGGTCATCAGCAGGACGAAGAGGATCGTCGCCCACAGGCAGGCGATCAGGAGCACGGATCCGCGCACGTCGGAACGGTACAGCGCTTCGATGCGCTGCTTGAGGTCGGACATCGGTTTTTCCCCTTTTCTCGACGTCCGGCCCCGAAGCGGCCGGGCGTCCACTCTTTCAACAGAGTGAAATTTTTTTCATAAGTTCTGCCCGAACCGCGAAATTGTCAAGCCGGTTTTACGACCGGCAAACCGTTTGGTTCGCGGCACGACGTTTGCCTGTGGATAAAACTATTTGCCTGCGGGAAAATTACCGCGGGGCAGCACCGGCGCGAGCTGGCGAAAAAAATGCCAATGGAAAGGCATCGCGAGGCCGGACTCTCGGCGAATGCAGGATTGAACGACCAGTTGCCTGGCTTGCGAGCTGATCAGCTTGTGCTGCTGTTTTGCGGATAGCAGATGATCGAGAGATAGCGCATTGGCAGCTGCGTCAGCTCTTCCGGTCCATGCGGCGCATCGGCGTCGAAGAACAGGCTGTCGCCCGGCTTCATCGGATAGAGATTGCTGCCATGCCGGTAAACGACCTCGCCCTCGAGCATGTAGAGGAACTCCATCCCGGCGTGCTGGAAGGTCGGGAACACGTCCGAGTCCTCGGTCAGAGTGATCAGATAAGGCTCGACGACAACGCCGCTGGTGTTCGCGCCGATATGGCCGAGCAGATTGTACTGGTGGCCGGCGCGCGTGCCGCGGCGCTCGACATCGACGCCTTCGCCGGCCTTGACGAAGACGGCGCTGCGCTCCTCCTCAAAGCGGCGGAAGAAGGCGGTGACAGGCACGCCGAGCGCCCGCGACAGCGCCTGCAGCGTGGTCAGCGAAGGCGAGGTGATGCCGTTTTCGATCTTGGACAGCATGCCCAGCGAAATGTCCGTGGCGGCCGCGAGGTCGGCGACCGTGATGCCGAGCTTCTTGCGGAAGGCGCGCACCTCATGGCCGATCGCCACCTCCAGCACCTTCTCGCGCGTGTCGCGGATGGCATGCGGGTCCTGCGTCAGCGGCGTTCGGATCGTGCGCCCATTGGCCGAGATCCCCTTCGGCTGCGCCTTGCCCGCGGTGGTCGCGCCCGCGGGCTTGATGCCAGAAGTCTTCTTCGCCATGTCGTCGCCCCTCACGTCGCCGCCGATTTATTTCACTCAAGGTGAACATATTCGGTGGTGATACAGGAGCGCAACCATCGCAGCAAGGCCAAGCGATGCTGCAAGCAGTCGCGCCGTCAGACTGGCACAACCACCCAGCCGTGTCGGCTCTTTTCGTAGACGGATTGTGTGGGTGCCGGAAATGCCGGGTCGGCGAAGCAGCCGGTCGCGACGGCAACGGCCGAGGGTCGTCGCGATGGATACCAGAAGACCGTCGAGCCGCATGTCCCGCAGAAATGGAACGTGACCGGAAAGCCGCTGTCGGAGGCGCGTTGGAAGGTGTGGGAAGATCCGGTGATCTCCGTCGCCGCGGCCTCGAAGAATGCGGCGATCCCGAACGGGCCGCCCGTCCGCCGCTGACAGTCCAGGCAATGGCAAAGCGATATCTTTGCCGGCTCTTGCGGGCACAGGATTTGCAGTTGGCCGCACGTGCATCTGGCGAGCCGGCTGGTCATTTGACGTCTCCCTTGATGCATAACCGAACCGAAGGCCCGGATAGGATCTGGCGTCAAATCAAAGTGCTACAGTGTTCGTTGCGGATAAGAAAGCATGCACGGCATCAGTCGGTTACGACATGATCAGGCCGCCATCGACATTGATCGTCTGTCCGGTGATGTAGGCAGCGTCGTCGCTGGCGAGGAAGCTGACCAGACCCGAAACGTCCTCGCCGCTGCCTGCGCGGCCCATGGGGATGTTCTTCACCCATTCCGCCATCAACTCGCCCGGCTTGTAGTCGCCGAGCAGCTTGCCCCAGGCAGAGTCGTTATAGGCCCACATGTCGGTGTCGATGATGCCGGGGCAGATGGCGTTGACGGTGATCTTTTCCTTGGCCACTTCCTTGGCGAGGCTCTGGGTGATGCCGACGACGCCAAATTTCGAGGCGGCGTAGTGCGGCGTGTAGATGAAGCCCTGCCGCGCCTGGCCGGACGCGGTGTTGATCAGCCGGCCGCCTTGGCCATGCTTGCGCATGCGCCCGATCGCTTCCTGGCAGCACAGGAACACGCCCTTGGTGTTCACCGCCATCACCTTGTCCCACTCGGCTTCCAACATCGCCTCGATCTTGGCGATGGTGATGACGCCGGCGTTCTGCACCGAGATGTCGACGCGGCCGAATTCCTTTTCGGCGAGATCATAGAGCGCTGCGACCTCGTCCTTCTTGGTCACATCCATGCGCATCGAGGCGACCTTCGCGCCGGCGGCCTTCAGGCTCGTCGCGACGTCGTCGACGCGCGGGTCGATGGCGCTGACCACGACCGCAGCGCCTTCCGTCGCGAAGCGCTTGGCCATGGCCGCGCCGATGCCGCCGCTGGCGCCCGTGACGACCGCTGTCTTTCCTTCAAAACGCTTCTGCATTTCCTCTCCCTACCAACAGACGAAGCCACCATCGACGATGAGGTCGATGCCGGTGACGAAACTTGCGGCTGGGCTCGCCAGGAACACGGTCGGGCCGACCATCTCTTCCGGCGTCGCCATGCGGCCCATCGGAGTGTCGCGCTCGAAGATCTTTATCTGCTCGGCGACTTCCGGCCGCTTGTTCATCGGCGTCAGCGTATAGCCGGGGCTCACGACATTGACGCGCAGGCCGCGGTCGGCCCATTCCATGGCGAGGCTCTTCGACATGTGGATGACCGCTGCCTTCGACGAATTGTAGTGCGCCTGCGTCAGGCCCCGGTTGACGATCGAGCCGGACATCGAGGCGATGTTGATGATCGAGCCCTTGCGGCGGGGCAGCATGACGCGCGCCTCGGCCTGGCAGGACAGGAACACGCCGCTGACATTGACGTCGTAGATCTTCTGCCACTTCTCCATCGGCAGCGTTTCGGCGGGTTCGGCCCCGGCGACGCCGGCATTGTTGACGGCGATCGTCAGCGCGCCGAGTTTTTTTTCGGTGCGCTCGACCGCTGCCGCGAGGTCGCTTTCGGACGTCACCGTGCCGGTCAGCACCAGCGCCTTGCGGCCGAGCGCCTCGATCTTGCCGGCCGTCTCCTCCAGCCCGCCCTTCGAGCTGTGGCCGAAGCAGGCGACGTCGGCCCCGGCCTCCGCGAGGCCGACGGCGATCGCCTGGCCGATGCCGCTGCCGGCGCCCGTCACCAGCGCCACGTCGCCGTGAAGATCGAACAGTTTCATGTCACTCCCTCTCCCTGAAAGAAGGGGCGCCAGTCCTGCTGGCGCCCCGCGCGGTCCGGTGCCTGGGAGGGTATCACCTGCTGCGCTTTGTTCCCATCCGCCGTGCCTCAGCTCGTGGCGAGCTCCATCACGGCGATATTGCTTGCCTCGTCGCGATCGAGGATGCCGCGCTGGCGGCCGCGGCTCAGCACCAGCACGCGGTGCGAGAGCCCCAGCACTTCCTCGAGATCCGAGCTCACCACCACCACGGCCATGCCGGAGCGGGCGAGGTCGGCGATGACGTCGTAGATGGCCGCGCGGGCGCCGACATCGATGCCGCGCGTCGGCTCGTCGAGGATGAACACCTTGGGCGGCCGCGACACCCATTTGGCGATGATCACCTTCTGCTGGTTGCCACCGGAAAGCTTTGAGACGGCCTGGTTCGGCTTGCCCTTGACGCCAAGCCTCGAAATGCCGGCCTCGGCGAATCTCTGCACGGCCTTGGGAAAAACCCAGCCCTTCGGCGCAACATGGTCGAAATTGCCGATGGCAAGGTTCTCGCCGATCGTCTGTTCCAGCACCACGCCCTGCGCCTTGCGGTCTTCCGGCACCAGAACGACGCCGGCCTTGATCGCCGCCGCCGGTCCGCTGAGATGCACCGGCTGGCCCGCGACGCGCACCGCGCCGGAAGAGATCGCGTCGGCGCCGACGATTGCCCGCACCAGCTCAGTGCGCCCGGCGCCGATCAGCCCGGCGATGCCGAGGATCTCGCCCGATTTCACCGAGAAGGAAACATTGTTGAAGCTGCGCTCCGGCGAGGACAGGTTCTCGACCTCGAGCACCGTGTTGTCGCCGGGCGGCGACAGCTTGGGGAACATGCGCTCGACGCTGCGCCCGACCATCTGCTCGACCACTGTGCGCACCGGGATGTCGGCACGCTCGTGCCGGGCGACGATGCGGCCGTCGCGCATCACCACCACGCGGTCAGCGATCTGCGCGATCTCGTCCAGGCGGTGGCTGATATAGATGAAGGACATGCCTTCGGCCTTCAGCTTGCGTATCTGCTTGAAGAGCAGTTCCGTCTCCTCGCCGCCAAGGGCCGCAGTCGGCTCGTCGAGGATCAGCAACTCGGCGTTCAGCGTCAGCGCCTTGGCGATCTCGACCTGTTGCTGGGCGGCGACGCGCAGCGTGCGTACCTTGCGCTCGGGCGAAACGTCGAGACCGAGGCGCTTCAGCTGCGCCGAGGCTTTCGCATTCATGGTCGCGCGGTCGATGCGGCCGCCGCGCATCGGCAAGCGCCCGACATAGACATTCTCCGCCACCGACAGGTCCGGCAGCAGCTTCAATTCCTGATGGATCATGCCGACGCCGGCCTCGATGGCCGCCGCTGGATAGGCGGGGAAATAGGGCTTCCCCCGCCAGATGATGGTGCCGGCATCGGGCTTGGTCGAGCCGGCGATGATGTTGGACACCGTCGACTTGCCGGCGCCGTTCTCGCCGAGCAGCGCCACGACCTCGCCCGGCCGCACTTCGAAGCTCGCATCGGCCAGGACCTGGACCGGTCCGTAGCTTTTGCAGAGGCCGTTGACGAAGAGCCCGTTGTGCGGGCTCTCGCCAGTGTGAGGATCAAGGGACATCGTGGCGCTCTTCAGCTCTCAGCCAGCCCTCAAGGATGCTTCTCGATGAACTGCGCGACATTGTCCTTGGTGGTCAGCGTCGCGTCCTGCAACTGGTCGGCAGGCAGCTTGTCGCCGGCCACAATCTTGATCGCCGAGTCGACGGCGAGCCGGCCCATGCCTTGCGTCTGCTGCGTCGCGGTCACGTCGAACACGCCGTCCTTCAGCGCCTTCAGCGCCGCCACGTCGCCGTCGAAGCCGGCGATCCAGATCTTGTGGTCGGGGTTGGCGACCTTGACCGCCTGTGCTGCGCCCAGCGCCAGCGCGTCCGCCTGGCCGAAGATGATCGAGACATTGGGATGGGCCTGCAGCAGGTCCTGCGCCAGCTTGAAGCCTTCGTCCTGGTGCCACTGGTCGCTCCAGAGCTCACCGACCACCTTGATGTCCGGATAGGCCTTCAGCGCTTCGCCGCAGCCCTTGGAGCGGTCGACCTCGGGGGTCGTGCCCTTCTGGCCATGGATGATGACCATCTCGCCCTTGCCGCCGGCCTGCTTGGCGATGTAGTCGCACACGCCCTTGGCGGAGTTGACGCTGTCGGTGGCGATGAAGGTGTCGCCGGGCGCACCGTCGGCGTTGCGGTCGACATTGACCACCGGGATGCCGGCGGCCTTCGCGGTCTTGGTCGGCACGGTCGCGGCGGTGGCGCCGGCGGGAATGTAGATCAGCGCGTCGATGTTCTGCGTGACGAGGTCCTGCACCTGGCTGACCTGCGTTGCCGAGTCGCCCTTGGCGTCGACGGTGATGACCTCGATGCCCTTCTCCTTGGCGTAAGCTTCGACCGACTGCTTGATCTGGTTGAAGAAATCCGCCTGCAGATTGGCGACGGCCAGCCCGAGCTTCTTGGCGTCCTTGGCCGAAGCGGCGTCGGACAGGCCGAACAGCGGGACGATGGCCGCGGCCGCAAGCAGCAGTGAACGTTTGGTCAGCATGTTTTTCCTCCGTTGGTGTTCGATCTGTCCCGCCTGCGCATCGCGGCGCCCCCGGCCGGACAGTCCCAGTCTCGGATCGACCGATCCGTTTCGCCCGGACATCCGGGCGAATCCCTATTGCCTGCGGCGACGCCAGGTGTCGGTGGCGACCGCCAGCGCGATCACCACGCCGATCACCACCTGCTGGATGAAGGGCGAGACGCCGAGCAGGTTGAGCCCGTTGCGCAGCACGCCGATGATGAGGACGCCGATCGCCGTGCCGCCGATCGAGCCGATACCGCCCGAAAGGCTGGCGCCGCCGATCACCACCGCCGCGATCGTGTCGAGCTCGTAGCCAACGCCCGAACTCGGCTGCACGGAATCGAGCCGAGCGGCGAGCACGATGCCGGCGAGCCCGGCAAGCAGGCCGCAGATCGCATAGACCCAGTTGGTCAGCGACTTCACCGGAATGCCGGAAAGGCGGGCGACCTCGGCGCTGCCGCCGATCGCGTAGAGGCTGCGGCCGGTGGCGCGGTAGTTGAGGAAGATGGCGAAGACGATCGCCAGCACGATCATCAGCCCGACGGTGACCGACAGGAAGCCGAAATGGCGGGCGATCGAGAGATTCGTGAACCAGTCGGGAAAGCCGACGATCTGCGAGCCGTCGGTGATCATGTTGGCGAGGCCCCGCGCCACCGACATCATGGCCAGTGTCGCGATAAAAGGCGGCAACTTCGTCACCGTCACCAGCAGGCCCGAGACCAGGCCGCAGAGGGCGGCGACGACGAGCGCCGCAGCGATGCCCACCGGGACGCCGAGATTGAGATAGTCGGGATAGGCGACGTATCCCATCACCATCGAGGCCAGCGCCAGCACCGAGCCGACCGAAAGGTCGATGCCGCCGATCAGGATGACCAGCGTCATGCCGATCGCCATGATGCCGAGCACGGTCACCTGGTCGAGCACGTTCAGGATATTGCGAAAGGTCAGGAAGGTATCGGTGGTCAGCGCCAGCGCCAGGCAAAGAAGCGCCAGGCCGATCAGCGGTCCCATCGTTCCGGCAAACAGAGCCGAAAGCTTCGCACCGGGAGCCGCCTGCGCGGCGCCGGTGCCAGCCTTCAACTCGCTCGTCTCGTTGCTCACGGCCACTTCGTCTCCTCCGTCAGCGAGCCGGCGATGGCCCGCCAGCTGCTCTTGTTCACCAGGCACCTCCCTCGTGAACAATTTATCTTTGATATGCAATTTTGTTCAGCTAAGACGTTCATCAGAAAATTGTCAAGTGCCGCTGACGCTTTCGGCGGCCGGTTTGCACGAACCGACGGTTTGCCATAGGGAAAGCCCAGCACATGCGGGAGGCATAAGGATGGCGGTGATCGAGAACGAGAAGGCCTCGCGCTTCCCGGATGCCGAGCTCAAGGCCCGCGCTGCCTGGCACTATTATGTCGAAGGCCTGACGCAGGAGCGGATCTCGGAGATCCTCGGCATCGGCCGCATCAAGGTGCATCGCATCCTGTCGGCCGCGCGCGAGGAGGGCGTGGTCCAGTTCCGTATCCGCGACAGCGTCGTCGAATGCGTGCAATTGGAGGAAAGCCTGAAGCAGCGCTTCGGCCTCAGCCAGGCCGTGGTCGTGCCGTCTGCCGCCGATCGCAGCAACACGCCGCTGCTGATCGGCCACGCCGCCGCCGCCTATCTCGCCGACAACGTCAATCCCGGCGACGTCATTGCGCTCGGCTGGGGCAGGACGCTGAAATTTGCCATCAACGAATTGCCCAGACGGCCGATCGCCAGGACCACGGTGGTCTCGATGCTCGGCGGCCTCACCCATGCGCAGCCGCTCAACCCGACCGAGAGCGCCTGGGAGTTCGCCGAAAAGATCGGCGCCGAATGCTATCTGCTGCCTGTGCCGGTCTATGCCGACAGGCCCGAGCAGCGCGATGCCTTCATGAGCCAGCGCAGCGTCCAGGACGTCGTCTTCCGGGCGCGGCGCGCCAACATCGCCGTGCTCAGCGTCGGCTCCTTCTCCAGCGACAGCCCGATCGCCAATTACGGCTTCATCAAGCCAAGCGAGCTGGAGGAATTGCAGGCGGCGGGCGCGGTCGGCGATATCCTCTGCCACTTCATCGACGCCGAGGGCCGCACGGTGGATCACGAGGTCAATCGCCGCGTTTGCGCCTATCCGCTAGGGGATCTCTCCGACATTCCCACCACCATCCTGGTTTCGGGCGGGCAGGAGAAGATCGCGGTCATGCACGCCGCGCTCGCCAACACGAAGGTTTCAGTGCTGATCACCGATGAGGACGCCGCCAAGGGGCTGCTCAGCCGCTGAAATTCCCGGGTCAGAAGCTGCAGATTTTGGGGCGCTTCTCGTAGGACCAGTCCTTGAGCAGCACCGGCTTGAACCTGCCCTTGACCGGCTTGCCGTCCTCCAGGTCCCTGGAGGCTGTGGCCTTGCCGGTGAGGTAGTTGATGTCGCAATCGCCGACCGTCGTCTCGACGGTCCCGTCGGACTTCTGGATGTTCCAGTCCCAGTTGCGGCTATAGCCGCCAACCAGGAATTGCCCGCGGCGATGGACGATGATCAGCGTGTCTTCCGTCGATTTGGTAGCGCCGCAGCCGAAGCAGGAAGTGATCGCCAGCGATCCCTTGCCCTTGGCTTCCAGGTCGAGGATCCGGTCCTCGGTCAGCGCCTTCCCGACGAAGTCGGGTTTTTGCGAGGGATCGAGCTTTTCCTCCCTCGTTCCCAGATAGAAATAGAGGTCGGCCGGACCACCATCGTCCTGCATCACCACGGCGCGGTCCATCGTGCCGTCCTGGTCGATGTCGAGCGCAAGCTCGAACGCCGGCTTGTCGCCGGCAAGCGCCGGCGCGGGCAGCGCCGCCAGCGCGATAAGCCAGGCCGCATGAAGGGTTGTCGTCATGAGCAATCGTCCGCCGCGTCAGACAGCCTAGCATCGGCCGGGCCGGACGCAAATCGCGGTTTGGCTCAGGCCGCGCCCAGCCGCGTGTGGATGTCGCGTGTCGCGTGGTAGAGGTCGCGGTATATCGCCTTACGGGCGCGGTAGGTCGGAACCAGTGTCTCGACGGGATCGACTTGTCTCGCCGGTTGTGCCGCCATCGCCTTTGCCGCGTCTTCCGGCGACGCGAACCAACCGATTGCCGAGGCCGCCAGCATGGCCGCGCCGAGTGCTGCCGCCTCGTTGACCGGCGAGACGAAGAGCGGTCGCTCGAGCACGCTCGCCATGATCTGCATCAGGAGCGTCGAATTGGTGCCGCCGCCGGCCGCGATCATCGCGCCGGCCTTGCCGGTCTGCTCCTCCATCGCGTCGGTGGCGATCGCCTGCTCCAGCGCGATGCCTTCCAGCACGGCGCGGAAGAGATGTTTTGGCTCGTGGTCGAGCGACAGGCCGACCACGGCGCCGCGCGCCGCGCCGTCCCAGTAGGGGCTCATCACGCCCGCCCAATAGGGCATGACGAGCAGGCCGTCGCTGCCGGGAGCAACCGTCATCGCCGCCTTTTCCAGCACGGCGGCCGAAGGCGAACCGGTGGTGCGCACGATCCAGTCGACAAGCTGCATGCCGGAGCGCAGCACGGTTTCCAGCATGAAGCCGGAGCCGGTCGGCGAAACCAGCGTGCGGAACGCATCCGAAGTCGTGACCGTGCCGGAATAGTTGCCGCTGACGACGCCCGAGCCCAGCGACAGATAGCTTTTGCCGGGACCGTAGACTCCCATGCCGAGGCCCATTGCCTGGCCGTCGCCGGCGCCGGCCACGACCGGCGTGCCGGCCTTCAGGCCCGTCGCCGCCGCGATGTCTTCCGAAAGCGTCCCACAGACCGCGCCGGGGGCAGAGAGCTCCGGCAATTGCTCCGGCCGCAGGCCTGCCGCCTCGACGAGTCGCGGATGCCAGGTACAATGCGCGATGTCGAGCAGGCCGAGCGGATCGGCGCTGGCCGTGCTGGTGACAAGCCGGCCCGTGAGCCGGTGGACAAAGAAAGCGTGGACGTCGACCAGCGCTGCAGCCTGCGCGAGCGCCTGCGGCCTGTGCTCCATCAGCCAGGCCAGCGCATAAAGCGCCGGCGTCGGGTCCGGCGGCTTGCCGCTCCAATCGCGGATCGCCTCGCGGCCGAGCTCGGCCGAAAGCCGCGCCACCTGGCGGCGGGCGCGTTCGTCGAGCCACAGGATGGCGGGAATGAGCGGCTTGCCGGCGCCGTCGATCAGCGTGAAGCTCTCGCGCTGGTGGGCGATCGAAATCGCCTTCACGCGCGTCGCGCCGACTTTGCCGGCGACCTGTTTCAGCGCAGCGAGAAGCGATGTCCACCAGTGCTCGGCGTCCTGCTCAAAATGGCCGGGCGCCGGATTGGACAGCGGGTAGGTCTCGCGCGCCTGGAACAGCTCCGCGCCGTCGCGCGTGAAAGCAATCGCCTTCACGGCCGTCGTCGAGGCGTCGATCCCGATTACGACATCGTCCATCAGCCGAGGATCCGGAAGGTTAATGCATGTCGCGCAAAAGTGTGCAGCGGTTTTGCGAAAACGACATGCATAAAAACAAAGACCTGAAGCGCGTCGACTGGATCCGTTTCAGCGCGACGCGCTTTAGGCCGCGTTGGTTACGAACCGCCCGTCCGACTGGTCGAGACGACGGCGGATCTGGGTTATCACCATCGAATCGTCGGGTACACTATTTTCATAGGTCAGGAAGTCGCCGGCCTTGATCGGCTTCACCACCTTGGCGCGCTCGGCAAGCCCGAGCGGCAGCGCGCCCCTGGCGCGCGCGTCCTCCCAGGTCATGGCGAAGCCGCGATAGTCGTTCTCGCCGATCATGCCGAGCGACTGTCCGGCGCCGAGATTGGTCTTGGCGACCGCCACCGCTTCGGCCACCGGATGGTCGAGCGGCTCCATGTCGGCGCGCTTGTAGACGACGGCGCGCGCTGCCGAGAGCGGCACTTCCAGGCTGGTCAGATGGTAGGGGCGGAAGATCGTGAAATAGGGACCCTTGCCGACCTTGAGGTCGATCATGCGCTCGAGCACGCGCGGATGTTTCGTCTCGATGATGCAGAACACGCCGGGCGCGACACCCTTGCCGATCGAATAGTCGACCACGCCCTTGCGGTGCAGCACGCCGCCGTCCTCGCGCGGGCAGAGCACGCTGGCGAGCTCCTCGAGCGTCGCCGTCGGGCCGTGCATGCCCGGCACGTCGGGCACCAGGCCGGTGGCGTTGGCGATAGCCACCATCTCGATCGCCGTCTTCGAGCCGTCGACGAACTCGACCAGCATGCGTGCGTTCATGTTGCGTGCGGCCGCCTCCTTCTCGTAATCGGCGGGCACCGCGTCGAGATTCAGCGGATTGTTCTTGCCTTTGCCGGCGGCGACTATTGTGAAGCCGAGGCTTTTGGCGAAGCCGATGATCTCCAGCGTGCAGGCGGGCTCGTCGCCGGCCGCACCTGTATAGACGACGCCGGCCTTGCGCGCTTCCTCTTTCAGGAAGCGGCCGATGGTGATGTCTGCCTCGACATTGAGCATGACGATGTGTTTGCCGTTCTTCATCACTTCGAGCGCGAACAGCGTGCCGATGTTGGGATTGCCGGTGGCGTCGATGATGACGTCGATGCGGCCGGCGGCGGCGAGCGCATGCAGGTCCTCGGTGACCGCGATCTTGCCGGCCTCGATGGCGCGGTCGATTGCCCCCGCATTGGGCGCCTGCACGATGTCGGAGCGGTCATGGCCGGCAAGAAGTGCCGCGTCGATCGCCGCTTGCGGCCGGACCTCGGAAATGGCGCCGATGCGCATGCCCGGCATAAGTGCTACCTGGACGACGATATCCGTCCCCATCTGCCCGGCGCCGGCGAGCCCGATGGTGATCGGTCCCTGTTTTTCAGCGCGCTGCAGGAGTTCCGCTGCGAATTGCGGATGGGACATGTCGCTTCCTCCACTTGCTGACGCGCCGCCGCGCCGCGATCATCGGTTGAACATTCCTATTTCTATTTGAAAAATATTTCAACCGGCATTTCGGCAGATACGGCAAGAATTAGACCGGCGGACGAGCGCGCGGAGCATGCGGAATCGTCGACGCCGGCGGGACAGCGCCCCCCTCTGTCCTGCCGGACAGAGGGGGGCGCGAAGGAACGCTACCGCTGCTATTTCGCACCCGTGCCTTTCTTCGTTGGGCAATGTCGCGAGTTGGAGCTCAAAAATACCCATCCGAAGCCGCCGTCGCTTCCTTCGGAATCTCCACCCCGTCGACCAGGATCTTGTCGACCAGCTCGTGATGGAAACATACCAGGCCCTTGATGCGCTCGGCCTCGTGCACCGGCTCGGGATAATACCAGACGAGGTTCTCGCGCCGCTTCGTCGCCGTCGTCACATGGTAGTAGTTGGAGATGCCCTTATAGGGGCAACGCGAGATGTAGCGGCTGGGCGAAAACATATCGAGCCGCGTATCCGAGATCGGCAGATAGTGGCGCACCGGATGGCCGGTCTCGAACAGGAACACGCCGCGCCGTGAATCCGCGACCTGCTCGCCGTCGAGGATCACCTGCACCCGCCGCGACGAGGGCAGGCAGTCGACACGCCGGAACGGATCGCGGGCATGGACGAAAATCTCCTCGTCCTCTTCGTACCAGTGCGTCATCTTCGGCCAATAGAAGGAGATGTAGTCCGCGATCGGCGGGCAGCCCTTGACCGGATCGAGATAGCGCCAGGCGCCGTCCTCGACCAGCGTGATGCCGGTGTTCAGCGAGTAGTGGGTAGCAACGCCCTTGAAGGGATCTTCCGTCGTCGTCCTGCTCGGCAGCAGGAACTCCTCGCGCACGTCGCTCACCGGGAAGTAATAAACCGGCAGGTGGTCGCTCTCGTAAAACACCAGCGCCTTGGTGGTGTCGGCGACGATCATCGGCCCGACCTGCACCCGCAGCCGCTTGGGCGAAGGCATGGTGAAGGCGACATAGCCCGGCTCGAACTCGTACTGCACGATAGTGTCGAGCAGCGGGAAATGCGGCCCGCGGCCGCGCAAATGAGGCTTGCGAATGGAAGTCGTCCTTTTCTCGTCGTTTGCTGCCAGGTTCCTGCGCGCAACCATGATCAACCTACCGATACGCGATCGAGCAGCAGCCCAGCGGCGATTGGCGGCAGGCCGCTGACATTCTTGCGCACCGGCACCAAGAGATCCGGGAAGTAGCTGAAGATCACCGGCGTCTCGTCGAGCAGCAGTTTTTGGATGTCGGACGCCGCCTTGCGCTGCGCATCGAGGTCGAGCGCCTTCAGATAGCTGGTAACCAGCCCGTCATAGGCCGCATTCTTGAAATGCGCCGCGTTCCACGGGCCGTCGCTGACCAGCGGGCTTTTCAGGAACACGTTCGGCACGCTGCGATGCGCGTAGTCGGTGATGCCGAGCGGGCTGTCGAGCCAGTCCGACTGGCCGAACACCGCCTTGCCGTAATATTTGTCCTGGTCCTCGATGTTGAGCGAGATGCGCGCGCCAACCTCCTTGGCGAAGTTCTGGAAGAGCTGCGCGTAGCCGGGAATGTCGGAATAGTGCAACGTGGTCAGCGTCATGTCGAAGCCGCTTCCCAGGCCCGCCGCTTCCATCAGCTGCTTGGCCTTGGCGACGTCCTGCGTGCGTTGCGCAACCGACTTGTCGGTGGCGGGGAAGGCCGGCGCGAACGGGCTGTCGTTGCCGGCCGCCGCCATGCCGCGGCAGAGCCCGTCGACCAGCTTGGAGCGGTCGATGCTCAGTGCCAGCGCCTGGCGCACCCGCTTGTCGGTGAAGGGCGCCATGTCGCAGCGCATGTGGAGCTGGCGATGCGCGGTAGACGCGACGCGCAGCACCGTGATGTCCGGATTGCCGAGCACCACCTGGCTGACGTCGAGCGGGATGGCGTCGAGCACGTCCACCTCGCCTGCCTGCAGCGCCAGGATACGCGGCTGCACGTCGGCGTAGAACTTGAATTCGAGCCGGTCGGGCAGCGCCTTCTCGCCCCAGTAGTCGGGGTTGCGCACGAAGCTCGCGCCGACCTTCGGCGTGTAGCTCTCGAGCCGGAACGGCCCGGTGCCTTCAAAAGTCTTCTCGTAGTCGCCCTTGTAGCTCGCCGGCAGGATAACGGCGTTGTAATTGTCGATCGACACCGAATAGGGGAAGCTGCCGTTCGGCGCGTCGAGATGGAACTCGACTGTGTGATCATCGACCTTGCGCGTGCCGCCCTTCGACAAGAGGCCCTTGAACACCGACAGCGCGTTGGACGTGCCCTTCGGGTCGGCAAGACGATCGAAGGTCGCCACGACGTCGTCGGCCTTGAAGTCCTCGCCATTGTGGAATTTCACACCCTTGCGCAGCTTGAAGGTCCAGACGCTGCCGTCGGCGTTGGGCGACCAGCTTTCCGCCAGCACTGGCTTCAGCGTCAGGTCCGGCTGCGTCACGCACAGGAATTCCGCCGTCTGGAAGACGAGCTGATAGCTGCCGCTGTCATAGAAGGTCACCGGATCGATGGCGCCGCCCGGCACGGCGACGCCGGCGCGCACCGTTCCGCCCGGCTTGCCTTCGGCGCGCGCCTGCGGTGCGCCAAGGCCGACCGCCGAGGCGATGCCGCCGAGGAAGGGCAGCGACAGGCCGAGCACGCTGCCATGGCGCAGGAACTCGCGCCTGCCGATCCTGCCGGCCAGCAATTCGTCGATAGCGGAATTTTCGATTGCGCTGAGATTTCTGCGAGCGGCGTCGATCGTCCTGAAATGCTTCGGCATGGCTGCATTCCTTGGCTGGCGTGGGGGGCTTCGCCATCTAGTTCACTGTTGACCACGACCGAAAAGCGATATTTTTTGATGAGGGTCATCGGAATCTTCGATTGCCGCCGAGCCGAAAGCGAAAGCCATGGATACGGAGAATCTGCGCAGTTTCCTGGAGGTGGCGGCGCATGGCAGCTTCACGATTGCCGCCCATCGGCTGAACCTTGCCCAGTCCACCGTCAGCGCGCGCATTCGCGGCCTGGAAGAACAATTGGGCCGCAAGCTATTCGTCCGCGACAGCGATGGTGTCACGCTGACGCCGGCCGGCCGGCAATTCCTGCCGCACGCTTCGACGATCACCCGGACCTGGGAGCAGTCGCGCCAGGACATCGCCGTTCCCGATGGCTACGAGACGCTGCTGAGATTGACCGCGCCCGCCTATCTCTGGGACAGCATCACCTCGCCTTGGATCGACTGGATGCGGGCGAAGCGGCCGAACGTGGCGCTGCGGCTGGAAGGCAGCTTTCCGGATCTGGCGATCGACCAGATGGCCGAAGGCCTGCTCGACATCTGCATCCTCTATCTGCCCAAGCCGCATCCCGGCATCGTCTATGAGACCTTGGCCGTCGATCAGGTGGTCCTCGTACAGCACACGGCGCAGGTCGGGCCGTGGACGCAGAATTACATCCTCATGGACTGGGGGCTGGAGTTCCGCGTCGAGCACGACCGCGTCTTTGCCGGCATGGTGAAGCCGGCGATCTCCGCCGGACTGGTGTTCATCGGCCTGCAGCACGTGCTGTCGCAACGGGCAGCCGCCTATTTGCCGCTGAGTGCCGTGAGCACCCATATCGAGCGCGGCGAGTTGCGGCGCGTCGAGGACACGCCGGTGTTCCAGCGCCCGATCTACCTCGCCTATCCGGAGAACCCGGCCTCTTCCGATGCTCTCGACATTGCCTTGACGGGCCTCCGTACGCTGGCCAGGAACCTGTCGAACGACCAAGCCTTCGCGGAGAGCGACCGCGCCTTCAGCATGCAAGGCATGTCTCCCGAAATGGAGCGAAATCTGAAAGATCGCGACGCGCTTTAGGCGCGGCGGCGTCTTGATTTTGATCACGCCGGCTCCAGGGCCTTCGGCTTCTGCAGCCTGGCCAGTTCCTCAAAGGGAATATGGCAGCGGATCGTGTGACCGGGCTCGGCCTCGGCCAGATCCGGCTCCTGCGTCTCGCAGATCGCGCCGATCTTGCGCGGGCAGCGCGTGTGGAAGACGCAGCCCTTCGGCGGATTGGCCGCGCTTGGGATTTCGCCGTCGAGGCGGATGCGCGAGTTTTCGGCCCGGTCGAGTTTCGGCACGGCCGACAGAAGCGCCTCGGTGTAGGGGTGATGCGGGCCGGAAAAAACCGCTTCCGACGGTCCGAATTCCATGATGCGGCCGAGATAGAGCACGGCGATCTTGTCGGACAGATAGCGCACCACGCCGAGGTCGTGCGAGATGAAGATGTAGCTGACGTCCTGCTTCGACTGCAGGTCGGCTAAAAGGTTGAGGATCGCCGCCTGCACCGAGACGTCGAGCGCCGAGGTCGGCTCGTCGCAGACGACGATGCGCGGATCGCCGGCGAAAGCGCGCGCGATCGCCACGCGCTGCTTCAGCCCACCCGAAAGCTGGCGCGGCTTGACGGCGAGATGCCGGTCGGTGAGCCGCACCGAGCGGACGAGTTCTTCCAGCCGTGTGTCCAGTGTCTTGCCGGTGAGCCCGCCTAGCCGCTTCAAGGCGCGGCTGAGGATATGCCGGATCGAATGCGAGCGGTTGAGCGCCGAGTCCGGGTTCTGGAAGACGATCTGCACCGCCTTGACCTGGTCTTCGGAGCGGCTTGCAAGCCGCGGCGCCAGCTGCTCGCCCTCGAGCTCGATGCTGCCGCCTTCGTCCGGCGGCACGAGGCCGAGCAAGAGCCTGGCGAAAGTGGTCTTGCCGCTGCCGGATTCGCCGACCAGGCCCAGTGTCTCGCCGGGCCTCAGGCTGACCGAAACATCTTTCACCGCCCTCAGCGGACGGCCGTGGCTGGCATAGGTCTTGTTCAGCCCTTCGACCTGCAGCACCGGCGGCGCCTGCTTGGGTGCAGCAGCGGGAATCTCGGCGGGTGTCGCGCGCGGCAGCGACTGCGCCTTGTCGTGGTAGTGGCAGCGCGACAGCCGGCCGTCACCCAGCTCATAGAGCGGCGGCGGCTCGCTGCGGCAGCGCTCCGTCGCCAGCGCGCAGCGGTCGGCAAACGCGCAGCCGACGATATTGGCGCCGATGCCGGGCAGGAAACCGGGGATGGTGTCGAGCCGCCCCTGGTCCTTGCGCTGGCCGCCGCGCGGCAGGCAGCGCAGCAGCGCCACCGTGTAAGGGTGGCGCGGATCGTTGAAGACGTCCTTGGTCGAGCCTTCCTCGACCAGCATGCCGGCATAGAGCACGCCGACCCGGTCGCACATGTTGGAGACGACGGCGAGATTGTGGCTGATGAACAGGATCGAGGCCGACAGCTCGCGCCGCAATTGCGCGATTAGGTCGAGCACTTCGGCCTCCACCGTCGCGTCGAGGCCGGTCGTCGGCTCGTCGAGGATCAGCATCGACGGATCGTTGGCCAAGGCCATGGCGATTGCCACGCGCTGCTGCATGCCGCCGGACAACTGGTGCGGATAGCGCTGCATGACGCTGGCCGGATCGGAAATCCGCACCCGGTTCAGCATGGCGATTGCCTTGTCGCTCGCCGCCTGTCCGGAGATACCGCCAAGCTCGAAGATTTCGGTCAGTTGCCGGCCGATGCGCAGCGAAGGATTCAGCGCCTTGCCGGGATCCTGATAGACCATCGACACGCTTTCCGCCCGCGCCCGCCGCAGCGCCTCGGCGTCGAGCTTCATGACGTCCTGGCCGTCGAGTGCGATCGAGCCGCCGGTGATCGAGCCGTTGCGCGGTAGGTAGCGCACCACCGACAGCGCCGCGGTGGATTTGCCGCAGCCGGATTCGCCGACCAGCCCGTAGGCCTCGCCGCGGCCGATACTGAGGCTGACATTGCGCAGCACCGCCCGGTTGCGGCCGCCGACGCGATAGGCGACCGAAAGGTCGTTGAGTTCGAGCGCGTTCTTCTCAGTCATTGAACGCTCCGTGGACGCCGTCCGCCACCAGGTTGACGCCGATCACCAGCGAGGCGATGGCCAAAGCGTCGAACAGCACCGTCCACCAGAAGCCGCCGCCGATCATGCCGTAATTGCTGGAGATCGAGAGGCCCCAGTCGGGGGAGGGTGGCTGGATGCCGAAGCCCATGAAGGAGAGCGTTGCGACGGCGAAAATCGCATAGCCGAGCCGCACCGTCGTCTCGACCAGGATCGGCGGGATGACGTTGGGCAGGATCTCGACGAACATCGTGTGCGGCGCGCCCTCGTGGCGCAGCTTTGCCGCCGCGACATAGTCGAGCTCGCGCTCGGCAAGCACCGCCGAGCGCACGGTGCGGGCTATGATCGGCGCGAAGCTCAGGCCGATGACGACGATGACGGTGATCTTGGAGGTGCCGAGCGCGACGATGGCGAGCAGCGCGATGATGACCACCGGGATCGCCATGAAGGCTTCCAGCACGCGGCTGACGATGTCGTCGACGATACCCCGGAAATAACCGATGAGCAGCCCCAGCGCTGTGCCGGCGACGGTCGCAAGCAATGTCGCCAGCGGTGCCACCGTCAGGATGTCGCGCGAGCCGACGATAACGCGCGAGAAGACATCGCGGCCGATCTGGTCGGTGCCGAACCAGTGTTCGGCCGACGGTGGCGCAAGCGCGTTGATGATGTCGTCGGCGAGTGGGTCGTAGGGTACGAAATGCTCGCCGAACAGCGCGCAGATGACCCAGAACAAGACGATGCTGACCCCGGTGAGGAATGTGCCCGACCGCAAGAGCGAGTGCAGCACCTCGCCCCAGGGACCGCGCCGCGATCCGGCGTCCGGCGCTGGTAGGTTCGCGGGAGTATCTGTCGCGCTCATTGCTCTGCCCCCAGCCGGATGCGCGGATTGAGCACCGAATAGAGGAAGTCTGCGACGAGCGTAGCCACCGCATAGACGATGCCGATGGTGAGGATGCCGGCCTCCAGCATCGGGAAATCCTTGCCGCGCGCGGCGGTGAAGATCAGCGAGCCGATGCCCTGGTAACGGAACAGCGTCTCGATCACGACTAGGCCGCCGATCAGATAGCCGGTCTGCGTGGCGATGACGGTGATGGTCGGCAACAGCGCGTTGCGCAGCACATGCCGCCAGATCACCGTGCGCCATGGCAGGCCTTTGAGCACAGCGGTGCGCGTATAGTCGGAATCGAGCGCCTCGATCATGCCGGACCGCGCCATGCGGGCGATGTAGCCGAACAGCACCAGAAACAGCGGCAGCGACGGCAGGATGAGATAATAGAGCTGCGTGAAGAAGCCGGCGCCTTTCGGCCAGGCGGCCGCGATCGGCAGCCAGCGCAGCCACACCCCGAAGATCAGGATCAGGATGATGCCGGTGACGAATTCCGGCAGCACCGTCACCGACAGACCGCCGAGACTGATGATGCGGTCGAGCGGCCGGTTGAGGTTGAGCGCGGCGATGACGCCGCCGAGGATGCCGATCGGCACCACCAGCACGAAGGCGACGAGCGCCAGCTTCATCGAATGGCCGAGCGCCTCGACGACGAAGGGCGCGACCGGGGCGCGGAAAATATAGGATGTGCCCATGTCGCCGTGGAGAAAATTCCAGATCCAGGTTCCGTATTGGACGAGCAGCGGTCGGTCGACGCCGAGCGAATGGTTGAGCGCGTCGACGGCGCGCTGGTCGGCGAACGGTCCCAATATGGCGCGCCCGACATTGCCGGGCAGCACCTGGCCGCCGAGGAACACCATGACGCTGAGCAGGAACAGCGTGACGAGCGACAGAGCGAGGCGCCGGACGAGGAAAGCGAGGATGGCGAATACTCCTATTGGGGCCGGCTCTCCGTGGAGGGCCGGCCGTCAGGGATAAGCTTGTTCGCTCGCGTCAGGCCTTCGAGGCCTTCTCGAGGAACAGCTGCGACATGGCGGTGGGCTGCACGCCCGCTACGCCTTTCGCCGTCGCCGTCAGATAGTCGTAGAAATAGCCGAAGATGACCGGCGTCTCCTCCAGCAGCAGCTTCTGGATCTTGCCGGCGTCAGCCTTTTGCGCCTCGAGGTCGAGAGCCGCGATATAGCTGGTCGCCAGTTGGTCGTAGTCCTTGTTCTTGAAGTGGGCGGCATTCCAGGTGCCGTCGCTCTTCAAGGGTGCCGCGAGATACACATTCGGCACGCCGCGGTGGCCGTAGTCGGTGATGCCCATCGCCGAATCCAGCCAGTTCGACTTGCCAAACACGGCATCGCCGTAATAGGCGCCCTGGTCGAGGATGTTGAGCTCGAGTTCGATGCCGATTTCCTTGACCCAGTTCTGGACGAGCTGCGCGTATTCGGGGATTTCCAGATAGCGCTCCGTGGTCAGCGTCATCTTGAAGCCCTGGCCGACGCCGGCCGCTTCCATCAGCTGCTTGGCCTGGGCGATATCCTGCTTGCGCTGCGGCACGCTGGTATCGGTCGAAGGGTAGACGGCGGCGAACGGGCTGTCATTGCCGAGCGCCGAACGTCCCTTCATTAGGCCGGCGGCAAGTTTCTCGCGGTCGAGGCAGAGCGCGATGGCGCGGCGCACGCGAGCGTCCTTCGTCGGGCCCTCGTCGCAGTGCATATGCAACTGCTGATGCGCGGACGATTTCAGGCTGATGACGCTGACGTTTGGATCGTTGAGCACGGCGACGCCCGCCAGCACCGGCATCTGGTTGATGATGTCGATCTGGCCGCCCTGCAGCGCCAGGATCTGCGGTTGGATGTCGGTGAAGAAGGTGAACTCGGTGCGCTCCGGCAGCGCCTTCTCGCCCCAATAGTCCTCGTTGCGCACGAAGGAGGCGCCGACCTTGGGCGTGTACTTCTCCAGCTTGAACGGCCCGGTGCCGTCGAAGCTCTTCTCGTAGTCGCCCTTGTAGCTCGCCGGGATGATGACGGCGTTGTAGTTGTCGGATGACACCATGTAGGGGAAGTTGCCGTTCGCCGCGTCGAGGTGGAATTCGACCGTATAGTCGTCGACCTTCTTGGTATTGCCCTTCTGCAGGATGCCGGTGAACACCGACAGCGCGTTGGACGAATTGGCCGGATCGGCAAGCCGGTCGATGCTGGCCACCACGTCCTCGGCCTTCATCTCGCCGCCGGAGTGGAATTTCACGCCCTTGCGCAGCGTGAAGGTCCACACCGTGCCGTCGGCGTTCGGCTTCCAGCTTTCGGCCAGCGCCGGCTTCAGCACCAGGTCCGGGCCGTCGACGCAGAGGAATTCGGCAACTTGCTGCATGACGAGAAGGCCGCCGGCGTCCGCGATGGTGACAGGGTCGATCGCCGCGGCTGGCACGCTGCTGCCGATGCGGATAGTGGCGCCTGGCGCGCCCTGGGCGCGGGCAAGCGAGGGCGCCGCGCCGAAGCCCGCGGCCATGCCGATGCGGCCGAGCAGCGGCAGCGACAGGCCGAGCAGGCTGCCGTGGCGTACGAAATCGCGGCGGCTGACGCGGCCGTCGATGAGGCCGTCGATGAGGTGGTTTTCGAGCGGCGTGCGGTTGCGCCGGATGAGATCGAGAATGCGATAGTTCTTGCTCATGGGTCTAAACCCTTCCCCAGTTCTTGTGGTTGGCGAGTGCATTCCGGTTGACGAATTCCGTGGAGTCCCGGCCATCGTCAAGAATTTCAGTCGATCGAACTTTAGCATGCGGTTTGGTCCGGTCCATCCGCTGCTTACGGCGGGAAGGTCAGATTTTCTTGATGCAGGCCTTGTCCGGTCTTGCGGTCCGATCGAAATTTCGGCCGCGTCTTCTACTCGGTCTGTCGCCTCCTTTCCTTCAGTTCAGTGGCAGCCGGCGGTAGGTGCCGGGCTTTTCCGGGTCGTGGTACTTGTTGCAGGGCCCGTTCTCGACGAAGTCGCGATGGCAGGCGGCAAGCCTGTCATGTGCCAGGGTGACGCCCAAGCCATGACCTTCCGGCACCGGCACGATATTGTTCCTCGGCGCGAACGGCCCTTCCTCGATCACGTCCATCGGCTGCATGCGAAACAGCGACTGGTTGGGCTCCCGGATCCAGCCGAGCGCGGCGCAAAGATGCAGATAGCAGGCGCTGCCGATGCCGGTGTCGCCGCTGTAGCACCAGTAGTCGATGCCGGCATGCTCGCAGGCGCCGACGAAGCGCAGCATGCGGCCGATGCCGCCATGCGCCGGCGGATTGCCGACGAAGGCGTCTGGCACCTTGAGCTCCATGGCGCGCGCGATGTCGATATTGTGTGTCGAAAAGGGGATCGAGGTGTGGCGGCGCAGCTCGCGCATTTCCTCGATGGTCGCGACCGGGTCCTCCCAGTTGCGCACGCCAAGCTCTTCCAGCGGCCGCGTGAGCTGCCGGGCAGTGGCAAGCGAATAGGCCTGGTTGGAATCGATGCGGATCATCGCGCCGTCGCCGAGCTTCTCGCGGATCAGCTCGACCATCCTCAGCGACACCTTCGGATTTTCGGTCGAGAACTTGCCCTCGAAGAAGGTCGTACCGTGGCGTTCGTGCAGCTCGACGCAATAGTCGGCGACCGCTTCCGGCGTCTTTTCGCCCTTCACCTTCGGACCGTCGCCGCGCAGCGAGAAATAGTCGGTGAACGGGATCTCCTTGCGCACCGCGCCGCCGAGCAGCTGGTAGAGCGGCTGCTTCCAGGCCTTGCCGCGCAGGTCCCAAAGCGCCATCTCGATGGCACCGAAGGCCATGATGCGGGTGCGGTCGTTGATCGACTGCACGCCGCTCCAGAAGGGCAGGCAGGCTTCTTCGGCGCCGGCGATGTCGAAAGCGTCACGGCCGGCGAGCCGCGGCGCCAGCACATCGTTGATGATTGCCGCGGCCGCCGGCGTCGGCGCTTCGCCGAGACCGACAAGCCCGTCCTCCGTCTCGACCTCGACGATGGTCGGCGAGAAGCCGTCGAGCTCGCCGAACACCCAGACGTAAGGCGCTTCGAGCCTGTAATTGATCGGCGTTGCCTTGACGCGCCGGATCTTCATTCAGCCGATCTCGAAGAAAGGCTTGCCGAGCAAGTCCGGCACGACATCGATGCCGAGGCCGGCTCCGTCGGGAATGCCCATGCGGCTGCCCGTCACCGGCGGCTTGTTGGAAGCGGTGCGCACCGTCACCCACTCGTGGAAGGCGATCGCATGCAGGCGGCGCTCCTCCGGCGTCGACAGCGAAAAATGCGCCATCGCGGCGGTATCGATCTCGGCGCCGCCGGTATCCTCCACGGTGATCATGAAGCCGAGATCGACGGCGACGTCGCGGATCAGCCGTGTCTGCGTCACGCCGCCCAGCCGCGAGATTTTTAGCGTCAGCCCGTCCGCCGCGCCGCGGCGATGGATTTCCAGCATCTCCTGCAACGAGGTGACGGATTCATCCAGCACCATCGGCTTGTCGAGCATACGGCGCACCGACATATTCTCCTCGATCGTCGTGCAGGGTTGTTCGAATGTGTAGTCGATGCCGCGCGTTGCGTCGGCGAACTGGCGCGCCTGGTAGGGCGTCCAGCCGGCATTGGCGTCGCAGAAGATCACCGTGCCCTTCGGCACGGCCGAAGCGACGGCGGTCACCCGCTCGATGTCGTCGCGCACATTGCCGCCCACCTTGACCTGCAGCCGGCGATAACCTTCGGCGACGATGCGCTTGGCAAGTGCGGCCATCTGATCGACGGTGCCGTGGGTGACGACCCTGTAGAGCTCGGCGGTCTCGCTCTCGCGGCCGCCGAGCATGGTCACCAGCGGCACGTCGGCCGCGCGGGCGGCGAGATCCCAGCACGCCATGTCGAGCGCGGCTTTGATATAGGGATGGCCCTTGAATACCGTGTCCATCAGCCTGCCGATGCCGGCAAGCCCGCGCGGGTCGTGGCCGATGAGATGCGGCGCGATTTCCGGCACGCCCGCGCGTGTTCCCGACGGGAAGGCGGCTGAATAGAAATTGCCGAGCGGCGCCATCTCACCCCAGCCGGTCACGCCGTTGTCGGAAGTGATGGCGACGATCACCGCGTCGAAACAGTCGGCGACGCGCCCCTTCGACATGCGGTAGGGGCCGTCCACGAAGGGTTGCACGACATGATAGGCCTTGATGCTCTTGATCTTCACGTTGCTATCCGTTGTCCGCGCGTGGGTCAGTTCTTCGAGGCGCGCTTTTCGAGACCACGCGCGTAGGCCAGAAGCTCCTCGAAATCGAAGTCGATATGCTCGCGCGCATGGCGCTGGGCGGCGCGCATGTCCGAGCCCTTGAGCAGCGCCACATAGGTCTCGTGCACATCCTCCGCCGGAACCGGCTCGTTGCGCGCGCGCTGATGCAGCGCGAAATACATCTGCAGGCGGCTGGTCAGCCGCTGCCAGGTTTCCAGCAGCACCGAATTGTCGGCCCATTCGTAGACCAGTCCGTGCAGTTGCAGCGCCGTTTCGATCTGGCGCGTGGTATCGAGCGCCCGCGTCGCCTGCTTGACCGCTTCGTGGCGGCGGTCGAGCTCGTCGAAGAAGCGCTGGTCGCGCTGCGGCCAGGCCAGCTCGATGGCAAATTCGTCGAGCACTTTGTTGAGGGAATAGGCGTCGATGATGTCCTTGGCGGCGACATCGATGACGAAGGTCCCGGCATACGGAATGCTGGTCAGGATTCCTTCCTGCACCAGCTCGCGCATCGCCTCGCGCAGCGGCGCGCGGCTCACGCGCATCTGCTCGGAAATCCTGAGCTCGTTGAGCTTCTGCCCGGGCTCCAGCTGTCCGGTCAGGATGGCACGCCTGAGCAGGGCGACGATCTCCGCCCTGCGCGTCGTGTCCGCGATCGGACTGAAATCCAGCTTCGCCATGCGTCCCACTCCGGATGAACCGGCTGCAAGACAAGCAGATTGTCGACAATCCAACAAGAGGGCATTTTGCAGATTTTCCAGTTCCGACTGGGCGCGGCCCTATGCAGCCCGACCATAGAAGCCGATCCGTTCTTCCTCGCTGAATATGACGCCGGGCCGCTCATAATACGAGAAGACCGCGATCATTCGCTCGCGTTCGCCTTCGACCGTGGTGACGCGGTGCGCTGTGTTCTTGCCGCGGAAGACATTCAGCGTGCCGGCCCTCATCCGCAGGATCTTTGCCTCGGGGTCGCGTCCTTCGAGCAATTGCGCCACGCCGTCATAATTCGGATCGTCATCTGATCTCAGGTCGGTGCGGTATTCGAAGTCGCCGCCACGCTCCGGGGCCTGCAGAAGCAGCGTGGTCGTGAACTCCGAGCGGTCGAAATGCCAGTTGAGCGCCTCGCCCGCGCGATAGCCCATGACATTGGCGCGGGCGAGCGGATCCTGCATCACATGCAGTTGCGGCTTGCCCATTGTCGCCGCCAGGAAACGCACCAGCGGCTCGTATTCATAGATGGCGAGAACAGTGCTGCCCGGAATCTGGTCGGCGCAGACCGTGTGGCTGATCGTCTCGACCTTGCGCAGCGCCGGATGGTCCGGCGAAAGCTCTGGTATCGACGGCTTGAAGTATATGTTGTGCATGCGCTTGTGGACATGCGAGCGAGTGTCCATCACCGGCCGGATTTCCGCGACGGTCCTTTCGGCAACGCCCGGGCGCAGGAAGCCTTCCAGGTTGAACATGCCGTTTGCTTCGAGCGCGGCGGTGGAAGCCTCCACCAGGCGCTGCCAGTCGGGGCTGCCCTCGCGGTCGAGTGGGTAGCGGTCCAGGTCGAGAATATCTTCCATGGTCATGTCCTCGCGAAATCTGGCTCCACAAGACAGCAAGGAAATCTTTCGCTCAACGCGGAAAATTGTTAGGCTCACACAAGAAAAACTTGCGGGAGACAGGCGTGGAGAAGTTGCCGCCCTTGAATGCGGTACGGGCCTTCGAGGTCGCCGCGCGCGCCGGCAGCTTCACGCTTGCCGCTACCGAGCTCGGCGTCTCATCGGCCGCGGTCAGCCAGCAGATCCGCAATCTCGAAGACTGGTTCGGCAAGCAATTGTTCCTGCGCAACGGCAACCGTATCGCGCTGACCGATGCCGGCCACGCCATCTATCCGCAGACCGCGCGGGCGCTTGGCGAGATCGCCGCGGTCGGCCGGCGCATGCTGGAAGGCGGCCTACGGACGCGACTTGTCGTCAGCGTGCCATTCTCGCTGGCCGAACTCTGGCTGGCGCCGCGCCTGGCTTTGCTGCTCGACGGCTTTCCGCATATGGCGATCGATGTCCGCGTCGAGGACGATCCGGTCGATGTCGTGCGCCAGAACATCGATCTCCGTATCTCCTATGGCGACTATCACTATCCGGCGCTGAAAATGATCCGGCTCGTACACGACGATGTGCTGCCCGTCGCGTCGCCCGGGTTCTGGCAGCGTTACGGCAACGAAGCTTTCGACCTCTCGAAGACACACGAGAGCCAGTTCATCCACACCAATTGGGGTCCGAACTACGCCTCGCATCCGACCTGGGCGGACTGGTTCGCGGCGATGGGCGGCAATCGCGCGCCGGACCCTTCGCACGGCCGCCGCGTCGGCCTCTCCAGCCTGGCGATCGGCGCGGCGAGGTTAGGGCTGGGCATTGCGCTCGGTCAGCGGATCATGGCCAGCGCCGACCTCGAGGCCGGCCGGCTGATCGCGCTGTCGTCCGTCTCGGTTCGCCTCGGCCAGCCCTATTGCGCCTTTATGCTTCCGGCCAAGGCAGAGCGCGCCGACATCGCCGGACTGGTTGCGCTGCTCAACAAAACGGCGCCCTCGGAGTAGGAACCGAGGGCGCCGTCGGACCGGAACTGATGGGGGTTATCAGCTGGCCGGTTTCGGTTGCGGCAACGGAGAAACCGGCATTCCGGGTCCGATCTTCTGCAGATTGCCCGTGATCACCTGGTCGCTCTCGGAGATGCCGGAGGTCACGGAGATCAGGTCGCCCTCGGTCGGCCCGAGCGAGACCAGCTTCTGGTCGACCGTGTTGCCCTTGCCGAGAACATAAACATACTTGCCGAGCTGGCTGGAGCCGAGCGCCACCTGCGGCACCATCAGCGTGTTAGGCTGTTCCTTCACATGCAGCCGCACGCGGACATACTGGCCCGGCAGCAGCGTGAACTTGGCATTGCCGATTGTGGCCCGCGCCGTGATCGTGCCGGTCGAATGGTCGATCGTGTTGTCGATGAAGGTGAGCTGGCCCTTCTGGCTGGGCTCGGTCTCGCCAGGCAACAGCACGTCGACCGCGATCGGACCGGCCGCCTTCGCTTCCTCGATCTGCACGAGGTCGGTTTCGCTCGGATTGAAGGTGACGTAGATCGGGTCGAGCTGCACCAACGTGTTGAGCACGGTGCCGGCGACGCTGACCAGCGTGCCGACCGAGGCCTGGTTGCGGCCGATGCGGCCGGGGAAGGGTGCTTTGATTTCGGCATAGCCGAGATTGAGCTCGGCGGTCCGCACCGCCGCCTTGTCGAGCAACAGCGCCGCCTCGGCCCCGCGCAAGGTGCTGGTGCGCTGGTCGAAGCTGTCCTTGGCGAGATAGCCGCTCTTGGCGAGCTCGCTGCCGCGGCCAAGGTTGGAGCGCGCATAGTCGAGCGTCGCGGTGTCGCGTTCGACCTGCGCCTTGGCCTGGTCGAGTGCCGCCTGGTAGTCCTCGGTCGCGATCCTGTAGAGCAGGTCGCCCTGCTTGACGTCACTGCCGTCTTGCGCCGTCTGCTCCTGCAGATAGCCCGGCACACGCGCCTGCAGCGTGATGCTGCGGATCGACTCGACCCGCGCGGCGTAGTCGAGATAGATCGGCAGCGTCTTCTTGACGACGTTCACCACCGGCACCGGCATGACGAAGGCCTTCGGCGCAGGTGCAGCGCCCGCCGTACTGGCGTTGAGGCTGAGATTGCCCATGTCGAGCAGGTGGACACTTGCCACCGAAATCGCGCCCAGCGCGACGGCCGTTCCCAAAGCGATTTTCCATTTACGCATGAAGTCTCTCCAATCCTATTCGGCCGCATCGGCGAGCCGCACGGGCTCGGCGGTCGGTTCAATCTCTTGTTGGTGCGGGGCATACTGATGCCCCACGGCAGGTTCGTTCTCGCCGCCGCGCTCACGCAGCTTCTCGATGACTGCGTAGAAGACCGGCACGAAGACCAGCGACAGGATGGTCGCCGCCACCATGCCGCCGAAGACGGTGGTGCCGATCGACTGCCGGCTGGCGGCACCCGCGCCGGTCGCGAACATCAGCGGCAGCACGCCGAGGATGAAGGCAAAGGCCGTCATCAGGATCGGCCGCAACCTCAGCCGCGCGGCTTCCATCGCCGCCTCGACGATGGTCAGGCCTTCCTCGCGCCGTCGCCTGGCGAACTCGACGATCAGGATCGCGTTCTTCGCCGCCAGGCCGATCAGCATGACAAAGCCGATCTGCGAGTAGACGTCGATCTGCATGCCGCGCAGCAAAAGCACGACGAAGGCGCCGAACAGAGCCAGCGGCACGGCGAGCAGCACCATGAAGGGCATCGCCCAGCTTTCATACTGCGCCGCCAGGATCAGGAAGACGAAGACCATGGCCAGCCCGAACACGATCGAGGCGATCGATCCGGCCTTGAGTTCCTGATAGGTGATGCCGGTCCATTCATAGCCAAAGTCCCGCGGCAACACCGTCGCCGCCGCCCGCTCCATCGCCGCCACCGCCTGTCCGGACGAGAAGCCGGGAGCGGCGCCGCCGTTGATCAGGGCCGACGCATTATTGTTGTAATGCGGCACGGTCTCGGGGCCGACGATCGGCACCAGCTTGCCCAGCGTGCTCAGCGGCACCATGCCCCCCGACGCGTTGCGCACGTAGAGCCGCGATATGTCGGTCGCGTCGGCGCGCGCGTCCTTGTCGGCCTGGATCGTCACCCGGAAGGTGCGGCCGAACAGGTTGAAGTCGTTGACGTAGAGCGAGCCGAGATAGATCTGCAGCGTGTTGAACACGTCTGGCAGGTTGAGGCCGAGAAGCTTCGCCTTGCTGCGGTCGAGGTCGTAGTTGAACTGCGGCGTCGAGGTCGAGAAGGACGAGAACAGCTGCTGCGGATTGAGCTCCGGCTGCTTGCGCGCCTCGGCGATCAGCGCCTGGGTCACCTCGTTCAGCGCGGCGCTGCCGCGGCCGGACAGGTCCTCGACCTGGAACTCGAAGCCGCCGGTGGTGCCGATACCCGGGATCGAAGGCGGATCGAAGGAGAGCGCGAACGCATCCGGCATCTGCAGCAGCTTGCCGCGCACCTGCTCGACCAGTTTCGACGCGCTCTGATCAGGTCCGCGCTCGTCCCATGGCTTCAGAATGGCGAACTCCACCGCCGAGTTGGATTGCGCGGCGCTGGTCAGGAAGTTGAGGCCGCTGATCGAGCCGACGATGTCGACGCCGGGGGTGTTCTGCAGGATGTCGCGCGCCCTCTGCGCCACCGCGTCGGTGCGTTCCAGCGAGGCACCGTCGGGCAGCTGGATGACGACGAAGAAATAGCCCTGGTCCTCGACGGGCAAGAAGGTCGAGGGCAGCTTCTGCCAGACGAAATAGGTGGCGACGAGGCCGGCCGCGAACAGGCCGAGCATGACCCAGCGCAGCTTGATCAGGACGCGCACGCCATGGGCATAGGCATGCGACAGCCAGTCGAAGCCGGCATTGAACCAGCGAAACAACACGAACTGCGTCTCGCCGCGATGGCGCAGGAAGGCGGCACTCAGCGCCGGGCTCAGCGTCAGCGAGTTGAAGGCGGAAATGCCAACGGAGATCGCCACGGTCAGCGCGAACTGGTTGTAGAGCCGGCCCGAGACTCCCGGGATGAAGGCGACTGGAATGAACACCGCCATCAGCACCGCGGTGGTGGCGATGATCGGACCAGTCACTTCGGCCATCGCCGCGCGCGTCGCGGCAAGCGGCTTGAGCCCGGCCTCCAGCTGTCGCTCGACATTTTCGACCACCACGATCGCGTCGTCGACGACGAGGCCGATCGCCAGCACCATGCCGAGCAGGGAGAGCATGTTGAGCGAAAAGCCCAGCATGTACATCACCGCCAGCGTCGCGATCAGCGACACCGGGATGGCGATGGTCGGGATGATGGTGGTGCGCCAGCTCTGCAGGAAGATGAAGACCACCGCCACGACCAGCACCAGCGCTTCGCCGAGCGTGATCAGCACGTCATGCATCGAGGCCGAGACGAAGCGCGTCGTGTCGTAATGCATGGCGTAGCTGACGCCCTTCGGGAAGCGCGCCGACAGCTCCTGCATCTTGTCCTTGACCCGCTGCTGCAGGTCGAGGGCGTTGGAGCCGGGCATCTGGTAGACGGCGAGCACCACGGTCGGGTCCTTGCCGAAGAAGGCTGAGGACGAATATTGCAGCGCGCCGAGCTCGATACGGGCGACATCGCGTAGCCTGACAAGCGAGCCGTTCTGCGAATTGGCGCGCACGACGATGTCGCCGAATTCCTTCGGGTCGCTGAGACGGCCGACCGCGTTGACCTGCATCTCGAAGGCGGTACCGGCGGGCGCCGGCGACTGGCCGATCTTGCCGGCCGCCACCTGCACGTTCTGCTCGGAAATGGCGTTCTGCACGTCGACTGCGGTGATGCCGAGATTGGCGAGTTTGTCCGGATCGAGCCAGACGCGCATCGAATAGCGGCGCTCGCCGAAGATCTGCACGTCGCCGACCCCGGGCAGCCGCTTCAGCGGATCGACCACCTGCAGATAGGCGAGGTTGCTCAGCGCCACCGGATCGACCGAGCCGTCAGGCGAGGTGAGATCAACGATAAGGACGAAATTGGGGTTCTGTTTCTTGATCGTCACGCCGCCCTGGTTGACGATGGCCGGGAGGGAGGATGCGGCCTGCGAGACGCGGTTCTGCACGTCGACGGCCGCCGTGCTCAGCGGATAGCCGACATCGAAGGTGATGGTGATGGTCGAGGAGCCGTCATTCGAGCTCGTCGACGACATGTAGGTCATGCCTTGCACGCCGTTGATCTGCTGCTCGAGCGGCGTGGTGACCGTATCGGCCACGACCTGCGCGCTGGCGCCGGGATAGTGGGCGCTGACCACGACTTGGGGGGGCGTGATGTCGGGGAATTGCGAGACCGGCAGCAGGAAATAGGCGATCGCGCCGGCGAGCACCATGATAATGGCGATCGCCGACGCGAAGATCGGGCGGTGGATGAAGAAGTTTACCATGACGCGGATGCCTCGCTGAACGGTTTTGCGAAATGGCGCATGCGCCGGGCCCGGCCGAAACCGGAGTCCTCCAGGAAGGGTGGCGGGATCTCGTCGTCCGGCGCCTGTTCCGCCGCGCGCGAGCGCAGCATCCGTTCGAAGGCTTTGGGATCGATTCCGTCCGCCTTCATCACCAGCCGGATCATCGGATCCCGGATGGCTTCGTCGATCGTCAGGTCTTTACGCTTTTGCATAGGAGTGGCTCCTTGCTGCGGCTCGCATCGGATGATCACGAGCCGCCTTTTTTCGAATTCACCGGCCGAAGCCGCATGACAGGCAGGTTTTGTCCTATCTCGCTCTGGCAGGGCCTATCGGTGGGGGCCTTGTCGTTGACGGGAAGCGACATAGGTGTTACCAGTAAGTAACATTCTGGAAGTTACAGATCGGTAACACCCTAGTCAAGAGGCGTGCCGAGGGTTTTTTGGAAACGAAAGGAGAGCATGATGGCAGACGGCGTCGTGGAGCGTTCTCGCCCCCGGGATCGGATCCTGGAGACGGCGCAGGACATGTTCCACAAGCACGGCATCAAGGGCGTTGGCGTCGACGCCATCACCGAGGCTGCCGGCACCAACAAGATGACGCTCTATCGTCACTTCGAATCCAAGGACGAGTTGATCATCGAATGCCTGCGCGCCACGGCGGCGAAGGCTTCAAGGGTGTGGGACGAGTTTGAGGCTCAGCATCCCGGCGACAAGCTCGCGCAGTTGCATGCCTGGGTCCGCAAGGCTTCGGAAATGCTCAGCGCCGACTGTCGCGGCTGCGACATGGCCAATGCGGCCGTCGAGCTCAGCGAGACCGATCACCCGGCAAGGCGCGTCATCAAGGAACTGAAGGAAGCCCAGCGCGAAAAGCTCGTTGCGCTTTGCCGCGATGCCGGCATCGGCCAGGCCGAGCTTCTTGCCGACACGCTGTCGCTGCTGCTCGAAGGCGCGCGCGTCTCGATGCAAAGCGTCGGCGCCGAAGGCCCGAGCGCGCAATTCGTGCGCATGGCCGAGAGTCTGATCGCGTCGTTCCGGGCGCGCTGACTGAAGTATAGCGCGCCTGTTCGTGCCTCCGCGCAGGCAAAAGAAAAGCCCGCTGCCGGGAGGAGGTGGCAGCGGGCTCGATTTCGAACACGGCGCGGGAGGAGGTGCACCGCATTCATCGTCGGCATCACATCTGGGAGGAGGAGACGGCCGACACCCGATAGATACGTTCTGCCTAACGATTCGGCAACTACGAAACGTGCATAGCTGGTGTGCAGAATTGCCGCACCACCTGCCAATCCTCCGATAAATCAGGAAAAAGCCGCCCCCTTTGGGCGCACTAACTCATTGAACCGGCACGTTTTCCTTCAAGATCAGCCGCGGCTCGATGAACTTTTTCGTCAGGTACGGCGCCGATGAGGCGATCGAGCCGAGCAGGCGGATCACCGCTTGTTCGGCGATCAGCCGCGCGTTCTGGTCGATGACGACATCGGCGAGATCGTTGACGAGATAGCGGCGCGTTTCCTTGGTCAGGTCGTGGCAGATGAAGACCGGTTTCTTGCACGGCCTGGCCTCGAGCAACGCCTTCGCCACGCCGGAGCGTCCGGCGCCGACGCAATAGATACCGAGCAGTTCCGGCTCGTTGTGCAGCGCCTTCATGGTTGCGCCGTAGCTGGCGTCGGGCTCGTCGTTGATCTCGACGGCGCTCGAAATGGTGAGGTTGGGAAACTCTTCGGCGAGCACCGACCGAAAACCCATCTCGCGCTCTTCATGGCCGCGATAGGAACGCGAGCCGACCACCATCGCCAGATGTCCGGTCCGGCCGCCGAGGAAGCGGCCCATCAGCAGCGCCGCCGTGCGCCCGGCGACCCGGTTGTCGATGCCGACATAGGCCGAGCGGGGCGCTGCCGGCACGTCGGAGACCAGCGTCACCAGCCGGATGCCGGCCTCGACCAGCTCACGCAAAATGTTGCGCGTGCGCGGATGGTCGACGGCGATGACGCCGGCGCCGTTGGCCTTGAGCGACAGGTTCTCGATCGCGCCCTGCAGCGCGCCGGGCGAGATGCCGGCAAGGCTGTGGATGCGGCAGGAGGCGACCAGCGGCAGGCGCGCGGCATAGTCCTCGATATGATGCGCGAGATCGGCCATGAAGGCGTTGCAGCCGATCGGCAGGAAGAATTCGAGATGCGCCGGCTTCGACGGCAGCACGACCTGGTCGAGCGTCGGCAGGTAGCCGAGCTGCTTCGCCGCCTCCATCACCCGCTGGCGGTTGGCGGCACTTGCGCCCGGTCGGTTGTTCAGCACCCTGTCGACAGTCGCGGTCGACAGGCTGCAGCTCCTGGCGATGTCGGCTACGGTGGCTTTCATGGCTCCAGCCATAGGATGGGATCCGAGCCCGTCTCAGGCCAGATCAACCATGCGGCCGCGGGCCGTCGGAAATCGCATCGCGGATCTCCTTGTCCGACATGCCGGTGATGATCCGCTCGACCTCGGCGACGGTTGTCTTTTTCGGATCGATGTCGTCGGCCACCACCTTGCCGCGGCGCATCACCACGATGCGGTCGACCACCTGGAACACATGATGGATGTTGTGAGCGATGAAGATGCAGGAGTGGCCGGAATCGCGGGCGCTGCGCACGAAGCTCAGCACGCCTTGCGTTTCGGCAACGCCGAGATTGTTGGTCGGCTCGTCGAGGATGATCAGGTCGCTGTCGAAATGCATGGCGCGGGCGATCGCCACCGCCTGCCGTTCGCCGCCCGACAGCGAGCCGATCGGCGTCGTCGGCGGGATGTTTTTCGAGATGCCGACCTGTTTCAGCAGGTCGCGCGCCACAACATTCATCGCTTCCTGGTCCATGCGATTCAAAAAGCGCGGCGGCTTGATCGGCTCGCGCCCGAGGAACAGGTTGCGCGCGATCGACAATTGCGTGACCAGCGCCGAATCCTGGTAGATCGTCTCGATGCCCTCGGCGATGGCGTCGCTGGTGCTGCGGAAGTTCACTTTCTTGCCGCGCACGAAGATGTCGCCGCTGGTCAGCGGCACCGCGCCCGACAGCACCTTGATCAAAGTCGACTTGCCGGCGCCATTGTCGCCGAGCAGCCCGACGATCTCCCTTTCATTGACGTGGAAATTGGCATCCACCAGCGCCTGCACGCGCCCATAGGACTTGCGGATGTTCGCCATGCGGATGAGCGGTTCGGCCATGGGTCACGTCCCTGCCTGGTGCCGGCGTTCGAGCCATGAATGCAGCGCCATCATGCCGAGGATGATCGCGCCGATGAAGATGTTGTAGGCGAGCCCCGGCACGCCGATCAGCACGATGCCGTTGCGCATGACGCGCAGGATCAGGATGCCGAGCACCGTGCCGATGATGGTGCCGCGCCCGCCGGTCAGCGCCGTGCCGCCGATCACCACCATGGCGATGACTTCCAGCTCGTAGCCGGTGCCGCTGTTGGGGTTGGCGGCCGAGGTGCGCAGCGAGGAGATGACGCCGGCGAGCGAGGCCATCACCGCCGACAGGACGAAAAGGCCGACCTTGACGCGGTTGACGTTGACGCCGCGCGCCCGCGCCGCATTTGGGTTGCCGCCGGCGGCCTGGATCCAGTTGCCCGTGCGGCTCTGCGTCAGAACATAGCCGAGCACGATCGCAGCACCTATGAACCAGAACAGCGACGCGTAGATGCGAAACGGCCCGATGTAGAAATCGCCGACCAGGATGTCCGCCAGCCAGCTGCCTTCGGCGCTCCAGGTGCGCTGCGGAAAGCCGTCGGTGACGAAGAGCGCGGTGCCGCGCACCACCAGAAGCATGCCGAGCGTGACCAGGAAGGACGGGATCTTGAGCCGGGTCACGAACCAGCCATTGACCAGGCCGATGAAGGCCGCGACCACCAGCGCGATCAGGAAACCCATCTCCAGCGAGGTGACGCCGCCGTTGAACAGTGTCCACATCAGCACCGGCGAGAAGCCGAACAGCGAGCCGACCGAGAGGTCGAATTCGCCCGATGTCATCAGCAGCGTCATCGCCAGCGCGATCAGGCCGAGCTCGACGGTGAAGGCCAGGATGTTGGAGATGTTCTGCGGCGACAGGAAGTCGGGATTGATGCCCCAGAAGACGACGAGCTCGACGACGAGCAGCACCAGCGGGCCGAATTCCGGCCGTGCGATGAAACTTTGGATGAAGGAACGGTTTTCCATTGCGCCCGCGATGTGAGTGAACTCAATGCATGTCGCCCAAAAGTGTGCAGCGGTTTTGGGAAAACGACGTGCATAGAAACAAAGACTTAAAGTGCGTCGATCGAATCCGTTTCGACGCGACGCGCTTTAGCTGAAGCCCGCTCGGCGGCAGGCTCGGCGAAAGGAGTGACCGTGGCCACGGAGGCGGCCACGGCCACTGGTCGCGGATTACTTGCCGGACAGGATCTTGTCGTAGACGCCGGCGGTGTCCTTTTCATAGAGCGCGCCGGTGATGACGTTGAAGCCGGGAGGAATGCCGGCCGAGGCCATCGCGGCAAGCGACAGCGCCACATAGCTGGTCGCCTGCGGGTCCTGCCACTGCGCGGCATTGACATAGCCGTTCAGCACTTCCTGGGTGGTGTCGAGCGAGTTGCCCCAGCCGACCACCGGTATCTCGCCCGGCTTGACGCCGACCTGATCGAACACGCGCTTGACCGAGCCGGTGACGAGATCGCCGAGGCCGATCATGGCTTTCACCTTGCCCTTGTGCGCGGTGAGGTAGTCGACCATGCGGTTGATCACTTCGGCCTGGTCGAGCGTCGCCTCGGTTACCTCATAGGTGATGCCGAGCGGCTCGAACACGCTCTTTATGCCTTCCTCTTCCTGGACGCCATAGGTGGCGCCGGGAACCTCGACCGGCATCCATACGAAGTCGCCCTTCTTTACCAGGCCCTTGTCGACCAGATACTGCGCCCAGTGCTTGCCGAAGGTCACGTTGTCGCCGCCGACATAGGCGTTGAAATTGGCCTTTGGATCGGGCGTGTTGAAGTTGATGATCGGGATGTTGGCCGCGCGGGCTTCCTTGACGATCTCGACCAGGCTGCCCGGATCGGGGCTGGTGGTCACGATGCCGTCGGCCTTGGCCGAGATGGCGGCGCGGACAGCCTCCTGCTGCGAAGCGACGTCGCCATTATGGAACGAGGTATTCACCTTGTTGCCGGTGTCCGTCGCCCATTGCTTGGCGCCGGCCAGGAAATAGGTCCAGACCGGATCGGCCGGGCCGCCATGCGAAATCCAGTAGAATGTCTTGGCCTCGGCCATCGCCGGAATGGCGATTGCCGCGATCAAGCCAAGCACGAGCAGTCTTAGCCTCGAAAGCATTCGATTTCCTCCCATGTTGAAAACTCTCCTCCTGGATCAGCATGATGCGGCCCGAGAACCGCATCTCCTGCCAGCGCTGACCGGAACGTCTAGAGCATTCCCTTTTTGCGTCGCTGACAAGCCTCCATCGCCAATGGATGTTGGGGCAGCCGCACGCGCCATCAGCAATCCCATCAGATTGCATCAATTGCGGTGATATTTTCCCGGGCAAACAGCACCGTTAGCCCATCGGCTTGCAAATGGGCTCTGGACGACGTCGCTGCTGCGCGGTGCTAATTAGATGAGATCCGCCCTGGCCAGGTCACGCATCAGATGGCTGGCGCCGTAGGTCCAGTGCGGGCAATCCGGCGACAGGCGCACCCGGTTGCCCAGCGCGCCGAGCTTCTCGGATGAGATGGTGACGATGTCGCCGACCTTGTGGGTAAACCCCTTGCCTTTCTCGCCGCGGTCTTTCGACGGCACGAACATGGTGCCGAGATAGAGCGCCAGCCCGTCCGGATACTGGTGATGCGGTCCCATCGCGGCCTTGACCAGCTCTTCGGGCGAGCGGCTGATCTCGGCCATCGAGCTTGCGCCCTCCAGTGAGAACCCGTCCTCGCCCTCGACGCTGAGCCGCACCGTCGCGCGCTTCACGTCGGCGATTGCGAATGTCTCGTCGAACAGCCGGATGAACGGCCCGAGCGACGCCGAGGCGTTGTTGTCCTTGGCCTTGCCGAGCAGGAGCGCCGAGCGCCCCTCGACGTCGCGCAGATTGACGTCGTTGCCGAGCGTGGCGCCGACGATGCGGCCGCTGCTGTCGGCAATCATGGCGATCTCCGGCTCCGGATTGTTCCAGGTTGAGACGGGGTGCAGGCCGACATCGGCGCCGAAGCCGACGGAGGCCATCGGCTGGCACTTGGTGAAGATCTCGGCATCCGGGCCGATGCCCACTTCCAGATATTGTGACCAGGCGCCGCGCTGGATCAGCTTGGCCTTGATCTCCATCGCTTCCGGCGAGCCGGGCTTCAGCTTCGAAAGATCGTGGCCGATCAGCCCGGCGATGTCGGCGCGGATGGCGTCGGCCTTCTCGGCCGAGCCGCGCGCCTGCTCCTCGATGACGCGCTCGAGCAGGCTGACGACGAAGGTGACGCCTGAAGCCTTCACCGCTTGCAGATCGACGGGCGAAAGCAGGATGGGCTTCTTCGCATCGCGTCTGGCTTCGAAGCTGTTCGCGGCGATGTCGGCGAGCGAGCCGATCGCTTTGCCCTTGGCCGAGCGCACGTGGCCAACCGGATCCTTCAGCTCGCACAGATCGCGCACCGTGGGCGCCGCGCTCGAGGTGATGTCGATCACCTCGCCGTCACGCACCGTGACCACCAGCGGGTGGGCGGCTTCGCTGGTCCTGGCGCGGCCGACGAAAAGGCCGTCGGCAGGGAGTCGGGTCGGGTCGGTCATGGTCTTGTTTCCTCTCGAATGTCGGGCGGCACTTTCCCCGGATTTAACGCAAACGTCTATCCCGTCGATAGCAACGTTTATGGGCCATGGGCATGCTGTCACACAGCCACAATCGGACTGGCCCATCGAAACGGTCTTTCAAATTCATGAAATCAGCAATAGGATTTTCACGACGCCCCAGCGCCTCAGGTGACCATTTGCCCGCAGCCTTTTCCGATCCGATCTGGCAGAAGCCCAAAACGGCCCCGGCGTTCAAGCCCGAGCTTTCGTCCGGCGGCACGCTAGACGCGGTCATCGTCGGCGGCGGCATCATGGGCTTGTCGACCGCCTTGCATGCGGCCCGCGCCGGTCTTTCGGTCCAGGTGCTGGAGGCCGCAGCAGTCGGGCAGGGCGCTTCCGGCCTCAATGGCGGCCAGGTCATTCCAGGCCTCAAATACGATCCGGAATGGCTGATCGGGCATTTCGGCAAGCAGCGCGGCGAGGCCCTGGTCGACTTCGCCGCCTCGACCGCCGACGCCGTGTTCGACTTGATCCGCGACGAGAAGCTCGCGGTACCGTTCACACGTAACGGCTGGATCCAGGCCGCGCATACCGAAACCGCCTTGAAGGCGGCGGCCAACCGCGACCGGCAATGGCGGACACGCGGCGCCGACGTCAAGCTGCTCGACCAGACCGAGATCGCGGCGCTGACCGGCGCCAAGGGCTATCTCGGCGGCTGGCTCGACCGCCGCGCCGGCGTCATCGATCCGCTTTCGTATACGATGGAGCTGGCGCGGGTCGCCTCTGCGGCTGGTGCCAACATCGCCGAGCAGCGGAAAGTGGTGAAGCTCAGCAAGGAAGCCGGCCTGTGGCGGGTTTCAACGCAAGGCGGCGCCGAACTGCGCGCCAAGTCCGTCGTGCTCGCCACCAATGCCTATACGGATGGCCTGCTGCCCGGCCTTGCGCAGACGATCGTGCCGTTGCATTCCTTCCAGATCGCCACGGCACCGCTGCCGGCCGGGCTTGCGGCAAGCATCCTGCCGGGCGGTCAGGCGGTGTCTGACTCCCGCCGCATCCTGGTCTACTACCGCGAGAGCGCCGACGGCCGGCTTGTGCTCGGCGGTCGCGGCCGCATGGCGCTGCCTTCCAGCGCTTCGGACTGGGCGCATCTCGAACGCGCGCTCATCCGGCTCTACCCAGCGCTTGCCGGCATCGCCATCGAAAAGCGCTGGTTCGGCCGCGTGGCGATGACGCCGGATCACCTGCCGCATCTGCATGAGCCGGAAAAGAGCCTGCTCGCCGTGGTCGGCTGCCAGGGCAGGGGCGTCGGCCTGATGAGCGCGCTGGGCAAGCGCATGGCGGGTTACCTCGCGAGCGGCGACACCCGGCAATTGCCGTTCCCGCTTTCGCCGATCAGGCCGATCCCGTTCCACGCCTTTCGCCAGGTCGGTGTCGCCGCCACTATCGCCTGGTACCGGATGCTCGACGCGTTCGAACGCTGACTTCGTCGAAGCGTGCAGTGCACAAGCGATTCAGCTTGACAGTTTCATGAATATGAAAAAGCATTAGTCGATTTCAAAAATCCGGCCAATAGGCAATCAGATGTCGACCATCGTTGCAGCGCGGTCATCGCCGGAAACCCGCATCTCGCCGGTCTTCCGCTTCGCCATGTTGCTGCCGGGCGGGCTGGTCACTTTCTTCCTGATCCTGTTCGCGCTCGGCCTGGTGATTTTCCTCGCCTTCAGGAGCAATGACGGCTCGCTGCTCGGCGCCGGCCTGACCGTCGCGAATTTCGTCACCGTCGCCACCGACCCGCTCTACTGGACGGTGACGCTGCGCTCGCTGGTCATCGCCGGCCTGGTGACGCTGGCGACGGTCGTCACCGCCTATCCGGTCGCCTACTACCTCGCCTTCCATGCCGGCCGGCGGCGCAACCTGCTGCTCTTCCTGGTGACGCTGCCGTTCTGGACCAGCTACCTTCTGCGTGTCTTCGCCTGGAAGATCGTGCTTGCCTATAACGGCGTGCTGAACTCGGCTTTCATCGAAAGCGGCCTCTGGTCGGAGCCGACGCTGGCCTTCCTCAACACGCCGGCAGCGGTAGTGGTGACGCTGGCGCATGCCTACGCCCCCTTCGCCATCCTGCCCATCTATGTGGCGCTGGACACGATCCCGAAATCGCTTCTAGAAGCCGCCTCCGATCTGGGCGCGCGGCCATTCACGAGCTTCCGGCGCGTCGTGCTGCCCAATTCGATGCCGGGCGTTCTGGCCGCCGCCCTTGTCGTCTTCGTGCCGACCGTCGGCGACTATGTCACGCCGGCCATGGTCGGCGGCCCGGCCAGCACCATGATCGGCACGCTGATCCAGTCGCAATTCGGCAAGGCCAATGACTGGCCGTTCGGCGCGGCGCTCTCGGTCTGCGTCATGCTGGTCATCCTGTGCATGGTGCTGGTAGCGCGCGGCGCCAATCGCAGATTCGGCAGCCGCACATGAATGCTACGCGCAAAGAGGCAAATGCAGGCGGCCGCTGGCTCGGCCTTTATGTGCTTGCCTATCTGGTATTCCTCTATCTGCCGATCCTTTTGATCCCGCTGTTTTCCTTCAACGACTCCATCCAGGCGGCGTTCCCGCTGCAGGGTTTTACGCTTGGCTGGTACGAGACGCTCTACGGCAATCCGGCGCTGTCCGGCGCTCTGGCCAACAGCCTCGTCATCGGCGTCATCGCCGCCTCCGGCGCGACGCTCTGCGGCATCACCGTCTCCTATATGGATCTCTACGGCCGTTCGCCGCTGGCCGCCACGATCAGCGCCGTCGCCCGGCTGCCGATCCTGATCCCGGGCGTCATTGTCGGCATTTCGCTCCTGATCCTGGTCAACCTCATCGGCCTCGGCCCGTCGCGCGTCGCCATCGTGCTAGGCCATATCCTGGTCGCGCTGCCGACCACGGTGGTGGTGATGCGCAGCCGCTTCGCCGCCGTTCCAAAAACCATCCGCGAGGCGGCGCTCGATCTCGGCGCCTCCGACTGGACGACGTTCCGGCGTGTCATGTTGCCGCTCAGCCTGCCGGCTGTGATCTCTGCCTTCATGCTCGCCTTCCTCATCTCCTTCGACGAGTTCATCGTCGTCTTCTTCCTCGCCGGCACCGAGCCGACGCTGCCGCTCTACATCTGGAGCCAGCTGCGCTTCCCGCGCTCTCTGCCGACCGTGATGGCGCTGGGAACCGTGATCCTTACTGTGTCCTTCATCATCGCCGCCCTCGCCGAAATCCTGCGCCATCGCGGTCTCGGCGTCGCGCGCCGCAATCCAGCCTGAACCACAACAAAGAAGAGGAGAACGAAAATGACATTCCACCTGAAATCGATCACCGGACACAAGGCCCGGGCCGGCCTTGCCGCATTGGCTTTGGCGCTGTCGTCGACGGTCGCTCTGGCCGCCGACAAGCTGCAATACTTCACCTGGTCGGGCTACGAACTGCCGGACTTCAACAAGAGCTTCCTGGCCGCGCATCCTGACGGCGTCGAGGCCTCGATCTTCGGCGACGACGACGATGCCTTCACCAAGGTCAAGGCCGGCTTCCGGCCGGACATCGCGCATCCCTGCTACGACAAGGTGGCGCGCTGGAACAAGGAAGGCCTGCTGCAGCCGATCGACACCAAGCGTATCAAGAACTGGGATTCGATCTTCCCGGTGTTCAAGAACCTGCCCGACCTGCAGGCCGGCGATGGCAAGGTCTGGATGGTACCGTGGGACTGGGGCAACACCTCGATCCTCTACCGCACCGATCTGGTGAAGAACCCCGAGGCAAGCTGGAACCTTCTGTGGGACAAGCAATATGCCGGCCGCATGGCGACCATCGACGCGGTCCATGACACGCCGATCGTCGCCGCACTTCTGGCGGGCGTGAACCCCTTCGACATGACGCCGGAGCAGATGGACAAGGTCGCCGCGAAACTGCGCGAACAGCGGCCGCTGCTGTCGAGCTACACCACCGACATGACCTCGGTCGAGCAGGCGCTGGCCAGCGGCCAGTTGGTCGCCGCCATGACCTGGAACGCGTCGGCCACTTCGCTGAAGAAGCAGGGCGTTCCGGTCGAGTTTATGAAGCCGAAGGAAGGCATGCTGACCTGGGCCTGCGGCTTCGTCATGCTGAAGGACGCCAAGAACGTCGATCTCGCCTATGACTTCATCAACAGCCGGCTCGATGCCGACTCGGGCAAATATCTGATCCAGTCCTACGGCTATGGCAGCTCGCTGAGCACTGCCTTCGCCGGCGTGTCGAAGGAGGAGCTGGACAAGCTGCAGCTGCCGGCCGATCCGGACGTGATGCTAAAGAGCACCATCTTCACCGGCCCGATGAAGCAGAATGACGACGTGGCGAAGATGTTCGAGAAGGTGAAGGCGGGCGGATGATTTAGCTCCCCCTTCTCCCCTTGTGGGAGAAGGTGGCCGCGGAGCGGCCGGATGAGGGGTGTTCCAGGGAATGCAGACGTCTCATTCCTTCACCCACCCCTCATCCGTCTCGGCGCTATCGCGCCGATCCACCTTCTCCCACAAGGGGAGAAGGGAAAGACAACGAGGACGGATGCATGGATGTATTTGACGAAGCAGCCGAAAGATCGAAGGACGATGCCGATGTGCGCGTCGGCCGGCGCGTGCGGGCGCTGAGGTTAGAGCGCAAGCTGTCGCTGGCCGAGCTCGCGGCAAAAGCCGGCATTTCCATCGGCGCGCTCAGCCAGATCGAGCGCGGCATGTCCTCGCTGCGAGTCAAGGTGATCTGGCCGCTCGCCGCCGCCCTCGATATCGAGCCGTCGGCGCTGATCGCCGACGGCAACGATGCGGTCAACGACCTCTATTGCGTGCGGGCCGACAAGCGGCGCTCGATCCCGGTGAAATCCGAAGGCATCGCCAAGGCGCTGCTCTCGCCGCCCGGGGCCACGCTTACCGGTATGCTGGTGACGGTCGAGGCTGGCGGCGGAACGGCGGAAGCCTACGCCCATGCCGGCCATGAATTCGGCTTCGTGATGACGGGCGAGGTCGAACTGGTGGTGGACGCTACGACCTATGTGCTGAAGACCGGCGACAGTTTTGCTTTCAAGAGCACGCTGCTTCACGCCTTCCGCAATCCCGGCGCCGAGCGCTGCCAGATCCTCTGGGTCAATACCACCAAGCCGTCCGAGGTGCGCGATGGCGCCTGATGCGACAAAGCAATTCCAGGAAAATTGGGAAGCGGTTTTCCGTCCGGAATTGCGTAATGCATTAGTTCGTCTGGAGAAAGTTTCGAAGGTGTTTCCAGGCGGCGTGGTCGGTCTCGATACGGTCGACCTCGACATCGCCGCGGGCGAGTTCCTGACGCTGCTCGGACCCTCCGGCTGCGGCAAGACGACGAGTCTGCGCGTCATCGCCGGTTTCGAGAGCCCGACCGGCGGCAATGTTCTGCTCGAAGGCCGCGACATCACGGGCCTGAGACCGTTCGACCGGCCGGTCAACACCGTCTTCCAGGACTATGCGCTGTTCCCACATATGGACGTCGCGGCGAATGTCGGCTTCGGTCTGTCGCTGCGCAAACTGTCCGGCACCGAGCAGGCGCGCCGCGTCGGCGAAGCACTCGACATGGTGGGGCTTGCCGACAAGCTCGGCGCCCGTATCTCCGAGCTTTCCGGCGGCCAGCGCCAGCGCGTCGCGCTTGCCCGCGCCATCGTCTGCGAGCCACGCGTGCTCCTGCTCGATGAGCCGCTGTCGGCGCTCGACGCGCATCTGCGCGAGCAGATGCAGGTGGAGCTGAAGCGGCTGCAGTCGCAGCTCGGCACCACCTTCGTCATGGTCACTCACGACCAGACCGAGGCGCTGTCGATCTCCGACCGCATCGTCGTCATGAACAAGGGCCGCGTCGAGCAGATCGCACCGCCCGCAACGCTCTACGACCGGCCCGCGACGAAGTTCGTCGCCTCCTTCATCGGCACGATGAATCTTCTTCAGTCGCGGTTCGTCGGCCGCGACGGCGAGCGTCTGCGCTTCGCCGCCGGCCAGCTGCCATTGGAGGCAGTCTCCGACAGTGGCGAGACGCCGGCGGCGGGCGACGTGCGCACCATCGGCGTGCGACCGGAGGACCTGCTGGCAGCGACCGAAGCCGCCGAAGGCACCGCGCCGGCGCGGGTCAGCGGCATCGTCTTTCACGGTCGCACGCTGCGCCTTCACGCGGAACTCGGGCAGGGAACTTTGATCGTCATCGATGCACCCCGACGCGCCGACGACTTTCAGTTCAGCGTCGGCGACATCGCGTATATCAGCCTGCGGCGCGGCGCCAATTGCCCCATGCTCTCCAGCTGATGCGACCGAGCGCCTGGCTCATGACGCCTTGGCGAAAAACCCCTGATAGTCGGATTTCGCCTGCAGCAGGCGCAGGATGTTTTCGCGCGAGCCGCGCACATGCGCGCGGGCGCGCTCGCCGGCCAGCTTGACATCGCCGGCGCAGATCGCATCGACGATGCCAGTGTGCTCCTCGCGGGTAAGCTTCCATTCATCCAGCCATAGAAGCTCGGTCCAAACATATTGCTGGCACTTGTCGAGGATGCCGCAGAGCATGCCATAGAGCATCTCGTTGCCGCTGATTTCGGCGATCACCCGGTGCAGGTCGATGCCGACCTGCAGCTCCTCGAATTTCTCCCTGGTGCTGCGGTCCGGGATCGCCGCCAGCCGCTCGCATTCGGCTAGCATCTCGCGCAGCCTAGCCTTGTCGGCGGCGGTCGCGTTGGCCGCGGCCAGCTCCGTTGCGCGCCCGTCGAGCAACTCACGGATATCGAAGGCCTCGCGGAACATGGTCAGGTTGAACTCGGCAACGATATAGCCCTGGCGCGGACGCCCGATCACCAAACCGTCGCGCTCCAGGCGGTTGAAGGCTTCGCGCACCGGCGTGCGGCTCACCTTCAGCCGCTCGGCGATTTCGTTTTCCGTGACGCGGCCACCCGGCGGGATCTGCCCGGTTATGATCATCGCCTTCAGCTTCTCGAACACCGAGTCGCGCAGCGTGTTTTTCCGTTCCTTGCCCAAACGTCCCGCCTCCGTCATGGATTCGCAGTCTAACTGACGCCTCCAGTTTCCGCCGCCAAAAAACGTCTGTCCCGGGCCACGGCTCGTGTTGACATCGGCCTCCGACCGATTACACTCAAAATTGTATACAAATTCGCATACCAAATCAACGATAACGGGAACACCGGTTGGAGAAGCGAAAATGACGAAGACAATTTGCATCCGCGGCCTGGCCGCCGCCGGCCTGCTGGCCTCGGTCGCCGTTCCGGCATCGGCCGCCGACACCATCACCGTCGCCTCTTGGGGCGGCACCTATCAGGAGGCGCAGACCAAGGCCTTCTTCGATCCGACCGCCAAGGAGCTTGGCATCACCATCAAGCAGGACACTACCAACGGTCTCGACGACGTCCGTCTGCAGGTCACCGGCAACGCGGTCAAATGGGACATCACCGAACTTGGCGCCGACGAATGCGCGCGGGGTTCCAAGGAAGGCCTGTTCGAGAAGCTCGACTACAACGTCATCGACAAGAGCGGCATCAACCCGAAGCTCGTCCATGACGACTGGGTGGGCATCTCCTACACATCGGTGGTTTTGATCTACCGCACTGATGTTTTTGGCGAAAAGGGCCCGAAGACCTGGTCCGATTTCTGGGACGTCGAGAAATTCCCCGGCCGTCGCGCGCTTTCCGGCAGCCAGGCGACGGAAACGCTGAGCGTCGCCGCGCTCGCCAAGGGCATTCCGATCGACAAGGTCTATCCGGTCGACATCGATGGTGCGCTGCAATCCGTCGACAAGGTTCGCGGTCACATCGATGCCTGGTGGACCTCTGGCGCGCAGGCCATGCAGCTCGTCAAGGACGGCGAGGTCGACATGGCCAGCATCTGGAACGGCCGCGCCGGCACTTTGCGGAAGGAAGGCGCGCCGGTAGCCTTCTCCTTCGACCAGGGCGTGCTCACCGCCGACTGCATGGTCATCCCGAAGGGCTCGAAGAACAAGGACATCGCCATGAAGGCGCTGGCCAAGTTCGTCAGCCCCGACCTCCAGGCCAACCTGCCGCTCTACGTCGACAATGGCCCGGCCAACGAAAAAGCGTTCGAGACCGGCAAGATCCCGCAGGAGCGGATCAAGGACATCAACTCCGCGCCGGAAAACGTCAAGAAGCAGGTGCTGCAGGATCCCGAATTCTGGCGCGACAACCTCGTCGAGGCGACCGAGAAGTTCAACAACCTGATCCAGCAATGATGAACCTGTTCGGAGCGGCGCAAAATGTGCCGCTCGGTACCGTTCGCCGACAATGATCCGGAGTTGAAGGAGATGCTCTTGTCTCTTGCGCCGTCCGCGCTTCCCATCGGCATTCACGGCATCGAGAAGCGCTTCGGCGTTCTCTCGATCCTGAGCGACCTCAGCCTCGACGTCGCCGCGGGCGAATTCCTGACGCTGCTCGGCCCATCGGGCTCGGGAAAGACGACGCTGCTGATGATCCTGGCGGGGTTCGTGCGGGCCAATGCCGGCTCAATCAAGGTGGGTGGCGAAGAGATCATCACCATGTCGCCGCACAAGCGCAACATCGGCATGGTGTTCCAGAACTATGCGCTGTTCCCGCATATGAACGTCTTCCACAACATCGCTTTTCCGCTGAAGCAGCGACGCGTGTCGGCGGTGGAAACGGCCGAGCGCGTAAAGAGGGCGCTCGACCTGGTGCAACTGAAAGGCCTGGGCGAGCGCCGCGTCGACCAGCTTTCCGGCGGCCAGCGCCAGCGCGTGGCTCTGGCCCGCGCCATCGTCTTCGAGCCGCGCATCGTTCTGATGGACGAGCCGCTGTCGGCGCTCGACAAGGGGTTGCGCGAGCATATGCAGATCGAATTGCGCAACCTGCATCGCCGGCTCGGCATGACGACCGTCTATGTCACGCACGACCAGCGCGAGGCGATCACCATGTCGGACCGCATCGCGGTCATGAACGCCGGCCGCATCGAGCAGATCGACCAGCCCGAGGCCCTCTACGCCAGGCCACGGACGAAATTCGTCGCCGGCTTCATCGGTGAATCCAACTTCATCCCGGTCGAATGCCGCAATGGCAGCGTCTGGCATGAGGACAGGAAGCTGCGCATGAACGGTGCGGCGCCGTCCGCCGGCCGGCATCTGATGGTGGTGCGGCCGGAGAAGCTGCGGCTGGTCGCTGAGGCGGAACAGGCCGGCACACTCAATATGCTGCCGGCGACTGTCGGCGATGTCATCTATCAGGGTGACAGCTTCATCTGCTACGCGACGCTGCGCGACGGCCGGCAGGTGACGCTGCGCGACTATTGCCGCTCGGACGTGCTGGCAAAGCTGCCGGCGCCGGGCGAGCCGATCACGCTCGGCATCGACGCGCAGGATGTCGTGCTGGTGGCGGATCAATGAGCGTCGGGTCCGCCAGCCTCGACCATGCCGGCAGGCCGGACGGTGTGCTGAACGCCGATGCGCTGCGCTCCGATGCCAGGCGGCAGGCGCTGGGGCTGCTGGCGTTGTTGTCGCCCGGGCTGTTTCTCGTCTTCGCCGTCATCATCGTGCCGATCGGCTGGCTGTTCTGGCTCTCGCTGTTCGACGAGACCGGTCAGCTCAGCCTCGCCAACTACGCGCGCTTCTTCGAGCAGGCGTCCTACATCAAGACCTTTGCCACCACCTTCAAGGTGGCCTTCGTGGTCACCGGCGCCTGCGTGCTGTTCGGCTATCCGCTGGCCTATATGCTGTCGCAACTGCCGCGCCGCGCGGCCTCGATCTGCCTGATCTTCGTCATCCTGCCGTTCTGGACCTCGGTGCTGGTGCGCACCTATGCCTGGCTGGTCATCCTGCAGCGCAAGGGCCTCATCAACAATTGGCTGATCGACGTCGGGCTGATCGGCCAGCCGCTGCCGCTTGCCAACAATTTCGCCGGCGTCGTCATCGGCATGACCCACATCATGCTGCCGTTCCTGGTGCTGCCGCTCTACGCCTCGATGAAGACCATCGACGTCGACTGCCTGCGCGCCGGCATGAATCTCGGCGCCAGCCCCGCCGCCACTTTCCGGCAGATCTTCTTCCCGCTGTCGCTGCCGGGCCTGGCGTCCGGCGTGGTCATCGTCTTCGTGCTTTGCCTCGGCTTCTTCGTCACGCCGGCGCTGATGGGCGGCGGCAAGGTCATCATGTGGGCGATGCGCATGGAGCAGGCCACCAGCCTCTATTCCAACTGGGGCGCGGGCGCGGCGCTCGGCGTGGTGCTGCTTGCCGTCACGCTGGCGCTGCTCGGCCTGTTCCAGCGGCTGCTCGGCGCCCGCGCCACCGGCGTATGGAGCCGGCGATGAGCGCGGAAAACGCCCTGCCCATCTCGCACTGGCAACGCCTTTGGCTTTATCTCCTGGGCGGCGTTGTCATGCTGTTCCTGATCTCCCCTTCGGTGATCATCGTCATCATGTCTTTCTCGGGCTCGACGCTGCTGCAGTTCCCGCCCGAGCAATGGTCGCTGCGCTGGTACGAAAGCTATTTCGGATCGGTGGAATGGCGCGACGCCACCATCGTCTCGGTCAAGGTGGCGGTGATGACGGCGATCGTCGCGACGCCGCTCGGCACCGCAGCCGCCTACGCCATCAACGCCGGCACGTTGCGGCTGACCGGCGCCATCAACGCGCTGCTCACCGCATCGCTGATCATCCCTGTCATCCTGATCGGCATCGGCACCTTCTTTCTCTACGCCCGCATCGGCCTGAACAACACGCTGACCGGCCTCGTCATCGCCCATACGGTGCAAGCGCTGCCGCTGGTCGTTCTCACCGTCCTGTCCGGGTTGCGGTCCTACGACATGAACCAGGAGATGGTGGCGCGCAGCCTCGGCGCCGGGCGCTTCGCCGCCTTCTTCCAGGTGACGGTGCCGCAGCTGCGCTTCTCGATCGTGTCGGGCGCGCTGTTTGCCTTCATCACCTCTTTCGACGAGGTGGTGGTCTCGCTCTTCATCTCCGGCGGCGAGACCACGACGCTGACGCGCCGCATGTTCAATGCGCTGCGCGACCAGATCGATCCGACGATCGCCGCCATTTCGACTTGCCTGATCGCGCTATCGATCGTCTTGTTGTCCGCCGCCCAGTTTTTCGGCCGCGGACGTTGAAGTGAGGGATACCAATACAAGCATGCGTGATTTCCAGTTCCCAGGCCGCTCGCCGGTCCGCGCCACCGAAGCCATGGCCGCGACCTCGCATCCTTTGTCGACGCTTGCCGCCATCGACATGCTGCGCTCCGGCGGCAACGCCATGGACGCAGCGGTCTGCGCGGCGGCCGTGCAGGCCGTAGTCGAGCCGCAATCGACCGGCATCGGCGGCGACTGTTTTGTCCTCTATTGCCCGCGAGGGCAGGGCGAGGTTCTGGCCTTCAACGGTTCGGGCCGCGCGCCCCAGGCAGCCGCTGTCGACTGGTACCTGGACGAGGGTTTCAGCGAGCTGCCGAAACAGGGTCCGCATGCAGTCACCGTTCCCGGCGCCGTCGACGCCTGGTGCCGTCTGCTGGAAGATCACGGTCGCAAAGGCGTCGCCGATGCTCTCGCCCCGGCCATCCGTTACGCCGAGAACGGCTATGTCGTGCATGATCGCGTCGCCTTCGACTGGCAGGACCCGGAAACCGATCTGTCGGCCGACGAGGTGGCGGCGCGCATCTTCCTGCCGGGCGGCAAGCCGCCGAAGGCCGGCGATGTGCATCGCCAGCCGGAACTCGCCGAGACGCTGCGCATTATCGCCGGAAAGGGCCGAGCCGGTTTCTACGAGGGCGCTGTTGCCGAGGATATTGTCGGCCGGCTGCGCGAACTGGGTGGGCTGCATACGCTCGACGATTTCGCCGCCACGAAGGGCGATTACAAGACCGCGGTCAGCACGTCCTATCGTGGCTATGACATCCATCAGATGCCGCCCAACAACCAGGGCCTGACAGCGCTGTTGATGCTGAACGTGCTCTCCGGCTTCGATCTTGCCGCGCTCGACCCGAGCAGCGCCGAGCGCCTGCATCTGGAGATCGAAGCCGGGCGGCTGGCCTATCGCGACCGCGACAACCTGATAGCCGATCAGGACCATGTCGAGGTGCCGGTGAAGGAGCTGCTTTCCAGCGCCTATGCCGATCGTCTCCGCGCCGCGATCGATCCCGAGCGTGCCATGACCGATCTTCCGCGCCTCGACCTGCCGGGCAGCGACACGGTCTACATCACCGTCGTCGACCGAGACTTGAACGCGGTGAGCTTCATCAACTCGACCTATTATTCCTTCGGCAGCGGCGTCGTCGGTCCCAAGAGCGGTGTCGTGCTGCAGAACCGCGGCTCGAGCTTCCGGCTCGATGCGAAGCACCCGAATGCAATAGCGCCGGGCAAGCGGCCGATGCATACGATCATGCCGGGGATGATGACGAAGAACGGCCGCGCGCTGATGCCCTTCGGCGTCATGGGAGGCGGCTACCAGCCCTTCGGCCATGTGCATCTTTTGACCAACATGATCGACTTCGGCATGGATCCGCAGCAGGCGCTGGACACCGCGCGCGTTTTCTACAACCACGATGTTGTGGAAGCTGAGCGCAGCGTGCGTCCCGATGCCATCGACGGCCTGCGTCGCCGTGGCCATCGCGTTGTCGAGCCCGACCATCCGCTCGGCGGGGGCCAGGCCGTGCTCATCGATTGGGAAAAAGGCACGCTGACCGGCGCTTCCGATCCGCGCAAGGACGGCCTGGCGCTCGGATATTGAGCAGGCCTTTGCTGGACATCGGCCGATCGTTCGAAACATAGTCTGGAACCATGACAACAAGCGAAAACTCCATCGATCTCGCCCATCGTCTCGCTCCCGGAGCCGAAGATGCGCAGGCCATCGCGGCGCCCGACCGAACGGCTCTGTCGCATGGCGGATTGCGCCGGCTGATCCACGACACTGTTGTCCGGCTCAACGCGCTCGGCATCGGCCGCGGCGACCGCGTCGCCATCGTGCTGCCGAACGGCCCCGAGATGGCGACCGCCTTCATCGTGGTCGCAGCAAGCGCATCCACGGCACCGCTTAATCCTGCCTATCGCGCCGACGAGCTCGATTTCTATCTGAGCGACATCGGCGTCAAAGCGATCCTCGTCGGCAAGGACGAGGCAGGTCCCTCGGTCGAGGTTGCCGAACGCCTCGGCATCCCTGTGCTGCGCCTGGTCGTGCCGGCGGGTGCGCCGGCCGGCGTCTTCACCATCGAGGGCGACCCGGTCGGCCCGGCTGTTTCATCGGGCTTGGCCGAGGACAGCGACACCGCTCTGCTCCTGCACACCTCGGGCACCACCTCGCGTCCGAAACTGGTGCCGCTCAGCCACGCCAATCTCGCCGCTTCGGCCGCCCACATCGGCGCGACACTTGGCCTGGCGCCGGCCGATCGCTGCCTCAACATCATGCCCTTGTTCCACATCCACGGGCTGATCGCGGCGGTGCTGTCGTCGCTGGCCGCCGGCGGCAGCGTGTTCTGCACGCCGGGCTTCAACGCGCTGCGCTTCTTCCAGTGGCTCTCTGAAGCGAAGCCGAGCTGGTACACGGCGGTGCCGACCATGCATCAGGCGATCCTGCCGCGCGCCGCGCGCAACGCCGAACAGCTCGCCGGAGCAAATTTGCGCTTCATCCGCTCGTCATCGGCCTCCTTGCCGGCGCAGGTGATGGCCGAGTTGGAGGCGACCTTCGGCTGTCCGGTGATCGAGTCCTATGGCATGACCGAGGCTGCCCACCAGATGGCGTCCAACCGGCTGCCGCCGGGCCAGCGCAAGCCGGGCAGCGTCGGCGCATCTGCGGGACCGGAAGTGGCCGTCATGGCGCCGGACGGACGGCTGCTCAAAGCGGGCGAGATCGGCGAGATCGTCATTCGCGGTCCCAACGTCACCGCCGGCTACGAGAAGAACCCGGACGCCAACGCCAGCGCCTTCGCCCATGGCTGGTTCCACACCGGCGACCAGGGGGTGCTCGACGAGGACAACTACCTGCGCGTCACCGGCAGGCTGAAGGAGATCATCAATCGCGGCGGCGAAAAGGTCTCGCCGCTCGAGGTCGACGGCGTGCTGATGGACCATCCGGCGGTGGCGCAGGTCGTCACCTTCGCCATGCCGCATGACAAGCTCGGCGAGGAGATCGCGGCGGCGATAGTGCTGCGCGAAGGCCAGAGCGCCAGCGAGTCCGATATTCGCGGCTTCGCCGCCACCCGGCTCGCCGACTTCAAGGTGCCGCGCAAGGTGGTGATCCTGGACGAGATCCCCAAGGGCGCGACCGGCAAGTTGCAGCGCATCGGCCTCGCGGCAAAGCTCGGTCTCGGCTGATGCGCATTACAGTCTTTGGCGCCGGCGCGATCGGCGGCTATCTCGCCGCCAAGCTCGCGATTGCCGGCCGGGTCGACCTGTCGATCGTGGCGCGCGGCGCGCATCTCGAAGCGATCAAGGCTAGCGGTCTTCGCCTGATCGAGGACCGCAAGGAAACGGTAGCTTCGGTGAGAGCCGCCGCGCGGGCCGAAGAACTCGGCAAGCAGGACTATGTCGTGCTGGCGCTGAAGGCGCATTCGCTGGCGCCGGCGCTCCAGGAAATCGCGCCGTTGCTGGGCGAGGGGACGGCGGTCGTCACCATGCAGAACGGCGTGCCCTGGTGGTATTTTTACAAGGCTGGCGGCGCGCTCGAGGGCGCGCGGCTCGATGCGGTCGATCCCGACGGCAAGATCTGGGAAGCCATCGGGCCGGAACGCGTCATCGGCTCGGTCGTCTATCCGGCCGTCGAGGTCGACGCGCCGGGCCTGATCCGCCATGTCGAGGGCACGCGCTTTTCGCTCGGCGAGCCTTCGGGCGAAAAGAGCGAGCGCGTCATCGCCCTTGCGCGCGAAATGGTCAAGGCCGGGCTGCAGGCGCCGGTCCGCGAGGACATCCGCTCGGAAATCTGGGTAAAGCTCTGGGGCAATCTCTCCTTCAACCCGATCTCGGCGCTGACCGGCAGCACGCTTGCGGCCATCGTCGCCGATGAAGGCACGCGGGCCGTCGCCCGTTCTATGATGATCGAGGCGCAGGCGATCGGCGAGAGCCTCGGCGTGCGTTTTCCTGTTTCCGTCGACCGGCGCATCAAGGGCGCCGGCGATGTCGGCGAGCACAAGACCTCGATGCTGCAGGATCTCGAACGCGGCCGTCCGATGGAGATCGACGCGCTGGTGAGCGCCGTGCAGGAGCTCGGCCGCCTCACCGGACAGCCGACGCCGACCATCGACAGCGTGCTGGCGCTCGTGCGGCGCCTGGCGATCCAACGCGGCTGTTATCGGGAAGGTTGATCGCAACCGTCGATCCATCCTGACACGAAGTGTCAGCTACCAGCGGGCTGGCGGTGGCGGGCCAGCGGGCGGCACCCTACTTGAAGTCTCGTCTCGAACGGGAGGAAGTCATGACCACTGCGGATATTGCCAAGGATTTCACCGAGCTCCTCAAGCGGGGCGACAGCCACAGCGCTGCCGCGAAGTACAATGCCGACGACATCGTCAGCTACGAAGCGATGGAAGGCCCGATGGCCGTTTGCAACGGCAAGGAAGCCGTGAAGCAGAAGGGCGAATGGTGGGAAGCGAACCATGAGGTTCACGGCGGCTCGGTCGAGGGCCCCTATGTCAATGGCGACCAGTTCGCCTTGCGCTTCAGCTTCGACGTTACGCCCAAATCTACCGGCGAACGCGTCAAAATGGATGAGGTTGGCCTCTATACGGTCAAGAACGGCAAGATCAGCGAAGAGCGCTTCTATTATTGAGGCCGATTGGCCTGAGGCATCTCGCTTCTTTGCCGCATGATTCGAACATCAGAGATGGCGACCGGGCCGATATTCCGGCCGCCATGCCAGCTTTTCAAATCGTCTTCACATAGTCCGCCAGCTGGTCGGCCACCGTGCCCCAGCCGTCGAAGAACCCCATCTCTTCATGGCTGTTGCGCGTCGCCTCGTCGCGGTGGATGGCGGTGGCGGTGTAGCGCGTGCCTTTGCCTTCGGGCGAGAGAGCGATGACCGCGGTGATGAAGGGTTCGCCGGACGGCCGGTAGCCCGGCAGCAGCGCGTCGGTCCACACCAGGCGCTCGTTCGGCACGATTTCCAGATAGCAGCAATGGCGGTCGCTCACCTCCTTGCCGTCGGGCGACTGCATGCGCGTGCGGAACAGGCCGCCCGGCCTGAGATCGATCTCGCAGTCGGTGATGATCCACGGCTTCGGCGTGAACCATTGCTTGACATGCTCCGGCGTCGTCCAGGCGCGCCACAGCAACTCGCGCGGCGCATCCAGGAAGCGCTCCAGCGTCAGGTCCAGCTTCGGATTAGGCTTGAACGGATAGCTCACTTTTCTGTCTCCTTGAGGTTCATCACATAGGCGTCGAACTGGTCGAGCCGGCTCTCCCACAGAGCGCGCTGTTCGGCGAGCCAGTTCTCGGCAAGCTTCAGCGGCTCGGGCGAGAGCCGGTAGGTCCTGACGCGACCGGCCTTTTCAGACTGCACCAGCCCGCAGCCTTCCAGCACCTTCAGGTGCTCGACGAAGGAGGGCAGGGCCATCTCGAAGGGCTCGGCCAGCTCGCTGACCGAGGCCGGGCTTCTGTTCAGCCGCTCCACCACACGGCGCCGCGTCGGGTCGGCGAGCGCGCGGAAGATGCCGTCTATGGGCGGGGCGCTTGCGGTCTGCAGGGTCATCATTGGCCACTGACTCCTTGGGGCTTAGGATAATACTTAGGAAAAAACCTTAGTATTGGCAAGCGCCAAAATCCGTGGTGCCGCAATGCGCTGGCAAAGCGGGCACGGCGAGCCTAGGGTTCGGCCAAATTCGCAATCCATCCGCCCGAGGTCTGAATTGACGATCACCATGTACGGCATCACCACCTGCGACACGATCAAGAAGGCGCGCGTCTGGCTGGAGAGCCATGGCGTCCCGTATCGCTTCCACGACTACCGGGCCGAAGGCATCGAGGCGGAGAGGCTGAACGGCTGGGTCGGCAAGGTCGGCTGGGAAAAGCTGCTCAACAAGGGGAGCACGACGTTTCGCGAGTTGCCGGAGAAGGACAAGGGAGCGCTCGATGAGAAGAAGGCGAAGAAGCTGATGCTCGCCAAGCCGACCATGATCAAGCGGCCGGTTCTGGAAGTGGGTGAGCGCATCTTGGTTGGGTTTAAGGCGGAGGCATATGAGGAGACGGTGAGCGGGAAATAGGAGGCAAGCTTCCTACGCCGCGTTCCTTCGCGCCCCCCTCTGTCCTGCCGGACATCTCCCCCTCAAGGGGGGAGATTGGCAGCTTCGGCGATCTGCTCATTCCTTCGACGATGGCGATTGGCGAAAGCCGTCGCGACATCTGATCTCCCCCCAGGAGGGGGAGATGTCCGGCAGGACAGAGGGGGGCGCTGTCCCGCCGGCATCTCAAAGTTTACGAACGGCCGCGGCAAACGGGAGTGTGCTCGCTCAACCCTTCTCCCGCAAATACCCCATTAGCGCCACCGCATTGTTGTGCGCCTCATCATGCGCGCCATAGAGCAGCGTCACCTTGCCCTCGCGCAGCAAGCCACGCAGTTGCGCCACCGCCTCCTTGTTCCGCTCTAACTCAACGCGGTACCGCTTCTGGAACTCCGCCCAGCGCTCGGGATCATGCTCGAACCATTTGCGCAGCTCGTCGCTCGGCGCGATTTCCTTCAGCCAAATGGTGAGAGCGGCGTCCTTCTTGGCAACGCCGCGCGGCCAGATGCGGTCGACCAGCACGCGCTGGCCGTCTGTCTTCTCAGGCGCCTCGTAGACGCGCTTCACCGCTAAGTCGAAGGCCACTATGCCTCCTTTGGCTGAACCTGTTAGGCCCATTCGCCCTTGCGCATCACCGGCACGCGGCTGCCGTCCTTGGCCACACCGTCGATGTCGATCCTGTCGGAGCCGATCATCCAGTCGATGTGGATAAAGCTCTTGTTGCCGCCGCGCTGCGCAATCTCGTCTTGGCTGAGCGAGGCGCCGTTGACGAAGCACTTCGAATAGCACTGTCCGAGCGCGATATGGCAGGCGGCATTCTCGTCGAACAGCGTGTTGAAGAACAACAGCCCGCTCTTCGAGATCGGCGAGGAATGCGGCACCAGCGCCACCTCGCCGAGGCGTCTCGCGCCCTCGTCGGTGTCGAGCACCTTCTTCAACACGTCCTCACCCTTCGAGGCCTTGGCCTCGACGATCCGCCCGCCCTCGAAGCGCACCGAGATCTCGTCGATCAGCGTGCCCTGGTAGGAGAGCGGCTTGGTCGAGGAGACATGGCCTTCGACCCGCCAGGCATGCGGCGTGGTGAAGACTTCCTCGGTCGGGATGTTCGGGTTGCAGGTGACGCCGTTCTTCGCCGTCGACGCCCCGCCCATCCACTCATGGCCCTCCGCCAGTCCGACGGTCAGGTCGGTGCTGGGACCGGTGAAATGCAGGGAATGGAAATTGTGCTCGTTCAGCCATTTCGTGCGCTCGGCCAGCGCCGCGTTATGCGCCTTCCAGTTGCCGATCGGATCCTCGACATCGACCCGCGAGGCCGAGAAGATGGCGTCCGCGAGCTTCGCCACCGCGACGTCGTCGGACTCGCCCGGAAACACTTGGCGAGCCCAGGCGAGATCGGGATAGGCGACGATGTTCCAATTGATGTCGAAGCCGGTGATCTTCTCCAGCGCTGGCTGGTAGGCCATCGAGTTCGCCTTGTTGGCGCGCGCCACTTTGGCAGGGTTCTGCGCCGATAAGAGCGACGGATCTTCGCCGCGCACCGCAAGCCGCGCGGCGTTGTTGGCGAAGGCTTTCGCCATGCCTTCATAGAGCCAGCCGGCGGCGCGGTCGAAGCCGGCGTCGGCGCCATAGCGGAAGCGCGCCAGTGTGATCTCGTCGTCGTTGAAGATCGGCGTCACCAGCCCGGCGCCGGCCTTGTAGGCATGCTCGACGATGCGCCGGGTCAACGGCAGCGCCGCGATCGACGAGGTCAGCACCAGATCCTGTCCCGGCTGCAGCTGCAGCCCGACCTTGACGGCCACCTCTGCCAGCCTGTCGAGCTTCACCGGGTCGATTGTTGCCGAGACGCCGCGCGAATGTGTGGTCATGATCCTGCCTGCCATTATGTTGGGGTCTGGTTCTTACATAGACCGCTGCGGCTGGCCTTTCCACCGCCATCGACTGGGCCTGTTTTCAGGCCGCGCTGTCCAACGCCCGGAATTGCGCCATGGTCGCCTCGATCTCCTCGCGGATCCAGACCTTGAAATCGCGCACCTTGCGACTTTCGCTCTTCGCCTGCGATGTCACCAGCCAATAGCCAAGCCCGCTCTGCGCCCGCACGCTGAAAGGCGCGACCAGCCGACCGTCGGCCAAAGCATCTGCGGTGAGCAATTGCCAGGCAAGCATCACGCCATGGCCGGCGATTGCGGACTCCAGGCAAAGCATCGGATCGGTAAAACGCGCCCCCTTGAGGAAGGTGACAGGCTTCACCCCCGCCGCCTCGAACCAGCTGTCCCAGCTGATCATCGACCGTTCGTCGGTGATGGCGCAGGTCTGCGCCAGATCCTCGATCGACCTGAGCTTGGCCGCGATCGACGGTGCGCAGACTGGAAACATTTCCTGTGCCAGCAGCAGTTCCGCGCGCACATCCGGCCATTTGCCATCGCCCATCCGTATGCCGACATCGATGTCGGAATGATCGAGATCGGCGATCCGGCCCGATGCGTCGATGCGCAGCAGCACGTTGGGGTGACGGGCGAAATGCCGCGACAGCCTTGGCAGCAGCCATTTCGAGGCGAAGGCCGGCGCCACCGACACCACCAGCGTGCACTCGCTTGCCTCGCCGGCCAGCGCCACCGCTTGCGCGAGCTCACGGAAACCTGCGCTCAGCCGCGCCGTGAAGGCGGTGCCGAATTCCGTCAGGACCAGTCCGCCGGGCGTGCGTTCGAACAGCGCCTGTCCCAATTGCTTTTCCGTGCGTTTGATCTGTTGGCTGACCGCGCTGACCGAGACATTGAGCTCGGCGGCCGCGGTGGCGAGCGAGCCCAACCGGGCGACGGTTTCGACGGCACGCAGGCCGTTCAAATGGACGCGGTTCAGCAAAGCCATTCAGTTTTTCTAAACCGGTGGGGCCGAAATCTCAATTGAAACTTGGCAAGAAAAGGCTGATTTTAGCCGGGCGAGGTAGAGCTTGGAGGCAAATCCAATGAAGATTTTATCTTTGCTGAAGAGGCTTTCCAACACCGAGCCCAAACAGGGCCGGTATGGCGAGGACGAGATCGCCCGCTGGGTCGTCGACCCGCTGTCGCACCCCGTGCTCGACACCATGTCGGAGCGCGAGCTCGGCGACATGCCGTTCCGGCTGACGGCTGGTCGCACGGCATACGAGACGGCGGGAGCGGGCTGCCGCTGAATCGCCGACGGCACCGATAATTCCCGCAGAAGCGGATGGTGCCAAATATCGTCGTTGGAAGTTTCAAACTTCAAGAGCTAAGGCGTTCGACGCGGAGGGCGCCACCGAACTGGCCCAACGCAAGCGCGTTGTTTCGCCTGCGCACACATCTATGTTGCGCTGCAATGAACGCCGCGTCGCCGTCCCCTTTGCGTCTTGCCGTCGCCGGCATGGTGGCGCTCGCCGTTGCCATGGGCATTGGCCGCTTCGTCTACACGCCGATCCTGCCCGGCATGATGGAGGAGCTGCATCTGACGCCGGCCGATGCCGGGTGGATCGCCTCCGCCAACTATTTCGGCTATCTCATCGGCGCGCTTGCAGCTGCCGGCGGCTGGGCGCACGGCCGCGAGCGCCTGCTGATGTTTTCCAGCCTCGCCGCCAGCGCAGTGCTTGCGGCTTCGATGGGTCTGAACGAGACGATGGCGGCATTCATCGTCATCCGCTTCCTTGCCGGGCTCGCCAGCGCCTTCGTCATGGTGTTCATGTCGTCGATCGTCTTCAGCCATCTTGCCGCGTCCGGCCGTGGCCACCTGCAGGCGCTGCATTTCGGCGGGGTCGGCCTGGGCATCGCGGCTTCCTCGGCGCTGTTGGCCATTCTCGTTACCGAACATGCCGGCTGGGCCGCCGGATGGCTTTGGTCGGGAGCGCTTTCGGCGGCTGGCCTGCTCGTCGTCGCGCTGCTCGCAGGGTCGGCCACGCCGGCCAACGGCGTCGACGGTCCCGAGCCGGCCTTGCCGAAGGACAGGTCGCTGACGAAGATGATCCTTGCCTACGGGCTGTTCGGCTTCGGCTATGTAGTGACGGCCACTTTCCTGGTCGCCATCGTTCGCCAGGGCGGCGGCGGACGCGTCTTCGAGGCCACCGTCTGGATGGTCGCCGGCCTTGCCGGCTTTCCGTCGACCTGGTTCTGGCAGAAGCTCGCCGGCAAGATCGGGCTTTACACCGCTTATGTCGTGAGCTGCCTGGTCGAGGTGGTCGGGGTCACCGCCAGCGTCGTCGTGAAAGGTTTCACCGGGCCGCTGCTCGCCGGCGTCCTGCTCGGCGGCACCTTCATCGCCATCACGGCGCTTGGCCTGCAGGCGGCGAGGCAGCTTGCGCCGCAGGCGCCGCGCCGCATCTTCGCGGTGATGACCGCCGCCTTCGGCCTCGGCCAGATCATCGGTCCGATCGCCGCCGGCCTGCTCGCCCAGGCGTCGGGCAATTACGTGCTCGCCTCGGCCATGGCGGCGGCCGCATTGCTGGTTTCCGGCGTCATTGCCTGGTCGGCTGCACCAAAATCGCCATGATTTGTGGTCTTGCTCTGTGCCGGGCACCGGGCAGGGCATTTTCTTTCCCACTAATGTGTGACCTTATGCCCGCCAAACAGCAACGCCGCTGATTTGCGGTCAGACCGAGGAAACCCGTCACAGTGTTCGTATCCTTCTTCCCGCAGCCGAAGCTTTTCTTCACCTCGGCCGCCGTCTGGAGCCTTGCGGGGATCCTGTTTTGGTTCTTCGGCGGCGAGCAGCTGGGCGCTTTGATCGGCTTGCCGCCGGCAGTGGCGGGTGCCCCGCCGATTATCGGCATCGCGGTGCTTTGGTCGAAGCCGTTCCTGTGGTTCTACATCTACTTTGCGGCCTGCGTGGCGATCTTCTACGCGTTCTGGAGCTGGTATGCCCCACATCCGTGGCAGAACTGGTCGATCCTGATGACGGCCGTCATCCTGTTCTTCATCTATTTCAACGTGCAGGTCAGCGTCGCCGTCAATGCCTGGTACGGCCCGTTCTTCGACTATGTTCAGGGTTTGATGTCGGGCACGGGACAGTCGACCGATAGCGAGTTTTATATCGGATTGGCCGACTTCTCGTGGCTGGCGCTGGTCGGCATGAATGTGCAGGTGGTCAACGCCTTCATCGTCAGCCACTGGATTTTCCGCTGGCGCACGGCGATGAACAACTATTTCATCGAGAATTGGAGCCGCCTGCGCCATATCGAGGGCGCCTCGCAACGCATCCAGGAAGACACGATGCGCTTTTCGCAGATCATGGAGGATCTGGGATCGAGCTTCGTCCAATCGATCATGACTCTGATCGCGTTCCTGCCGGTGATGATTCAGCTGCAGGCGCACATCAGCGAACTGCCCATCGTCGGTGCCATACCGCAGCCGCTTGTCGTCGCAGCGCTTGCCTGGTGCCTGTTTGGAACGGTCTCGGTGATGGTTGCGGGTCTGAAACTGCCGGGCCTGCAGTTCCGCAACCAGCGTGTCGAGGCTGCCTATCGCAAGGAACTCGTCTATGGCGAAGACCACGCCGACCGGGCTCAGCCGGCGACCACGGCCGAGCTGTTCGCCAATGTCCGCCACAACTATTTCAGGCTATACTTCCACTACATCTATTTCAACGTCGTCCGTTACACCTACCTGCAGGCCGACAACATCTTCTCGCTGCTGATCCTCGGACCCTCGCTGGTTGCGCACAAGATAACCTTCGGCGCGCTGAACCAGATCTCGAACGCCTTCGGCAAGGTGACCGGGTCGCTGCAGTTCCTGCTCACCTCGTGGTCGACCATCGTCGAGCTGCAATCCGTGCATAAACGACTGCGCGCCTTCGAGGCGACGCTGCAGGGCGAGCCGCTGCCCGATATCGACCAGCGTTATCTGGCAAGACAGGGCGCCGAGGATCCGGCCTGATCAAGGTGTCGGCGGCTCAACCGCCTACGGCGACCTGTCTGTCGCCGGCGCGTTGCCGCGCGACATAATCGCGGAAGCTGATGCACTCGACATCGGCCTTCCCGCAGACCTCGCCGGCAAAGCGCTCGAGCGCATTCCAGTAGGCGCCGTCGTTCATCTGGGTGAAGTGGAAGCCGAGTTCCAGCGGCAGGCGCTTGCCGTTGTACTGCGCATCGAAGGCGGTGCGGAACGTATGGTAGGCGCGGTCGGCAAACTCGTCCGCCTTGGCCGGCATTTCGAAGCCGCCGGAATGGCGGACATAGAGGTTGTAGTCCATGGCGACCACAGGCTTCGCTTTCGGCCCTTCCGGTATCAGCGGCAGCGCAAAATGCATGACGCCGTTCTTCGTCGGCGGCAGGGCAGGGCCGTTCGAGACACCGCTCGCGTCGTAGTGGAAGCCGGCTTCCGGCAGCGCTTCGTAAAGCGCCTTGTCGGTCGACAGATACGGCGCGCGAAAACCGGTCACGGCATGGCGCGCGAACGCGCGCCAGCCGGACGGCTCGGGTGAAATGCCGTTGATCGCATAGGCGTTTTCGAGGATGTGCCGGAAGGCGCCGAACTCGGCCAGCCAGTCGGCCTTGCTCCAGTCCTTGCCGTCGAAATGGCCGCAGGCATGGCTGCCGATGTCGTGGCCTTCGCTTGCCGCTAGCCCGATCTGCTCCAGCCGGTCCGTCACCTCCTGCTTCGAGGCGGCGAAGCCGATATTGGATTTGCCGGCACCCTTGCCGGGCGCGACGTATTGTCCGCGCGTCTCCGGCGAGAGCAGGAAGACGCAGGACAGAAAATAAGTGAAATGCGCGCCGGTGCGCTTCGCCAGCGCGCGGCTGCGTTCCCACTGCGAGATCTCGCGCGCGCTGTCGAAGGAGATCAGCACGATCTGCTTTGGCTTCGCCGATATGGGCTGCGGCGATTTGGGCGGATCGGCGAAAGCCGCGGCGACGGAGGTTGCAAGCGAAGCGAGACCGAGCGCAAGGACGCGGAACGGATGTGGCACTGGCAGCCTTTCACGGTGATCTTTCGGACTATTGCAAAGCCGGCTATCGGCCAAATGTGGCACCGGTGCGTTCCGGCTGTCTTGATGTCTTGCCCGGACTGTCCCGCCGATTTTCCGCCCGGACCCCTTCCATGCCGACAAAATTTCGCTAAAACGCGGGGCTCAAGAAGCGCCCCGGCCGGGGCTGCAGTGGTTTTTGATTGATGTCGGACGACAGTTTTATCCGCGAAGTAAACGAAGAGATTCGTCGCGAGCAGGCGCAGGCGCTGTGGGACCGTTTTGGCCCGGCGCTGCTCGGCCTGGCGATCCTGGTGGTGGTCGGCACGGCCGCCGTCGTCGGCTACCGCTATTGGGACGAGACCCGCGCCAATCGCTCGGGCGATGCGTTCTCGCAGGCGCTCAAGCTTGCCAATGACGGCAAGAACGACGAGGCGATCGCCGCTCTGGACCAATTGGAAAAGGATGGCTACGGCGCCTATCCGCTGCTCGCCCGCATGCGCGCCGCGACCGTCAAGGCCGACAAGGGCGACGTCGACGCCGCCGTCAAGGATTTCGACGAGGTTGCCGCCGACACTGCCATTCCGACCGGCATCCGCGACATGGCCCGCCTGAGGGCGGCGCTGTTGCTGGTCGATCACGGCTCCTTCGCCGATGTCTCCAGCCGTGTCGAGGCGCTGACCGCCGACACCAACCCGCTGCGCAGCTCGGCGCGCGAGGCGCTCGGCCTTGCCGCCTGGAAGGAAGGCAAGTCGGCGGATGCGCTGAAACTGTTCGACCAGATCTCTTCGGATGACGGCGCCCCGCGCAATGTGCGCCAGCGGGCGACACTGATGTCCGAACTGATCCGCGGGTCGGGCAACGCTTCGTGACCCCGGATGTCGTTCAAAGTCGCCATCATCGGCCGGCCTAACGTCGGCAAATCGACTCTTTTCAATCGGCTGGTGGGAAAGAAGCTGGCGCTTGTCGACGACACGCCGGGGGTGACGCGCGACCGTCGCGTCCACGCCGCCAAGCTCTATGATCTCCATTTCGATGTCATCGACACCGCCGGCTTCGAGGATGCGGCGGCTTCCACGCTGCCCGGCCGCATGCGCCAGCAGACCGAGATCGCGATCCGCGAGGCCGACCTGATCTTCTTCACCATCGACGCCAAGTCGGGCCTGATGCCGGATGACCGGACCTTTGCCGAGGTGGTGCGCAAGTCCGGCAAGCCGGTGGTGGTGGTCGCCAACAAGGCGGAAGCCCGCGGTGCTCAGGGCGGCATGCTGGAAGCCTGGGAGCTCGGCCTCGGCGAGCCGATCCCGGTCTCGGCCGAGCATGGCCAGGGCATGCCCGATCTGCGCGACGCGGTGATCGCGGCCATTGGCGAGGAGCGCGCCTTCGGCGAGGACGAGGAAGAGCCGAGCGACGAGATCGCCGTCAGCGAGGTGCTGATCGGCGAGGACATCGCCGATCCAGATGCCGACCCTGCCTATGACGACACCAAGCCGCTGCGCATCGCCGTCGTCGGCCGCCCCAATGCCGGCAAGTCGACGCTGATCAATGCGCTGATCGGCGAGGAGCGGCTGCTGACCGGTCCGGAAGCCGGCATCACCCGGGATTCTATCTCGGTCGACTGGGACTGGCGCGGCCGCCGGATAAAACTCTTCGACACCGCCGGCATGCGGCGCAAGTCGAAGGTCCAGGAAAAGCTCGAGAAGCTTTCGGTGCAGGACGGGTTGCGCGCCATCCGCTTCGCCGAGATCGTCATCATCGTGCTCGACGCCACTATCCCCTTCGAGAAGCAGGATCTGCAGCTCGCCGACCTGATCATCCGCGAGGGCCGCGCGCCGGTGATCGCCTTCAACAAATGGGACCTGATCGACAACCCGCAGGAGCTGCTGGCCGAGCTGCGCGAGAAGACCGAACGCCTGCTGCCGCAGGTGCGCGGCATCCAGGCGGTGACGGTCTCGGCCGAGACCGGGCGCGGCCTCGACCGGCTGATGGATGCCGTCACCAAGACGCACAAGGTCTGGAACAGCCGCGTCTCGACTGGCAAGCTCAACCGCTGGCTGGAGGGCATCCTTGCGCATCACCCGCCGCCCGCCGTCGCCGGCCGCCGGCTGAAGATCAAATATGTCACGCAGGCAAAAACCCGCCCGCCGGGCTTCGTAGTCTCATGCTCGCGACCCGACGTGATGCCGCAATCCTATGTCCGCTACCTGTCGAACAGCCTGCGCGAAGCCTTCGATCTGCCCGGCGTGCCGATCCGCATGGCGCTGCGCACCTCGGACAATCCTTTCGCGGGTCGCGCGAAGAAGCGCTGACCTCTGGGGGAGCAGCGTCAACGCTGATCCTTCGTCATCCACGGGTCTACGCTCCGCTTCGCATCGCTCCGCCCGTGGATGACGAACACTGTGGGTGCTAAGCGACCTCTCGCAGCGCTTGATCCGCCTGCGCGCTCTTAGGCAGCGCCTCGAAAGCCGACTGCAGCAGAATCTCCGCCAGCCGCGCCGCCACCGGATCGAGCTCGGCATCCCTCTGGTGTAGATGCAGCGCCATCTTCGGCAGGGCGGGCAGCCCGAGCACCCCAGGCGCGAGCGCCCTGACATTGGCGGGCAGGCCGATATCCGTGCGGATCGTCAACCCAAGGCCAGCCGCCACCGCCGCCCAGATGCCGCCAAGGCTGGGACTCGAAAACGCCATGCGCCAGGCGAGGCCGGCGCGGTCGAGCGTCTCGGTCGCCACGGTTCTGAGCAGGCAGGGCGCCTCGAACACCACCAGCGGCAGCGCCTCGCCGTCGTGGGCACCTGCTGCAACCGGTTTCGCCGGGCCGATCCAGCGCGCCTGCACATCGGCGACATGCCGGCTGTAGGGCAGCGTCGTGCCGTCGTGCCAGGCGAGCGCGATGTCGAGGCTGCCTGAAAGGACGCGCTCGGCAAGCTCGTGGCTGCGTCCGATCCGCGCTTCGATCCGAACTTTTGGATGCGCGCGGGCGAAGCGGCCGAGCACTTCCGGCAGCACGGCTTCGCCGAAATCCTCCTGCAGGCCGAGCCGCACCCAGCCTTCCAGCTCGACGTCACGGATGGCGGAGGCCGCCTCGTCGTTGAGCTCGATCAAGCGCCGCGCATGGCCGAGCATGGTCTCGCCGGCTTCGGTGAGCGCCAGGCCGCGCCCCGCCTTACGGAAGATCGGCGTCGCCGCCTGTTCCTCCAGCTTCTTCAGCTGCGCGCTGACGGCGGAGGTCGAGCGGCCGAGCCGCTCCGCCGCCTTGGCGAAGCTGCCTAGTTCCATGCCGGTGACGAAGGTCCTGAGGACGTCGAGGTCGAATGTGACGCGTCGCATGAGACTGTCCTTATTTTCAGGATTATCGATCAAAAACTTCCTGATTTTTTGGATGAAGCTATGGCGCTACATCCATCCCGTCAAGGCCGGTCGACCGGCATCACGGGAATGGAATCATGTCAGCAATCGTCACCCGCAACGACTGCCAACCGCCTGCGCGAGATACCGGAGTTTCGACCGGCCGGCGCTTCGGGCCCAATCATCGCTGGAAAGTGCTGGGCATCGGTGTCGCCGCCAATGCCGGCTTCTCCGCGACCTTTTCCGGCATACCGGCAACCGCGGTGGCGATGCGCCAGGGCTATCATCTCGGCAATGCCGAACTCGGCCTGGCGCTCGGTCTTCTCGGCCTCGGTGTGGCGCTCAGCGAGCTGCCCTGGGGCGTGCTCACCGACCGCTGGGGCGACCGCCGTGTGCTTCTGACCGGGCTCGGCGCCACGGCGGCATGGCTGTTCATACTGGCGATGCTCGTCGTGCCGACGAAAACAGCCGTTCCGGGCGTCATGCTGCTTTCGGCGAGCCTGCTCGTTGCCGGCCTGCTCGGCGGCAGCGTCAACGGCTCGAGCGGCCGCGCCATCATGGGCTGGTTCGGCGAAGGCGAGCGCGGCTTTGCCATGAGCATCAGGCAAACGGCGGTGCCGCTCGGCGGCGGGCTTGGCGCGCTTGTCCTGCCTTCGCTGGCGCTCACCCTGGGCTTTGCCGCGGTGTTCGGCCTGCTGGCGGCTCTATCCGCGCTCTCGGCTTTCTTTGCCTGGCGCTGGCTGCACGAGCCGCCGACGCAAGGCGACGCTCACGCCAACGCCGCAGCGAGCGGTCCGGCGCCGCTGCTCAACATCGAGGTCTGGCGCATCTCGACAGCCATCGGCCTGCTCTGCTTCCCGCAGGTGGCGGTGCTCACCTTCGCTTCCGTCTTCCTGCACGACTTCGCCGCCATGGGAACCTGGGTGACCAGCGCCAGCCTTGCCGCCGTGCAGACCGGCGCCATGGCGATGCGCGTCTGGAGCGGCCGCTTCACCGACCGCCACGGCAACCGCCGCCCGTTCCTGAGGCTCTGCGCCGCGCTCAGCGCGCTGGCCTTCCTGGTCCTCTGGCTGTTGGCGATCGCGGCGGCCGGGCAGCCGGCGCTGATGGTGTTCCTGCCCGTCATGGTGGTCGTGGCCGGCATCTCAGTTTCGGCCTGGCATGGCGTTGCCTATACCGAGCTTGCCACGCTCGCCGGCGCCGGACATGTCGGCACCGCGCTCAGCCTCGCCAACACCCTTGTCTTCGTCGGCTTCTGCCTGGTGCCGATCGCCATTCCTTGGCTCTTGATTGTCTTCGCATGGCCGGGCGTGTGGCTGGCGGCCGCGATTTGCGCGGCGATCGCCTGGCCGATCTTCCTGCGCCCTGCCTGATTCAACCAGCCTGATTCTTGGCCGGCTTGCCTTCAACATGAAAAAAACACGATCGATGCCGTTAACCCCGCATCAAGGTTAATGGTTCATTTTGGCTCTCCGGGGTCAGTAGCGTTTCTGGAGAGTTCCGTGCATCGACGCGTTTTAAAGCGGCTCGTCGCCGCCGCCGTTGCGAATAAACCTTCCTTCCTTACTCCCTTGGTTCTGGGGCTCGGGTTCTGGGTCGGCTTTCCGTCAGTCGTCGCCTATCAGGACATGGCGAGCCTCGTTTCCGGGCTGGAGTCGCCCAGCCATCGCTGGAACGCCTATGTCGAAAAATCCGTCGCGGGTTCGGTGCATGCCGCCGAGATGCCGTTCGTCGATTCGGCCGCCACGGGCTCGATCTCCGGTTCCGGCGTGGCATTGCCTGGCGTCGGCACGGTGGCGTTTCGAGGCAAGGGCAACGTCGCCGGCGCCACGCCCGACGAGGACCGCGTCGTACGCGCCGACAAGAAGGGCCGCCTTGTCCAGGTGTCGCCAGTGGCCCCGCCGAAGAATTTCAGCGCCGGCTCGATCTTCGAGCGCACCTCCTCGCTGCTCCGTCCCGCGATGGACAGCAACCTGAAGCTCACTTTCGCCAAGCCTGAGATCAAGGGCAAGGAAGTCCAGATCGCCCAGGCCTTCCATATCCGCGAGGACAAGAAGCCGGATCCCGGCCTGCCGGCGGCTCTCGTCGCTCTCGTCAACAACGACAAGCCGGATATCCTTGCCACCGCCTATGCCCAGTCGGCACCGGACTATGCCAAGGCCTCGCCCTTCGAGGCGCTGCTACAGGACGATCCGAACGACGGACGCTTCATCCCGCCGATGGGCAAGGGTGACCACGCGTGGATGCAGAACCCGCTGCCGGCGGCCGTCTTCTCCAAGCCGGAACAGGAATGCCTCGCCAAGGGCATCTATTTCGAGGCGCGGAGCGAGCCTGTGCGCGGCCAAGCGGCGGTGGCGCAGGTGATCCTCAACCGCGTCCGCAACCCGGCCTATCCGAAGACGATCTGCGGCGTCGTCTACCAGAACGACAACTGGTTCAACCGCTGCCAGTTCTCCTTCGCCTGCGACGGCAGGAAGAAGCGCATCACCGACCCTGCCTCCTATAAGACCGCGCAAGAAGTCGCCATGGCGGTGACTGCCGGCAAGATCTTCATTCCCGAGGTCGGCTCCTCGACGCATTACTACGCCAACTACGTCCATCCCGGCTGGGCGCGCGCCATGCAGCGCATGACCAGGATCGGCCTGCATATCTTCTACCGCACCTATGGCGGCGGCTGGAGCTGAGCCGTTTAACCGGTGCCTCCGTCAACACCCTTTATCGCTCGCCGCGCGCACCAATCGGCGCGGCTTGCCGCGCGGATTCGCGCCGAGTCCCCGCGCGGGCATAACGGGCACGATGTCGCACCTGAATAAGTCATTGATTCAAAAAGCAAAAATACAGCACTTCGAAGTTCGGCCCGTGGCTTGACGGGCGCGGACCCTCTAACTATGTTGCCGGCGACTTTAGAAGCGGACGGACGGTGACAGTCTGCCCGGGCAGGGGGGTTGCGATGGCCAACAAAAACGGGCCAGACGGAACCGGAGAAACCGGCCGCGGCAAACAGCATGACGCCGCCATCCGCGACGACGAACTTGAGCGCCGCCGGCGCGAGCTTGAAGCATCGCTTGCGACAAGACGCACGGACCGGCTCGAGGGGAAAGACGAAGCGAAAGCTGCGACCGGTTACGGTCAGGCACTGAAGCTGTCCAGCGAGTTCATCGCAGGGATAGTAGTTGGTGTCGGCTTGGGCTGGATCATCGACCGCGTGGCGGGAACCGCGCCATGGGGTCTGATCGTCGGCCTGCTGCTGGGCTTTGGCGCCGGTATACTCAATGTCCTGCGTTCGGCGGGACTTGCGTCGGAATTCGGCCAGGGCGACAAGCCGCGCGAGCCGAAGGAATGAGATGAGGCGCCGAAAGGCGCGAAAGCGAACTTAAGAAGCCGGTTGTGGCTTTGACGGGGATTAAAAGTGGCTGCTGCTGACAAGGTCGATCCGATCCACCAGTTCCAGATCCATCCGATCATCCCGATTCACATCGGCGGCTACGACATCTCTTTCACCAATTCCTCTCTGTTCATGGTCGCGACGATCATCGTCGCTTCCGCCTTCCTCTACATGAGCACCGCCAGCCGCAGCCTCATTCCGGGCCGCCTGCAGTCGATCTCTGAAATGGCGTACGAGTTCGTCGGCAACATGCTGCGCGACGCGGCGGGCAAGCAGGGGATGCAGTTCTTCCCGCTGGTGTTCTCGCTGTTCATGTTCGTGCTGGTCGCCAACCTCATCGGCCTGTTCCCCTATTTCTTCACCGTCACCAGCCACATCATCGTCACCTTCACGCTGGCGATCCTGGTCATCGGTACCGTCATCGTCTACGGCTTCGCCCAGCACGGCCTCGGCTTCCTCAAGCTGTTCGTGCCGCATGGCGTGCCCGGCTACCTTCTGCCGCTGGTGGTAGCGATCGAAATCATTTCATTCGTCTCGCGTCCCGTCAGCCTCTCGGTTCGTCTTTTCGCCAACATGCTGGCCGGCCACATCACGCTGAAGGTGTTTTCGGGCTTCGTCGTCAGCCTCAGCGCGCTGGGCGCCGTCGGCGTCGCCGGCTCGGTTCTGCCTTTGGCCATGGCCGTCGCGCTGACGGCGCTGGAACTGCTGGTCGCCTTCCTGCAGGCCTACGTCTTCGCGGTGCTGACCTGCATGTATCTGAACGACGCTCTGCACCCGAGTCACTGATCGATTTTCACCGGCGCCCCGGCGCCAGCATACCCAACATACCAACCGCAACGATTACGAAAAACCACAGGAGTTTTGAAATGGACGCAACTGCAGCAGCTGCTATCGGTGCTGGTATCGCCTGCATCGGCATGGGCGGCGCCGGCATCGGCCTCGGCAACATCTTCGGCAGCTACCTCTCGGGCGCGCTCCGCAACCCGTCGGCCGCTGACGGCCAGTTCGGCCGCCTGATCTTCGGCTTCGCCGTGACCGAAGCTCTGGGCATCTTCTCGCTCCTCATCGCGCTGCTCCTGGTCTTCAAGTAAGAAGCACGCGCTGACGAAAGGGGCCGCATGGTGCGGCCCCACCGTATGGACAGGGGAATGAGATGTTCGTGACATCTGCCTTTGCGCAAGAGTCCGCGCCGGCTGCGGCCGAGGGCGATACGCATGCCGGCACCGCCGTGCCTGCCGAGGCGCATGAAACGTTCCCGCCGTTCAATGCCGAGACCTTCCCGTCGCAGATCCTGTGGCTGGTCATCACCTTCGGGCTCTTCTATCTGTTCCTGAAGCGGGTTGTGATGCCGCGCGTCGGCGGTATCATCGATGTCCGCAACGACCGCATCACCCAGGATCTGGACCACGCCGCCAGGCTGAAGGGTGAGGCCGATGCGGCCGTTGCCGCCTATGAGCAGGAGCTGGCGGAAGCCAAGGCCAACGCCAACAAGATCGGCCAGCAGGCGAACGACGCCGCCAAGAGCGAAGCCGAAAGCACGCGCAAGAAGCTCGAGGCGGAACTCGAGAAGAAGCTCGGCGAGGCCGAGGCGAGCATCGCCTCGATCAAGGCCAAGGCCATGAAGGAAGTCGGCACGATCGCCGAGGACACCACGTCGGCCATCGTCGAGGCGCTGGTCGGCGGCAAGACCGACAAGGCCGAGATTTCGGCCGCGGTCAAATCCGCGACCCGGTGAGGAGGGCATCATGGACGCCACATCACTCGCGACGCTCTGGGCAACGATTGCCCTGATCATCTTCCTCGGCGCCGTCATCTATCTGAAGGTGCCGGGCATGCTCGCCAAGTCGCTCGACACCCGTGCGGCCAAGATCAGCAGCGAGCTGGAGGAAGCGCGCCGCCTGCGCGAGGAGGCCCAGCAGCTGCTCGGCCAATACCAGCAGAAGCGCAACGAAGCCGAGAAGGAGGCCGCCGACATCGTGGCCGCCGCCAAACGCGAGGCTGAGCTGCTCGCTTCGGAAGCGCACAAGAAGACCGAGGACTATGTTGCCCGGCGCACCGCTTTGGCCGAACAGAAGATCAGCCAGGCCGAGCGCGAAGCCATCGGCGAGGTGCGCGCCAGTGCCGTCGACATCGCCGTCGAGGCCGCCCGCGCGCTGCTTGCCGCCAAGGTCGATGCCAAGGCAGGCGCCGATCTGTTCAAGTCCGCGCTGCAGGACGTGAAGGCCAAGCTGAACTGAGCGAGTTTCGCGATTGCGAAATCCAAAAGCCGCCTGGGCAACCCGGCGGCTTTTTTGTTGTTGCGCGGATAATCTCCCCCCTCGAGGGGGAGATGTCGCCGAAGGCGACAGAGGGGGTCGTTGCGCGTAGAGCTCGACGCTTTGTGCAACTAAAGAGGGCGTCGGCGCTTCACGCGCGGCGACCCCCTCTGCCTGCCGGCCATCTCCCCCTCAAGGGGGGAGATTATTCCAGCTCGATCAGGCTTTCCTCTTCCTCGACAACTTCGACCCCACCCAACCTGAACGGTGCAAACGAGGCGCGGTGCAATCGTGCCACCGGGCCATGCGCCTCGATCGCGGTGCGGTGCCGGACCGTCGCATAGCCCATATGCACCTCGAAGCCGTAGTGCGCGTGATGGCCGCCGCAGCCGCACATCATGCGGTCGCGCATCACCTTGGCGACGATCGAGGCGGCGGCGATCGACTGCGAGCGCTGGTCGCCCTTGATCAGCGCGCGGCCTTCGCAGGCGAGACCGGGCGGCACGTCGCGGCCGTCGGCCAAAGCCAGTTTCGGCTGCAGCGACAGGCCGGCGGCGGCGCGGCGCATCGCTTCCAGGCTGGCTTTCAAGATGTTGCTGTTGTCTATGCCTTCGGCGCTGATCGAGGCCATCGAGACGCTGAGCGCCGAGCTGAGGATCTTGAGGAACAGCGCTTCGCGCTGCAGGTGGGTGAGGCGCTTGGAATCGTCGAGGCCCTCCGGAATGTTGGCGGGATCAAGCACTACCGCGGCTGCCACAACCGGACCGGCGAGCGGCCCGCGGCCTGCCTCATCCATGCCGGCGACCGGCCACAGCCCGTCGGCCATCGCCTTCGTCTCAACGGAGAAGTCGGGCTTCTCGACTATTTCAAAGAGAAGCGGAGAATCGGAACGCGCGCGAGCCATGGTGCGGCGAGGTTCGCATCGGCTCCGATTCTCCGCAAGTCCCTCCGGGTCGGATGGGGCGTCGGACCAGGGAGGGCACCGTCTCACGGCCGGGGGGACAAGGGCCGGACGGGATTCTTGAGAGCGGATCGCAATCCGGGCGGAAAACCGTGTCTCCCGAATTGCTTAGCGCCGGCCTCCTATGGCCGGCACAGTTATCAAAGCAGCATCAGCTGCTCGCCGGCGCCGGAGCCTGCGACGAATTGGTCGGTCCGAAGCTGCCGCCGCTCGACGTTGAGTCCGAGCCGCTTGGCGGCGATCTCGAAGCGCCGGCCGATCTGCCAGGCATAAGGACCGGCGCCCTTCATGCGCTTGCCCCATTCCGAATCGTAGTCCTTGCCGTCGCGCATCGAACGGATCAGCGACATCACATGCCGGTAGCGGTCCGGATAATGCCGCAAGAGCCAGTCCTTGAAGATCGGCGCCACTTCCAGCGGTAGCCGCAGCACGACATAGCCTGCTTCCCTGGCGCCGGCGGCGCGTGCCGAATCGAGGATGCGCTCCATCTCCGGATCGTTGAGGCCCGGAATGATCGGCGCCACCATCACCGAGGCAGGGATGCCGGCATCCGAAAGCTGCCTTATCGCTTCCAGCCGCTTCGTCGGCGTCGACGCGCGGGGTTCCATCGTTCTCGCCAGCATGCGGTCGAGCGTCGTCACCGACAGCGCCACCTTGGCAAGGCCGCGCTCGGCCATGCGCGACAGGATGTCGATGTCGCGCGTCACCAGCGCCGACTTGGTGACGATGCCGACCGGATGGCCGCGCGCCTCCAGCACCTCCAGGATCTCGCGCATGATCCGGTACTGCTTGTCGATTGGCTGGTAGGGATCGGTGTTGGTGCCGATGGCGATGGTGCGCGGCTGGTAGCCGGGCTTCGACAATTCCCTGTCCAGCATGCGTGCTGCGTCCGGCTTGGCGAACAGCTTCGATTCGAAATCGAGCCCCGGCGACAGCCCCATGAAGGAGTGCGTCGGCCTGGCGAAGCAGTAGACGCAGCCATGCTCGCAGCCACGGTAGGGATTGATCGAGCGGTCGAAGGAAATGTCCGGCGACTCGTTGCGGGTGATGATGGTGCGCGGCTTTTCGACCTGCACTTCTGTCTTGAACGGCGGCAGCTCTTCCAGCGAGTTCCAGCCGTCGTCGAACACATGCCGGCTGACCGGCTCGAAGCGGCCCGACGGATTGATGCCGGCGGAGCGTCCACGGTTGCGGTCCGGCCGCACGCGCATGCCGCTCTGTTCGATCATGGCATTCGCCATCTCGGCTCTGCCTGCTCCGAAGGCGGCAATGTCGGCGCGGACGATCTGTTCCATTTTCGCCCTCTCCCAGGGACTGTCGGCAGGCTGTCGAATCGCTCTGTTCATGAAACTATTCCTATTTTGTCGATGAGAACAAAGCAAGAACTTTTTCGGTTCGGACGCGCATCTGGCACATCGCTTGGCTTTCCGCTATTCGGCTAGGGATGCTCAGCGTTCTCATCGAAACCCGGAACGACGAAGAGGGCCTTGCCCGCACGCTCGCCTCGCTGATCGGCGGCGCAGTCGAAGGCGTGGTGCGCGACGTCATCGTCTGCGACACCGGTTCGACCGACCTGACTCATTACGTCGCCGAGCATGCCGGCTGCCACTATATGGCCGGCGGCATCTCCGACGGCATTGGCCAGGCCAAGGGCGACTGGCTGCTGCTGCTCGAGCCGGGCGCGCGGCTGGCCGAAGGCTGGATCGAGGAGGTCGCCGCCCACACGGCCAGGCAGACGATGCCGGCGCGTTTTTCCCGCGCGCGCGCCAATCGCGCGCCGTTCCTGGCCCGGGTCTTTTCAGGCAACCGGGCGCTGGCCGAAGGCCTCGTCATCAGCAAGCGCCAGGCCGCGGCGCTCGCGAAAAGCGCGCGCAGCGCCGAAGCCCTGGCGCGCGGCCTGGCCACCAGAAGGTTGAATGCCGAGATCTGGGTCGCGCCGCCGAAGTGATGCCTGCGCCCGCAAGAGGAAAAGCCGGGCAGCTAAATCAGCCGTCGCTTTATTGTGCATTGCACAAAATCGAAGGTGAGGTTAGCATTCTTCCCATGCGGGACAATCGGGATTGGGTAGTGCCGAAGCGATAGGCAACTGTCGTTTCGTCAGACGCATGCATATGAGGACCCGATGAATCTTACTCCCCCAGACAATTCCGGCGCGGCCAGCCTGGAGGCCATCGCCCGCGACGGCAGCCTGTTCAAGCGCATCGCCGTGCGCATCCCGACCTATCTGAAGGACCTGCGCGAAAACCCGGCCTGGCTGCCGATGTTCGTGCTGGCGCGCACCATGCCGGGGCGCCGCATGCATTGGCTGGGTGCCAAGCGAGCCCGTCCACTCGATGATGCGGGAAAGACGATGTTCACCGGCATCGAGCGCAAGGCCGTAGTCGAGGCTTTGCGCTCCGATGGGTTGTTTTCAGGCTTCATGCTGCCGAAAGAAATCCATGAGGAGATAGCCGCTTTCGCGCAGGGCACGCCCTGTTTCGGCAATTTCGACCGCCGCCTCGAATTTGTGCCGGGCGAGCATGACGAGGCGGAAAAGCGATTCGGCCGCTCGCTGCTCAGCGGCCACTATTTCGAGCGCATCCTGGATTGTCCGGCGGCCCTTGCCATCCAGAAGGATCCGCTGCTGCTCGACGTCGCCCGGCATTATCTCGGCGGCCAGGCGAAGCTGATCACGACGCGCGTCTGGTGGAGCTTCCCGACCGGCAAGGCTTCCGACGTCGACAAGAACCTCGCCTCGCTCGGCAAATACCATTTCGACCTCGACGACTGGCGCATGCTGAAGTTCTTCTTCTATCTGAAGCCCTGCGATGCCGGCACCGGCCCGCATGTCTATATCCGCGGCAGCCACAGGCGCCGCGCTCTCAAGCACCAACTGACGCTTCTGGTAGGCCACGCCGCGGATGAGGTGCTGGACGTCTACGGCCAGGAAAGCCCTGTGACGCTGACGGGCGAGGCGGGCCTCGGCTTCGTCGAGGACCCGTTCGGCTTCCATATGGGAACCGTGCCGGCGCACACGCCGCGCCTGATGATGGAAATCGGCTTCGGCGTGTCGCGGCCGTCGCGCCGTCGCTTCCACGGCGAGCCCGTCATCCGCTGAGCAAGGCCGCTCAGATCCCCTTGATCTCGACCGGCATCCAGGCGGTGCGGCGTCTGGCCAGACGTTGCTCCCGGCTTTCGGCGTCGTAGCGGACCGGGATCGGTTCGCGGGAGAATTGCCCGCGATCGTCGAGCGCGTTGACGATGACGATCGCCCTGGCCTCGGCGCCGTCGCCGGCGATCGCGGCGACATAGACGCCGCACTCGCGGCAGAGGAGATAGTCGGCGGTGCGCAGTCCGAAGCGATAGACCTGCAGCTTTGCTCTGTTCTCGACTGAAATGGCCAGACGGCCGTTCGGATCGGCGGCAGCGCGCGAGCCGTGCCGGGTGCAAAACGAGCACTGGCAGGCACGGATTTCCATGCTGGCAGGATCGAGCGTTGTGGAGAAGCTCAGGCGGATGTTGCCGCAATGGCATCCGCCGCTGTGAACGGTCACGGCATCGTCCCTTGTTGGCTAGAGCAGTTCACCGTTTCATGGAAACGCCGAACTGCTCTAACTATTTGTTTCTAAAGCATGTCTCCCGAAAGTGGGCCCGGTTTCGGGACGAAGACATGCTTAAAATCAAGAACCTAAAGCAGGTCGCGTGAATCCTTTTTCACGCGACCTGCTTTAGGCAATTCCGGACGGAAAACCGTTTCACACTTTTCCTGGAATTGCTTCAGCACAAGGTACTTTGCCGGCGTCGGCTTCGGAATGGCGCCTCGAAGGCGAGGGCGCCATTCCGCCTGCAAACCGAATGCCGATCACGTGCTGTGCCTATGCTTTACGAGGCAGGCTTGCCGCCGCGCCTGAGATGCTCGTCGAGGCGCGGCATGATCTCGACGAAGTTGCAGGGCATGTGCCGGTAGTCGAGCTGTGCCTTGATGATGCCGTCCCAGGCATCCTTGCAGGCGCCGGGCGAGCCCGGCAGCACGAAGACGAAGGTGGCATTCACGACGCCGCCGGTCGCCCGGCTCTGGATCGTCGAGGTGCCGATCTTGTCGTAGGAGATGCGGTGGAAGACTTCCGAAAACCCGTCCATGCGTTTTTCGAAAATCGGCTCCAGCGCCTCCGGCGTCACGTCGCGGCCGGTGAATCCGGTTCCGCCGGTGGTGATGACGACATCCACCGCTTGATCCTTCGACCAGCCGAGCACTTTCTCGCGGATCTTTTCGCGGTCGTCGGTGACGATATCGCGAGCGGCCAAAATATGGCCGGCTTCCGCGATCCGGTCGGCCAGCGTCTGGCCGGATTTGTCGTCGGCGAGGCCGCGCGTGTCGGAAACCGTCAGCACCGCGATGCGCACCGGAATGAAGGGACGGCTCTCGTTGGCCATTAATCAGCCTCCATGCTGCGCGTCGCGGCGACGAACCAGTCGGGATGGCGGCCGCGGATGTCGATTGCCGCGCGCTTGGCGACATTGCCGGTCTCGAACAGGCCGAAGCAGGTGGCGCCGGAGCCGGACATGCGGGCGAAGGCAGCGTCTGCCTTTTTGAGCGCCGCAAGCGCTTCGCCGACGGCCGGCTGGATGGCGCGCGCGGCAGGTTCGAGATCGTTGCGGGTCGTATCGAGCCAATTGCGGATGGTGTGGAAATCCAGACGGCTGGGCAGGGGCGGCAATGCCTCATTGTCACGCCTGGAAAGCGCCTTGAATACGTCTGGCGTCGAAACCGCCACACCCGGATTGACCAGAACCAGGGCCAGCGCGGGAAAGCCTGCCAGCGGCGATAATTCATCGCCAATGCCGCGCGCAATCAGCGGCTTTGCCTTGAGGCACATCGGCAGGTCGGCGCCGAGCGTCAGCCCGATCCGCGCCAGTCCGGCCTCCTCGATGTCGAGCCCCCAGAGGCGCGAAAGGCCGTTGAGCGCGGCCGCCGCGTCGCCCGAGCCGCCGCCGACGCCGGAAGCGATCGGCAGGTTCTTTTCCAGCCGGACGGCGACGGGCGGTGTCCGCTGCGCGCCGGCTTCCCGTCGCAGGGCCTCGCGCGCCTTGACGACCAGATTGTCGCCATCGAGCGGCACGCCGGCGGCGAAGGGGCCCGACACCGAGAACTCGTCGCGCTCCGCCAACTCGATCTGCAGCCGGTCGCCAAAACGGCTGAACACGGCAAGGCTGTCGATGAGATGATAGCCGTCGGCGCGCCGTCCGGTGACATGCAGCGCCAAATTGATCTTGGCAGGCGCAAGCCATGTCCGGGACCTGGCCTCGGACTCCAGAATGTCGGCTGCTGGCGAGATGGCTTCAGTCCTTGGCCAGACGGTATTCGCCGGTCTTCGGATCCTTGACCAGCGTGCCCATCGTGCCGTTGGCCGCCTGTTTCTCGGTCCGCCGGATCTTGGCCGTCACGCGCTCGGCCTCTCGCACGAAAGCGCGGTAGCCGAAATAAGCGGCGGCGCCGACGACGGCAAAGAAAATGATCTGCGGCATCCTAAAACTCCTCCCGCATTTCTCGCGGCAAGGCCGGCCGTACAGGTCGGTCAAGCGATTATGCTAGACGCTTTCAGCACTTTTTCAAAGCCCGAAGCGCGCCCACAGCGCGCGCTCTTCCGCCGCATCGATGATGCCGCTGGCCGCCGCCGCGGCGATGTCGGGCGCCGAAAAGCGCGAGCCGAACAGGCCGAAACGGCCGAAAAGCCCGCGCGGCGCGGTGATCAGCTTGAGCTGCGTCTTTTCGCCGAAACGGGTCTTGAGCACGCTGCGCATGTCGCCCAGCGCATCGACGAGGCCGAGTTCCAGGCCCTTCTTGGCAGTCCAGAACAGGCCGGTGAACAGATCCGGATCGTCCTTGAGCTTGGTGCCGCGCCGCTCCTTGACCAGATCGATGAAGGTCTCGTGCACTTCGAGCTGCAGCGCCTTCAGCCGCTCGACGTCTTCCTTCTTCTCCGGCCTGAACGGGTCGAGCACGGCCTTGTTCTGGCCGGCGGTGTGGACGCGCCGCTCGATGCCGATCTTCTTCAACAGTTCCGGGAAACCGAACGAGGCCGAAACGACGCCGATCGAGCCGACGATCGAAGAGGGGTCGGCGAAGATCTCGTCGCCGGCGATCGCGATCATGTAGCCGCCGGAGGCCGCCACGTCCTCGACGAAGACCAGCACCTTCTTGTTCTTTTCCACGGCCAGATCGCGGATGCGCTTGAAGATCAGCCGCGACTGCACCGGCGAGCCGCCGGGCGAGTTGATCGAAATCGCAATCGCCGGCGCGTCGAAGCCGAACGCCTTTTCGATAACGCCGGCCGTCGAAGCGAGCGACAGGCTCGGCCGGAACTGGCCGCCGCCGGGCAGGATGGTGCCATGCAGCCGGATAACGGGAATGGTGACGACTGTCGAGCGCCAGGATTTCGGCAGCAGGCGGTTGAAGAGGCGTTTCACGAAAGCTTGTCTCCGGAAGAGGTGCAAGGAGCAAGGTGAGGCCTCATCCTTGCCCTCGGCATGTAGGAATTCCACAGCCAACGGCAATGCCGTATCGCCGGCCTTTGATCAATCGCCGAACAGCGACGCCAGCCCATTGTTGATCATCTCGGTCCGCTCGGTCGGCCCGTTGCCCGATGGGCCATGCAAGGTGAGCGGCGGCCGGATCGACAGCTTGCCGCGCACGCCGAGCACCGCCCTGACGATGATGCGGATCGCCGCCGCGTCCGGGCGCGGGTGCACGCACAGCATCTCGGCATCGCCGAAGCGGCCTTCGATCGCATCGAGGATCGCGACAAGCTGCTCGGGCCGGGCGATCACCGCAAGCCCGCCGCGCGGTTTGACGACGGCGGCAGCGCTCCTGATCCAGCGCTCGAACAGCCCGTCCTCCGCGACATGCGCCTCCCTGCGCAACGCGTTCGGCGTCGAGCGATCCTCGGTGGCGTTGAAGGGCGGATTCATGATGACGAAGTCGAAGGAATTGTCGGCAAGTCCGGCCTCGGCCCGCGCGCGACCGGCAAGCGTGACGTCGGCCTTAAGCGCCGAGGCGCGGCCGCCCAGATGCGCATTGCCCGGATGCGCAAGCGTGGCGGCGGCAAACGCCGCCATCTCGGCGGAGCGCTCGACCAGCACTGCCTGCACCTCAGGGCAGCGCGACAAAACGGCGAGCGCCGCAGCGCCTGCGCCGGCGCCGAAATCGGCGAGCCGGCCGGAAAAGTCGGATGGAACGGCAGCGGCCAGCATCATGGCGTCCATGCCGGCGCGATGGCCTTGCCGTGGCTGCACCAGCCAGAAGCGCCCGCGATGGAAGGCATCGACCGTGTGGGCCGGCGTGTCCGGGGCAAGGGCGGTTGAAGCTGCCATTATTTCCGGCGGATTTCGTTCTCGATGCCCGCATCCTTCAGGATGCGGCGCGCCGCGTCGGCTTTGTCGGCGTCGACCATGATGCGTCTCGGCAGGATGCCGATCGATCCGTCGAGCACGCTCATGTTCTGGTCGGCGACGAAGCAGGCGATGCCGGCGTCGCGCATCAGCGATTCGACGAAGGAGATAAGGACGGCGTCGTTGGTGCGGACGAGTTCAATCATGGGAATGAAAATCGCAGGTTGCGGCGTTCATGTAAACGTTGAGGCAAGTCCGTTCCAGTCAAGCCGCGCCAATTCGCCTCTTGCCGTGCCCGGTTGTACCGACCTAGAGTCCCACCGGGACCAGGGTGTTGTCGTGCGCGTCAATAGACGGGAGTGATCGTGGTGGGTGTCGTTCTGAATATCGAAGGCAAGCGGGAACCCGCTTCCATCAAGGATCTCATCGACCTGACGGCAGCCGACATGGGACGCGTCAACGAGCTGATCCTGTCCAAGGCCGGCTCCGACGTCGAGATGATCCCGGAGGTCGCCAACCACCTGATCTCGTCCGGCGGCAAGCGGCTGCGGCCGATGCTGACGCTCGCCGCCGCCCAGATGTTCGGCTATGCGGGCGAGGGCCACGTCAAGCTCGCGACCGCGGTCGAGTTCATGCACACCGCGACGCTGCTCCATGACGACGTCGTCGACGAGAGCGCGCTTCGCCGCGGCAAGAAGACGGCGCGCATGATCTGGGGCAACCAGGCAAGCGTGCTGGTCGGCGATTTCCTGCTCGGCCAGGCTTTTCGCATGATGGTTGAGGTCGGCTCGCTGGAGGCTTTGGACATCCTGTCGAGCGCCGCCTCCATCATCGCCGAGGGCGAGGTGATGCAGCTTGCCGCCGCCAAGAACCTGGAGACCACCGAGGACGAGCATTTCGCCGTCATAAAGGCCAAGACCGCCGCCTTGTTCTCGGCCGCCGCCGAGGTCGGCCCGGTGATCGCCCGGGCCTCCCGCACCGACCGCGTCGCGCTGCGTTCCTACGGCATGAATCTCGGCCTTGCCTTCCAGCTCATCGACGATGCGCTCGACTATGGCGGCTCCAGCCAGGACCTTGGCAAGAATGTCGGCGACGATTTTCGCGAGGGCAAGGTGACGCTGCCGGTGATCCTCGCCTATCGGCGCGGCACCAAGGCCGAGCGCACCTTCTGGAAGCGCGCCATTGAGGACAATGTCGCCGACGATGCCGGGCTCGAAAAGGCGATCGGCCTGATGACCCGCCACGGCGCCATCGCCGACACGATCGGCCGCGCCCGCCACTTCGGCGAGATCGCCCGCGACGCGCTGGCGCCGCTGGAGGCGACGCCGCAGAAGTCGGCGCTGATCGACGTCATCGATTTCTGCATCAGCCGCGTCAACTGAGCCGCCTCGCCCCGGTGCCGGCTACTTCGTTTTTGCCGGCAGGACCATTGCGGCAAGCAGACTGATCACGATGCCCGCGGCCGCGAGCCAGAAGGCAAGCTGTATACCCTCGGTTATGGCGGTTTTCAGCGCATCGCCCGTCGGCCCGTCAATGTAGCTGTTGGCGACCGCGATCAATGCCGCCATGCCGATCGCGTTGCCGATGTTGAGCGTCGTGCAGGCCATCCCCGAGGCAACGCCCTGTTCGTCATGCGCGACTCCCGAAGCGGCCGCAATCCACATCGCGGTCCAGACGATGCCCTGTCCAATGCCGGAGATGATCAGGCCGGGAACGATGGCGGCAAAACTGCTCTCCGCTGATGCGCCAAAAACCATCAGGACTGTGCCGGCTGCGCCGATGATCATGCCGGCGACCAGGGTCGAACGCGTGGAAAAGCGCGTCGCTAGGCGCTCACCGAGCTGGGTGCCGGTGGCGATGGCGATCGATGGCACGAGGAATGCCAGACCGGTCTGCAGGGCGGTGAAGCCATGCACGGTCTGCAACAGGACGGTGAGGAAATAAGGCAGGGCTCCGAACGTTCCCATGTAGAGAAAGGTGATCGTCATGCCGGCGACAAGACTGCGCTTGCGGAACAGCCGCAAGGGCATCAGAGGGTCGGTGCTCCTCGCCTCGAGCACGATGAAGACGATCAGGAACAGGGCTGCCAGCGCGGCGCTGGCAAGGATCGCCGGTGAGGTCCAGCCATAATCAGGTCCCTGGACAAGGGTGAAGACTAGCAGTGTGGCGCCGGCGGTGACGGTCAGTGCGCCGGGCAGGTCGAAATTGCGATGCGCGTGCCGCTTCGGATCACGCGGAATGATGGCAAAGGCTGCAACGATGGCGAGTCCCGCCAGCGCCACATTGACATAGAACACGGCCGGCCAGCCAAAGGCGCTGGTGAGGAAGCCCCCTGCCAGCGAGCCAAGTGTCAAGCCGCTAGCCCCTGCACCACCCCAGACCGCGAGCGCGCGGTTGCGCTCGCGGCCTTCGGCGAACAGGCGATTGATCAGCGACAATGTCGCCGGAAACAGGAAGGCCGCTCCGATGCCTTGCACGGCACGGGCGCCGATGATCACCGCCGGTGACCACGCAAAGCCGCCAATCAAGGACGAAAGCGCATAGAGCCAGAGCGCGAAGATGAAGACGCGGCGTTGGCCGACAAGGTCGGCGGCACGGCCGCCAAACAGCAGGAAGCCGCCGGTGAAGACGGTGTAGGCGCTCACCGCCCATTGCAGTGTCTGGCCGGAAAAGCCGAGGCCGGAGCCGATCTCCGGCAGTGCCACGAAGACGATGTTGAGGTCGAGCGCGATGATAAGCTGTGCGAAGGCGAGCAACGCCAGCGTGATGCCGCGTCTGGTGCCGGTCACTCCAGTCGCCACGACATTGAGTGGTGCGCCTTGGTCCAGTGTACTCATGTCAGTCTCCGGGTTCGCGATTCTTTATCGATCAACAAAGAATTGGGATTTGCAATCCGGAGTCAAGCGGATTATTTGTTGATCGATAAAAAATGGAGGGTCCTATGGCGGGCAGACCAAGGGAGTTCGATCGCGACAAGGCGCTGGAGAAGGCGCAGGACGCCTTCTGGACACGCGGTTATGAAGGGACTTCGATGGCCGATCTCGTCTCGGCGCTGGGCATCGCATCGGCGCGCATCTATGCGGCTTTCGGTTCGAAGGAGGATTTGTTTCGGGAAGCGGTCGGGCTCTACGAGGCCAATGAAGGCGGCTTCGCCACCCGTGCACTGGCCGAAGAGCCGACCGCCCGGCGCGTCATCGAACGAATGCTGCGCGAGGCGGTCGAGACCTATACGAGGCCCGGGCGGCCTCAGGGCTGCATGGTTGTATCGGCCGCCACCAATTGCGCCGTCGAGAATGATCGCGTGCTGGAGTGGCTGGCGCAGCACCGCCGCGCACGCACGGTGTCGATCGTCAAGCGGTTGAGTGAGGCTGTCCGGGATGGCGAGTTGAAGCCGGATGCGGATGCCGATGCGCTCGGCGACTACTACGCCACGCTCATGCACGGCCTGTCCGTGCAGGCACGCGATGGCGTGCCGAAAAAGCGCCTGCACGATCTCATTACCGTGGCCATGCAGGCGCTTGATGCAAGACTTGCAGGTCCCTGAACTTCACCGGCTTTTCGACAAGCAGTTGTAAAACCCGATCCCGCTATCTCGACAAACGGCCGCTCTGCAAATTATCTATAAAATATGACCAACACAGAGGACACGATCGCCGTCCGCATCAGCAAGGAACTGGCGGACCGCATCATTTCGGGCGTCATCGAGCCCGGATCGCGGCTGCGCCAGGACCATGTCGCGGAGGAATTCGGGACCAGCCACGTCCCGGTGCGCGAGGCTTTCCGCCGCCTCGAGGCGCAAGGCCTGGCGATCAGCGAGCCGCGCCGCGGCGTGCGCGTTGCCGCTTTCGACCTCGGCGAGGTCAGGGAAGTGGCCGAGATGCGCGCGGCGCTCGAGGTGCTGGCGCTGCGTCACGCCGCGCCGCATCTGACGCCGGCGATCCTCCATCAGGCCGAGGAAGCGACCAAGGCGGGCGACAAATCCCGCGACGTCCGTTCCTGGGAAGAGGCCAATCGTACCTTCCACCGCTTGATCTTGGCGCCCTGCAACATGCCGCGCCTGCTTTCCACCATCGACGATCTGCATGCCGCAAGCGCCCGCTTCCTGTTCGCGGCCTGGCGTTCCGAATGGGAAACCCGAACCGACCAGGATCACCGGGCAATTCTCAGCGCTCTCCGGCAAGGCAATACTGAATCGGCCGCCGCCACGCTTGGCCGGCATGTGCAATGGATCGGCCAGAAACCGGTCAAGACCGCCTCCGGCAGGACCCGCGACGCCTTCGCCATCGTCGGCTAACGCAGTTCCAGGAAAAGTGTGAAACGGTTTTCCGTCCGGAATTGCGTCAAAACAAAGAGATAGAGCGGTTCGCCGTTTCCGCGAAACGGTGAAACGCTCTAGAGAGAACGCAGATACAGCTGCGCTTCTGCGCTCCATCGAAGCCAAATGTCGGTTTTGGGCACCCTAACGACCCTTGAATGGCTCAGCCTCATCGCACGTCGATCTATGTTTCCGAGAGGGATCGCTTGCCATCTCTGCCAAAATATGGATTCGATAATAGATCGAATGCAGAAATTATCTATAATTTCAAACCAGCTAGGGACATCACCGTGACAAACATCGTCGTTTCGACCCGCAAGCCCTCCTTCAGCCCGCTAAGACTGGATAGTCGCTCCGTCGCCTGGAAGGCCGGCGCCGTCATTCTCGGCTCGCTGTTCCTGGCGCTGTCGTCCTATATCGAGGTGCCGATGGTGCCTGTGCCGGTGACCATGCAGACCTTCGCCGTGACGCTGGTCGGCGCGCTTTACGGCTGGCGGTTCGGCGCGCTCACCATCGCGGCATGGCTCGTCGAGGGCGCGGCCGGCTTCCCGGTTCTGGCGGGCGGCGCCGCCGGCGTGCAGCATTTCGTCGGTCCGACCGGCGGCTATCTCTTCTCCTTCCCGATCGTCGGCGCTGTCGTCGGCTGGCTGGCCGAGCGCGGCTGGAACGGCAATCGGGTAATGCTCGCCTTCGCCGCCATGCTCATCGGCAATCTTCTGTGCCTGGTTCTCGGCACGGCCTGGCTTGCCATCATGATCGGCGCCGAGAAGGCGATCACCTTCGGCTTCCTGCCCTTCATCGTCGGCGGCCTGCTGAAGTCGGCGCTCGGCGCCGCGACGCTGAAGCTCTTTTCCACCTATCGGGCCGAACCGCGCGAGCGCTCGTCCGGGACGCGATGACCGTCAGTCTGCGCGCCCATCATCTGCTCTGCCTGCTGACCTATGTCGGCAAGGGTTACTCGTACGCTTTCACCGCCAATTACGACAAGGTGGTGAGGCGGCTGGGCGAGGGCGAGGCGGTCCTGATTGTTTCCGGGCCGGACGACATCTGCGCCCCGATGCTCGACGAGCCCGAGCCCCACTGCTTGGGCGAGGGCGCGGCCGAGCGGGACGGGCTTGCCGCGCGCGATGTCGGCGCTCTCCTCGGCCGGCCGATCCAGGCCGGCGACCGGCTTATGCTGGATGCCTCCAGCCTGGCAAGGATGCGCAAGGCGTTTTCCTCCGGCCTGACGCGCCAGGCGTGCTCAGGCTGCGAATGGTCCGACCTGTGCAGCGCGGTTGCCGGCGGCGGATTTCACGACACGCGCCTTTAGGCAACCCCCTGTCGGTTGCGCCGGACTTTTTGCCCGCGCGGCATCGTTTTTTAAGCCGGATGATTGCATTGTGATTCGCGCCGGATTGAAGCCTGTCCCCAAAAAGGCCATGCTTTGTCTGGAAAAGGTCAAGTCTGTGGGCGGTCCGCCGAGGGCGGGATCCCGTCTGGCTGAAAGGGATAAGATGCAGCAAAGACGTGCGCGCTGGCTGACAAGGCTGGCATTTTTGACGGGTGTGGCGCTTTCGGTGCTGCCTGCCCATGCCAAGGAAAACGCCCAACCGATCCAGATCAGGTCCTTCTCGGGCGCCTATCTCGCTGCCCACATCGCCGAAAGCGACAACGATCTCGACAATGCCATCGCCTACTACAAGCAGGCGCTGGCCTTTGCCCCCAACGACACCGAACTGCAGCAGAGCCTGATGCTGGCGCTGGTCGCGCAAGGCCGCTTCGAGGAATCGCTGGTCTATGCCGACAAGCTCAAGGAAGTGCCTGATGTCGAGCGCTTCTCGCGCCTGGCGCTTGCCGTCGATTCCTTTCACAAGAAGGACTACGCCAAGGCCCAGTACTGGCTGAAGCTCTCGCTCGAATCCGATCTCGACCGGCTGCTCTCCGGCGTCATGGACGGCTGGGCCAAGGAAGGCGCGGGCGATGCCTCCGAGGCCATGGCTTCGATCGACAAGCTCAAGGGGCCGGACTGGTTCGGCCTGTTCAAGTCCTACCACCGAGCGCTGATCGCCGACGCCGCCGGCCTCACCGACAAGGCCGATGAAATCTACGCCGCCACTCTGGCCGATACCGCCGCAGGCAGCTCCGCGCCCGAGACATGGATGCGCAACGCCCAGGCCTATGCCTCCTTCCTCGCCCGCAAGGGCGACAAGTCGAAGGCGCTTGCCGTGCTCAACCAGGCCGAAGCCTTCGCGCCGGGCAAGCTGGAAATCACCACGCTGCGCGACCGGATCAACAAGGGCGACAAGATCGAGCCCCTGGTCGCCACTCCGGCGGACGGCGCCTCGGAAATCCTGCTCGACCTCGCCACCGCGCTCAATCGTGGCGGCGGCGAGCCTTTCGTCCGGCTCTATCTGCAATATGCGCTGGCGCTGAAGCCGGACAGCGACGCCGCCCTCGTGCAGCTTGCCGCCGTCGCCGAGCAGCTGAAGGACGGTGAAGGCGCGATCGCGCTCTATCGCCGCATTCCGAACGCCTCGCCATTGAAAGAGCTTTCGGAGCTGCAGCTTGGCCTGAACCTTGCCGACATCGACCGCCACGATGAAGCCATCGCGCACCTCAAGGGCTATGTCGATGCGCATCCGACCGACATGCGCGGCTATCTGGCGCTCGGCGGCGTCTACTCCTCCAAGGAGGATTTCCGTTCGGCCGCCAATCTCTACGACAAGGCCGTCGCGGAGCTAAAGACGCCGACCGCCGCCAACTGGAACATCTTCTACCAGCGCGGCATCGCGTATGAGCGGGTAAAGGAATGGCCGAAGGCCGAGCCCAATTTCCGCAAGGCGCTGGAGCTGCAGCCCGAGCAGCCTCAGGTTCTGAATTATCTCGGCTATTCCTGGGTCGACATGAACATGAACCTCAAGGAAGGCCTGGCGATGATCCAGAAGGCCGTGGATCTGCGGCCGAGCGACGGCTACATCGTCGATTCGCTGGGCTGGGCCTACTACCGCCTCGGCCGCTACGACGACGCCGTGCGCGAAATGGAGCGCGCCGTGTCGCTGAAGCCGGAAGATCCGGTCCTCAACGATCATCTGGGCGATGCCTACTGGCGCGTCGGCCGCAAGCTGGAAGCGACCTTCCAGTGGACCCAGGCGCGCGACCTGAAGCCGGACCCGGACGTGCTTGCCACCCTGCAGCAGAAGCTGCTCAAGGGCCTGCCGCCGATCGAATCCAACACGGCGCAGGAAACCCCGAAGGTGAAGCCGGTCCCGCCGACAGCGCCGCCGAAGGGCTGAGATTTCGCAATCATCCATTTTTTTGCGGGGCCCGAGGGCCCCGCAATTCTTTCAGCAGCTCTGTCAGAACAGCTTTCGGTAGACGACGAACCCCGAGCGCTCGCCGATCTTGTCGTAGAGCTGCATGGCGGTGTGGTTGGTTTCGTGCGTCAGCCAGTAGACGCGGCCCGCGCCCGCAGCCCTGGCGCGCTCATAGACGCCTTCGATAAGCGCCCTGCCGACGCCCTGGCCACGCGCGGCCTCCGATGTGAAAAGGTCCTGCAGGTAGCAGTTGGGCGCGATCGCCGTGGTCGAGCGATGATAGAGATAGTGGACGAGGCCGAGAAGCCTGCCGTCGCGCTCGGCCACCAGCGCATGCACCGGCTCATAGGCATCGAAGAAGCGCGACCAGGTCATCCCGGTGATCTCGCCGGCAAGGGCTGTCGCGCCCGAACGGCCGTAGAAGGCGTTGTAGCCGTCCCAGAGCGGCAGCCACTGTTCGTAGTCCTGCCGGGTGACGGGACGGACGGTGAGTTGACCGGGCATGGCGGGACCTTTGTCGTTGCGGCTTATCCGAGCAAACGGCGAGCGCGATCGCCCGGCAATGGGCCAGCCGGCCGCAAAGCGTTCAACCTCTCGGAGCTGTGGCGCAAGGCGCTGCCTTGACGCTCGCCGGCCCGGCAACTAGGGAATGCCCAATCCCAGCGCTTTCCGAGGCCGCCGTGACCATCGAGATTCCTGCCCACATGCATCCCAGCCGCTCCTTCCAGGGGCTGATCCTGACCCTGCACAATTACTGGGCGGCTTATGGCTGCGTCATTCTGCAGCCCTACGACATGGAGGTCGGCGCCGGCACCTTCCATCCGGCGACCACCTTGCGCGCGCTCGGTCCGCGTCGCTGGAACGCGGCTTACGTGCAGCCGTCGCGGCGCCCGAAGGACGGCCGTTATGGCGAGAACCCGAACCGTCTGCAGCATTACTATCAATACCAGGTGATCCTGAAGCCGAACCCGCCGAACCTGCAGGAGCTTTATCTCGGCTCGCTCGAGGCGATCGGCGTCGATCCGCTGCTGCATGACATCCGCTTCGTCGAGGACGACTGGGAAAGCCCGACGCTCGGCGCCTGGGGCCTCGGCTGGGAGTGCTGGTGCGACGGCATGGAGGTCTCGCAGTTCACCTATTTCCAGCAGGTCTGCGGCATCGAATGCGCGCCGGTGGCGGGCGAGCTCACTTACGGGCTCGAGCGCCTCGCCATGTATGTGCAGGGCGTCGACAATGTCTACGATTTGAACTTCAACGGCCGCGAGGGCGCCGAGAAGGTCACCTATGGCGACGTCTTCCTGCAGGCCGAGCAGGAATATTCGCGCCACAATTTCGAATTCGCCAACACGGCGATGCTGCTTCGGCATTTCGAGGATGCCGAGGACGAGTGCAAGGCGCTGCTCAACGCCGGTGTGCCGGCGTCGAACGACAATCTGGCGGCGCACCGTATGGTCTTCCCGGCCTATGACCAGTGCATCAAGGCAAGCCACGTCTTCAACCTGCTCGACGCGCGCGGCGTGATCTCCGTCACCGAGCGCCAGAGCTACATCCTGCGCGTGCGCAACCTGGCCAAGGCTTGCGGGGAGGCGTTCCTGAAGACGAAGGCGGGCGGCCTGGCGGCTTAGCTCAAAACAACTTTTGCGATCTCAACGGTTGCGACCGGCAAAGCACTTTGGCTGATGGCGCCATCGATGGTGCGCAGCGCCTGTCTCACCCCTGGCATCGTGATCGTGCCATGCGCCTGGGCGGCGAAGCAGGCGCTCAGCGCCAGGATCTGCAGGGTTCTCGATGCCGTCTTCATCGTCGTTCAGCCAATAGTTCTCTGCCTGAGCGTGGGTCGCTTCAGCGCTGCGTTCGGTTCATGGGAATTTCTGCTCCAAGGACGGACGGGTATGACCCGTCCCGACAGCCGGCTGAAAAATTTCCGGAAATCGATCGAAGAGGCGATCTGCCTGCGGGGTGACAGCGGCCAGTCGAGTTGCTATTTCCCGCGCATTCGTGACACCGGCGCTACGCGCCGACCCTCCCCATGATGGGGAGGGTAGGGAGCCAACCTATGCCCGACTTGCTTCTCGAACTTCGCTCCGAGGAAATCCCCGCGCGCATGCAGCGCAAGGCTGCCGGCGATCTTCGCAAGATGCTTACCGACGGCCTGGTCGAAGCGGGTTTGACCTATGAGGCGGCGCGCGAATACTGGACGCCGCGGCGCCTGGCGCTCGACATCCGCGGGCTGACCGCGCGCTCCAAGGATATTCGCGAGGAGATCAAGGGTCCCTCGACCACGGCGCCCGAGCAGGCGGTGCAGGGATTCCTGCGCAAGGCCGGCCTTTCATCGATCGCCGAGGCGCATGTTCATTCCGATCCGAAGAAAGGCGACTTCTACGTCGCCCATATCTCGAAGCCGGGCAGGGCGGCGGAAGAAATCATTGCCGAACTGGTGCCGGGCATCATCAAAAACTTTCCCTGGCCGAAGTCGATGCGCTGGGGACCGGCCTCGGCCAAGCCCGGCTCGCTGCGCTGGGTGCGGCCGCTGCAGTCGATCGTCTGCACCTTCGGCCCGGAGACCGAGGAGCCGGTGGTGGTCGATTTCGAGATCGACGGCATTCGCTCCGGCAACGTCACCTACGGCCACCGCTTCCACGCGCCAGGCCCGATCACCGTGCGCCGCTTCGACGACTACACGGCCAAGCTCGAGGCGGCCAAGGTCGTGCTCGATGCCGACCGGCGCAAGGAGATCATCCTCGCCGACGCCCGCAACATCGCCTTTGCCAATGGCCTCGACCTCGTCGAGGACGAAGGCCTGCTCGAAGAAGTCTCCGGCCTGGTCGAATGGCCGGTCGTGCTGTTGGGCGAGTTCGAACAGGATTTCCTCACCATTCCGGCCGAGGTCATCCGCCTCACCATCCGCGCCAACCAGAAGTGCTTTGTCACCCGGCCGCATGGCGCGGCCGAGGACCTCTCCAACCGCTTCGTCCTGGTCGCAAACATCGAGGCGTCGGATGGCGGTAAGGAAATCGCATACGGCAACGGCAAGGTGGTGCGGGCTCGCCTTTCCGACGCGCTCTATTTCTGGAAGACCGACCAGGGCGACCTGCCGGACCTCGACCAGCTCGTGGAATCGGCTGCAAACTTCGATCTGAACCTGAAGAAGCCGCTCGATCAGCGCATGGCGCGGCTCGATCATCTCAATGTCACCTTCCATGCCAAGCTTGGCACGCAGGGCGGAAGGGTCGCGCGCATCAAGCGCCTGGCCGAGGAACTGGCGCCGGTCGTCGGCGCCGATCCCGCGCTCGTCACCCGCGCCGCGGTGCTCGCCAAGGCCGATCTGCAGACCGAAGTGGTCGGCGAGTTCCCGGAGCTGCAGGGCGCCATGGGCCGCAAATATGCACTGCTGCAGGGCGAGCATCCGTCCGTGGCAGCTGCCGCCGAGGAGCACTACAAGCCGCAAGGCCCGTCCGACCGGGTGCCGACCGACCCGGTGTCGGTTGCCGTCGCGCTCGCCGACAAGCTCGACACGCTCACCGGCTTCTGGGCGATTGACGAGAAGCCAACTGGCAGCAAGGACCCGTTCGCGCTCCGGCGGGCGGCGCTTGGCGTGGTCAGGATTTTGGTCGAGAACCGCATTCGCCTGGGGCTGACCTCGATCTTCGCCAAGGCTTTTGCTAATTTCGCCGGCGGGGCCGGCCAGATCTCGGATCTGCTCGCCTTCTTCCACGACCGTCTGAAAGTCTATCTCCGCGACCAGGGCGCACGTTACGATCTGATCGATGCCGTCATCACGCCGCGGTCCGACGACCTTCTGCAGATCGTTCGCCGCGTCGAGGCGCTGGGCTCCTTGCTCGACACCGAGAATGGCAAGAACCTGCTCGCCGGCACCAAGCGCGCCGCTAACATCCTGGCCGCCGAGGAAAAGAAGAAAACGCTGGTCGCCGAAACTGTTGAGCCGGCGCTGTTCCGCGAAGACGCGGAAAAGAAGCTGTTTGTTGCGGTGAATCAGGCCGAGAAGGAAGCCGGCCAAGCGATTCAAAACGAAGATTTTTCCACCGCCATGCTGACGCTTAGCGTGTTGCGTGAGCCGGTTGATTCATTCTTTGAAGGCGTTCTCGTGAATGATGAGGACCAGGCGGTGCGCGCCAACCGCCTGGCGCTGCTCGCCCGCATCCGCGCCGCCACCGACCAGGTCGCCGATTTTTCAAAAATCGTCGGCTGACGACGCAAAAATCGCAAGCTCCGAAGCTGCCTGCGCCTCATAAGACGCGGGCGTGCTTCGACAATTTCATGGCCCAAATTTAATGCGCCGGAGCCGGCTTACAGTCATATGGCGATGACCTCCACGTGGGAGAACCAATGCATGTCGCCCAGAAGTGTGCAGCGGTTCTGGGACAACGACATGCATCAAGCAAAAGAGTCCCTAACCACGGAGGCATGCCATGAATTCCGTTCACGATATCGAATTGACTGAAGAAACCTCGGCCGCCGCCGAGGCCATCGAAACCGCTTCCGACAACATCCTCGACCATGCCGCCGCCGCGGCGATCGAAGCCGCCGAACCGTCTGAAGACGACGAGGAAGAGGCCGAAGAAGCCGACGGCGACGACGAAGACGCCGATGAGGAAGACACTGCCTCGGACGAACACGAGGATGGCGAGGACGGCGACGAAGACGAAGATGATCAAGACGCCGACGAAGCCAAGGCATCGGCCGACGACAAGGATGAAGACGGCGAGGACGACGAGTCCGACGATGACGACAAGGAAGAAGCGGCCTGAGCCGTTTTTCGCCGCTTGAAGAGAAAGAGGGGCGACGCGGCAGGCGTCGCCCCTTTTCTGTCAGTCCTCACGCCGCTGCGGCGGTAGCCTACATTGCCTTGCTGAAGCGCGGCAATATCGGGGCTTCTTGCGGTTGAGCTTGTGGCTGAGCTTGCGGCTGCGCCTGGTCGTCCGACGCATCCGCCGTCGCGGCGGCCTTGTTGTCGGTCGCTTTGGCGTCGCCGTTGGGGGCAGCCGCGGCTGTGCCGTCGGGAGGTGTGGCCGCAGCAGGCGCGGTGCCGTTTGCCGGTGTCGCGGCCGCGGGCGCGGTGGACTTGGCCGAGGCGGTCGCCGCTGGCGTCGCGGGGGCACCGCCGACGATGCCGCCGCGAATGATCATCGGCGCCTGCGCGTGTCTCTGCCCCGATTTCTCCGGGATCGCGGCCACCTTCTCATCGGTGACGGCTGGCACCGGTTCGCCGAGCGCCACCACGGATGGCGTGGAAGCCGCGGAGACCCTGCCTGGCTCGATCGCGGCCGGCCTGACTACGGATGGCGTCGATGTCGAAACGCCAAGCACCACGATGGACGAAGCCTGCGCCAGACCGGCCGTCGCCAAAAGGCCGATACCGACCGCTGCTAGAGCAATTCCAGGAAAAGTGCGTAGCGGTTTTCCGTCTGGAATTGCGTAAAAACAAAGAGATAGAGCGGTTTGGCGTTTCCGTGAAACGGTGAACCGCTCTAAAGCAATTCCAGGAAATGTGTGTAACGGTTGGGCTCGACGACTTCGCCGTAGCCTTCCATACGGAATTGCGTCATAGCAAAGCATACGCATCACGATAACTCCCCGTGCCCAACAACCGGAAATCCGCAGCCTAGTGATGGCGAATTGATGCCGGCTTGCGTCGAAACTTAACATTTTAGGGATTGATAAATCGCCAATACCCGCCCTTGCCCCTCGTTCCATGCCGTATTACGGGACCCGCGTGTTCAGGAACGGTGGTGAATTTGGCTGAGATACTTGCCGTCGGCGAGGCAATGGAGCGGGCGCTGGCGCTGCTCGAATGCGGCGATGTCGTCGCCATCCCGACCGAGACCGTCTACGGGCTGGCGGGCGACGCCACCAACGGCGTTGCCGTGGCGCGTATCTTCGAGGCCAAAGGCCGCCCGCGCTTCAACCCGCTGATCGCCCATGTCGCCGACCTCGCCATGGCAGGCCGCATGGCCGACTTCGATCCGCTGTCGACAAGGCTGGCCGAGGCCTTCTGGCCCGGTCCGCTGACGCTGGTGCTGCCGCAGCGCGCGGAAAGCGGCATCCATCCGCTGGTCACTGCGGGGCTGGACACCATCGCGCTGCGCATGCCGAGAGGCTTCGGCGGCGAGCTGATCGCGAGGCTCGGCCGGCCGCTGGCCGCCCCCAGCGCCAATTCCTCCGGCAGGCTCAGCGCCACGACGGCCGAAGCCGTGGCAGTCGATCTCGGCGACAGGATCAAGCTGGTGGTCGATGGCGGCGCGACGCCGGTCGGTCTGGAATCGACTATCATCAAGATCGAGGACGGCAAGCTGAGGCTGCTCAGGCCCGGCGGCATTGCCGCCCATGAGATCGAAGCTGTTGCCGGCGTAAAGATGATGCGCGGCGCCGCCGGCATCCAAGCGCCCGGCATGCTCGCCTCGCATTACGCGCCGGGCGCAGCGATGCGGCTCAACGTCGGCAAGATCGCCAGCGGCGAGGCGCTGCTCGCCTTTGGCCGCGATCGCGCCGAAGGCTGGCGGGATGCGGTAGCGATGCGCAATCTTTCCGAGGCGGGCGATCTGCGCGAGGCGGCGACCAATCTCTTCGCCTATATGCAGGCGCTCGACCGCAGCGGCGCAGCCGTCATCGCCGTCGAGCCTATTCCGTTTGACGGGCTGGGCGAGGCAATCAACGACCGGCTCGTCCGCGCCGCCGCCCCGCGTGACAAGATCGCCTGAGCCTATCTCTTTGTTTTGACGCAATTCCGGGCGGAAAACCGCTTCACACTTTTCCTGGAATTGCTCTAGGTTTGGCCTCATGAACGACCAGCCCTTCGATCTCGATCCCGCCCTCATCGACCGCTTCGCGGCCATTGTCGGCGACAAATACGCGCTGCGCGATCAGCCCGATATCGCGCCCTACATCACCGAGCGGCGCGGCCTCTGGCATGGCCGGACATCGCTGGTGCTGAGGCCTGGCAGCGTCGAGGAAGTGAGCCGCATTATGCGTCTGGCGACCGAGACCGGAACGCCGGTCGTGCCGCAAAGCGGCAACACCGGCCTGGTCGGCGCCCAGGTGCCGGACAAGTCCGGCCGCGACATCGTGCTGTCGCTGTCGCGGCTGAACCGCATCCGCGAAATCGATGTGCTGTCGAACACGGTCACCGCCGAGGCCGGCGTCATCTTGCAGACGCTGCAGGAAGCGGCCGACGCCGCCGGCCGGCTGTTTCCGCTGTCGCTCGCCGCGCAAGGCTCTTGCCAGATCGGCGGCAATCTTTCTTCGAACGCCGGCGGCACCGGTGTGCTTGCCTATGGCAATGCGCGCGAGCTCTGCCTCGGCGTCGAGGTGGTGCTGCCAACGGGGGAAGTATTCGACGATCTGCGCAAGCTGAAGAAAGACAACACCGGCTATGATTTGAAGAACCTTTTCGTCGGCGCCGAGGGCACGCTTGGCGTCATCACCGCCGCGGTGCTCAAATTGTTTCCCAAGCCGAAGGGCAGGGAGGTTGCCTTCGCCGGCCTGTCTTCGGCTCAAGCGGCGCTTTCGCTGTTCACACTGGCCATGGACCGCGCTGGCGCGGCGCTCACCGCTTTCGAATTGATCGCCAGAAGGCCTTACGATTTCACGCTGAAGCATGGTCAAGGCATCACACGGCCGCTGGCCGACGACTGGCCGTGGTATGTCTTGATGCAGGTTTCTTCCGGCCGTTCCGAAGAAGACGGCAGGGCGCTGATCGAGGAAATTCTTTCGGCCGGTCTCGAGCAAGGCATCGTCGGCGATGCGGTGGTCGCCGCAAGCCTTGCCCAGGGCGATGCTTTCTGGAATTTCCGCGAGACGCTCCCCGAGTGCCAGAAGCCGGAGGGCGCTTCGATCAAGCACGACATTTCCGTGCCGATCGCCGCGATCCCGGACTTCATCGAGAAGGCAGCCAGCGCCGTCGCGTCCGTCAGCCCCGGCGCGCGCGTCGTCTGCTTCGGCCACATGGGCGACGGCAATTTGCACTATAATATTTCGCGCCCCGAAGGCGGCGACGACGAAGCGTTCCTCGGTCTCTACCGCCCGATGAACAACGCCGTGCACGAGGTCGTGCGCTCCTTCCACGGATCGATATCGGCCGAGCACGGCATCGGCCAGTTGAAGCGCGACGAGCTGATCGCCACCGCGCCGCCGATTGCGATCGACCTGATGCGCCGCGTCAAAGCGGCGTTCGATCCGGCCGGCATCATGAATCCCGGTAAGGTTATCTGATCCTTCCAACATCTGGTGGCTGGTCGCATTCCGATAACCATCGGCTCCGATCAGCAAAATTTAACCGACTTTCTTAAGCGCGGCGGTAAGAAGCGAGCGCTAATGTTTCTGCCCATAACGAGGCCGGAAAAACCGGCCCGGAGAGAACCGGAAAACGGCCCTCAGGAGAAACAGGAAGGCATTCGATGAACACTGGACTGAAGCCAGTCTGGGCGGGGCGCAACATGCGTCTCGACCCGTTTCGCCTGCCGCAAATGGTAAGCTATGCCACGCGCGACGACTATGGCGATGTCACCTTCACCATCGACCAGCGCGGCGCCGTCATCCGCCGTATGCTGGAGATGAGCGGCGTGCCGGCGATCATCGCGCTGCCCGCCAACGCGTTCCGCGGCGTTGCTGCCCGTGCCATGGAAGATCCGGACGGCAACGTCACGGTGACGCTGGAACTTCTGCACAATGATCCGATGCTGTCGGTGCCGCTGCTTGTCGCCGACGATCTCGACGATGTCGCCGCCGACTGGCGCGCCTGGGCCGACGCCTATCGCCTGCCGATGCTTCTGATCGAGGCCGACGGCATTGCCCGCACGCTGGAGGAATCGCTCGGCGCCGCCATCAAGGCGCTGCCGCCGCAGGAACGCCGCAAGGGCCGTGTCTCCAACATGCGCCGCCCGCGCTTCCTCGCCCGCCGCAGGGCCGGAAATCTCGGCCTGCGCCTCGTCATCGGCGGTGAGGAGATTATCGCGCGGGAGTAACTGGCTTCCCCTTCTCCCCTTGTGGGAGAAGGTGGATCGGCGCGCAGCGCCGAGACGGATGAGGGGTGTTCCAGC